>JAHFCY010000177.1 GCA_023249255.1 Candidatus Lindowiibacteriota bacterium | reverse complement strand
GGTGGCGTGAAAAGTGCGACAGGTTCTTCAACTTCACTTCGCCCGAATTTCTCCGGGCTTGTGGGCTTTGCGGGAGGCGTGATGTATATGCGCGCGTCACCGTGCAAAAAGAGAATCTATGCCGCCGATCTTTTTTGTGGGGCGGGTGGAACATCGACCGGACTTCAAAGAGCCGCGGAACAGTTGGGCGCGACTGTTGATCTGGTGGCGGTGAACCACTGGAACATTGCAATTGCCACGCACTCTGCCAACCATCCCTACGCCGAGCACGTCTGTTCGTCGCTGGATGGAGTGGACCCCCGCAGGGTAGTTCCGGGTGGACATCTCGATCTCTTGGTTGCATCGCCTGAATGCACGCATCATTCTGTGGCCAGAGGCGGTCGTCCGGTTCACGATCAATCCCGCGCATCAGGATGGCATCTCCTTCGCTGGGCCGAACTGCTCAAGATCGACAACATTCTGATTGAGAACGTTCCCGAATATCGCACGTGGGGTCCGATTGGTTCCGATGGTCACCCACTCCGCAGTCGGAGAGGCGAGACCTATCAGGCGTTTCTAAATGCCCTTCGTAGTCTCGGGTACAAGGTGGAAGATCGAATCCTGAACGCGGCAGATTACGGAGACCCGACAACACGGGAGCGATTGTTCATCATCGCCCGTCGCGGGCGCAGACCGATCGTGTGGCCGGAACCAACTCATACCCAGGACGGCGAAGAGACATTGCTGGGCAAGCGCAAAAAATGGCGTGCGGCAAAGGAGATCATCGACTGGAATTTGCCGGCGGAGAGCATCTTCAGTCGCAAACGTCCGCTGGCCCCGAACACCTTGAAGCGCATCATGGCCGGCCTGCGAAAATTTGGCGGCGGTGCTTACCTCACGGTACTCAACAAAACCAAGGATCGGAGTGGGGATAACTGCTACAACCGGAGCCTTGACGGTCCCGTTCCTACTCTCACGACCTCGAATCATGTGGGCCTATGCGAACCATTTCTTATTGCAGTCGGTGGCCCTCGCTATCGAGCCCAAGCCATGAGCCTTGATGACCCCATGAAGACAATTCTGACACGCGATGAATTCGCTTTGGTCGAACCCTTCATAGTCCAAGTAGGACACGGTGAGCGAAAGGGGCAGGCGCCAAGAGTGCATTCACTAAAAAAGCCCCTGCCGACCATAACAACCAAAAATGGATTTGCCCTCGCACAACCGTTCATCCTCGGCCAACAATCCTGTTCGGCACCGCGAAGCATCGACAAACCACTACCCACAGTAGCCACCGCCGGCGCGATCGCTCTCGTTGAACCCTTCATCCAGAGCTACTACGGCAACGGTGACAACACTCGTTCTGTAAAAAAACCATTAGCGACCATAACAACGAAAGATCGGTTCGCGCTGGTCATTCCAAAGAAGAAAGGTATGGGTATCGACATCCGATTTCGAATGCTTCAACCGCATGAACTCGCGCGGGCCATGTCATTCCCCGACGACTATAAATTTTCCGGTACAAAAACAGACGCCGTGAAACAGATCGGAAACGCAGTCCCGGTCCAGCTGGCGAAGGCGCTCTGCATGTCGTTGTTGAAGGTTGAGACCAAGTCGACACGAATCACAGCCCGAACGAAAATGGCGAAGGCGGCGTGACATGAAGATCGGATATTACAAATGCACGGCCAAGGCGAGGAAGCCCGGACAGGCAAAATTGGTGCAACATGACAATCACATCTATCTCATCCACGTTCTCTACAACTTCGACAAGGCTTGGCCTGAAAACGTGTTGAAACAACGTTGCCTGCTTGGAAACCGCTTCTTTTCCCGTGAGGCATTGCCCCACGAGGTTGAGGAGGTGAAGGACAACAAACGTGCCGTGTCCTACCGATACCGCGACATTGCCGGGCTCGTCGAAGACGAGCGGAGGGCCGGAATTCCCGATATGACCATCGCCGCACTGGTGTCTTCATTCACATCTCCTGGGTTCCGTTCTGGGCGGGCAGCCAACCCTGTACCACCCGGAGAAAAAGAGAAATTGAGTTTTTGTCCTGAGCAGACCGGCCTTCAAGGGACATCGGCGGAACCTGTGCTACAGGGCAGGGGGAATCAATGACACCGACGGAGGTTGACCCAATGGACACAAAAAATGATTGCGATGTTCGGGAAATGATTGCTGAGACGAGACCATTGCTTGACGGAAACATGCACGAGAGCGCCGAGATGGCCGCCGCATTGGCGCTACAAAATACAACGGCAATCGAGGAGGGGGAATGAAGATGAAACGAGTCATAATCATGCAGGGCATCCCCGGATCCGGCAAATCGACATGGATCATCCAGAACCTTGTAGATACCAAACACCTCGTCGTGTCGGCGGATCATTTCCGCGTGGATAGCTGCGGTGTCTACCACTTCGACGCTACAAACCCACAGGTCGCCCACGGCAAATGCCTTCTGGCTTTTATCGAGGCTTGTGCGGCAGGCGTGGACACGATCGTCGTGGACAATACGAACACGACGGCTGTTGAGATTGCGCCATATCATGCAATAGCCCAGGCATATCACTACGACGTCAAAATCGTTCGCATCGTCGCCGATCCGGCAATCTGCGTCAAACGGAACATCCACGGTGTCCCCGCGGCCGGAATCGACACAATGGCTGAGCGTCTCGCCGGTTTTAGGTCTATGCCGCAGTGGACGGTCGAGGTTAAAGACGAGGAAAAAGCCGCATGATTGACCGGCGTCCGTTGTATACGGGGGGAAATGACGTGAGTGACATTCCGCGTGACCTTGCCCGTGCCGCTCACGCGGGAACTTCGTTTGTTCCTGAAAAACGCGCCCAACAGGAAATCGACTCTTATTCCGCACAACTGGCCGAGGATTACGCCGCACTCTCAAAACTGGCAGACACCCCGGAGAAACGCACACAGCTTGACGAGGAATTCGCGCGCTATCGGGATGGATACCGCCGGCGCAATGTGAAGATGCTGTCCAGCCGGGCTCGATGTGTGTCGACGATGATTGCCGGGCCATCCAATTTTCCAGCTCGGCGGATGGCGAAGCGGTCCGAGATTGCCGACCGGAGAATGGCCGAGCGGATGGAGTTCCGAACCCGGGCGCTTGCCGCCATCCGCAAGACTCTCTGTCCGGAACTTCGCCCGATCATGGCCGGGGATGATGACGCTGTGTCGCGGCTTCGGGTGAAAATCGCCGAGGCAGAGAAATTACAGGTGACCATGAAAGCCGTAAACGACGCGATCCGCAAACATGCGAAGGAAGGCGTGGAGTCCCAAGTCGCCGCCCTCGTTGTCCTTGGTCATCCGGAAGATCAGGCGAGAAAACTCTTGACCCGGGATTGGAGCGGGCGGGTCGGCTTTCCGGCCTACGCACTCACGAACAACAACGCGAACATCCAGCGCATGAAACTTCGGCTCGTTGCAATCGAGCGGAATCAGGCCCTACCGGCAACCGAAGCCGAAGGGGAGACCGGTGTGCGGTTGGAGGATGTCCCCGCCGAGAACCGGATACGCCTCTACTTTCCCGGAAAACCTGCGGCCGAGGTTCGGACGTCCTTGAAGTCCTGTGGCTTCCGTTGGGCACCGAGTCTTGGTTGCTGGCAGGCATACCGCAACTCAAGGAGTATCGCCCATGCACAACAACTCGCCGGAGTAGGGGTGAACTCATAATCATGCGGTCAGTGGATGCCCGGAGTGTCCTGACCAAGTACGAGGCGGTGGACGTCACTCGTGTTTCTGGCAACTCGGAACACGTTGTCTCTGAAACTCGCATTACCGGCTTGCTGGAATTCGTTCCTCGGTCCAATGGTGGCGCGTGGCTCATGCAGCCAGTGAGTTTTCTTGTGGCAGAGAACGAGCGCAATCGCAAGGCCAAAATCGCCGAGATTGCTCCTCTGAGCACGATGGACAGGCACCTCCGAGTAGTGCTTACGCTTGGGAAGGTCGAGGCTTCCCGTGTGTTGCGAATGAAACCCGGAGAAGAATTGGTCCTGACGCGCAAAGGATGGGGGCGCACGTGGAAACAACGTATTCGGTGTTTGCCGAACAAAGAATTATTGAACGCACTCAAAAAACTTACACGATGGGCGGCGGCGCACCCTCGTATCACCAAAGTGGTGGGTACACCGGGAACGGATATCGCATCAAATCTGCCGAAAGCGATAGACAGCGCCTTTGGGTTCATCGCACTGGTGCGGTGTGGCTATCCTTTAAGGATAAAGTCCAAAATTGCATACGACGAAATGGTTGCGGCGGAGAACGATATCCGTGTCGCACTCGAAAAGCGGTGATGGATAGGTGGAATCAAACAAATGAAGCGACAAGGCGGATGTGTCTGGACAACGGACAAGGTTTGGGCGGATGGGCCACAAGTGATTACCCGCAGGGGTCATCACCCATCTTGTGGGCGGCGTGTGGTTGAAACCGACCGGCCGCCGAGTCGCACCTAAAAAATCACGTGCGTGGAGATTCTGAGGCCACTAACCACGGTAGCCGCGGCGGACGGCTGAGATGGTGATGGGTGATGATGCCCCCGCTCCCATCATCCGCCTGCTAAATATCAGGAGGTGCTCGAAATGCCGGAATTGACGAGAGAGCAATTGCAGAGGCAGGACGAAGTGGACACCGCGATTCACGGTCTGTTTCAGGAACTTTTGGGGAATCCAATTGCTGATCCCATCCCTTGGGACATCGAAAAAGTCGCCCGTGTGCGCGAAGCCGTTCAGGACGCCTTCGGCATGACCGAAGAAGAGAGACTCGCGTTTTACCCGTGGATTTCTGATCCGGCCGGCCTTCCGGGCCAGTCGGAGGTTCGGCCGGTTGATCCCGACGATGGTCGCCACGAATGCGCCAACTGCGGTGAGGACTATCCCGCCTCGGCGCTGAACACAATCCAAGATTATTTCGAGCGCGTTGAGCCGGGCGGATTGGTCCCGTCTGGAGAATGTCCCAATTGCGGCGCCCTTTGCTATCCACTCTCCGAAAATCCTGACGACGTGGAACCAGGATGAAGTGAAAGCGGAGAATGTATTCGAGTTGTGCTGGGTGGTTGCACCACCCAAAAATCCAATACCGGAGGTTACATTATGAAATTTGAAATTGGTCAGCAAGTCAGTTGGGTAAGTCAGGCAGGAGGTCGATCCAGGGAAAAGAGTGGAAAGGTGGTGGCCATCGTACTGCCGAATGTCCGACCCCACAATTTTCTTTTTGACGCCGGCAATCCGGATGGCCGCCTGTTGGCCGACACACATATCCTGCATCCCATCGACTCAAGCTCATTGCCCCGCAACGAGGAGTCCTACTTGGTTTCCGTCCCCGGACAGACATCAAAAGCATCACCTGTGCTCTACTGGCCGCGCGTCTCTGGACTTAGACAGGTGGACGGGTCCCGGCCAGCGCCAGAGTCGGCAGGATGAAAATTCTTCTCGGCAAATCGGGCGACAAACCGCTCACGCTCGACTTGAACGTCCTGTTGCGGGCGCGACTACTGATTCAAGCAAATTCCGGCGGAGGGAAGTCGTGGTTGATCCGCCGTCTTGCCGAACAAGCTTTCGGTAAGGTCTCCATCATTCTGATTGATCCGGAGGGTGAGTTCGCCACGCTTCGCGAAAAGTTCGGTTTCGTATTGGTCGGAAAGGGTGGAGAAACGCCAGCAGACCCGAGATCGGCTGGACTGGTCGCCAAGAAACTGCTCGAACTTGGGGCATCCGCGATCTGTGACCTCTACGAAATGAAACGGGGCGAGCGACATAAATGGGTGCGCCTCTTTTTGGAGAACTTGGTGGACGCCCCGAAAAATCTCTGGCGGCCGGCTCTTGTAATCGTGGATGAGGCCCACCAATTCTGCCCGGAGAAAGGGTGCGGTGAATCTGAGGCATCCGACGCGATGATTGATCTGGCCACACGCGGCCGTAAGCGCGGGTTCTGCGCCGGCTGGGCCACGCAACGGCTCTCCAAACTCCGCAAGGACGCAACAGCCGAACTGCTCAACAGATTCATCGGTCCGACGTTCGAAGATTTGGATCTCGACCGGGCGGCTGACACCTTGAGCATCCCACGATCTGAGCGGCCGGATTTCTTTCAGGAGATGAAAACCCTCGAACCGGGACACTTCTACGCGTTGGGGCGGGCGGTCTCCAAAAATCGAATCATGGTTCGCGTTGGATCTGTCATGACCACCCATCCCGAGCCGGGGTCGGCGAAGTATTCCGCCGCTCCGCCCCCGCCTCCATCGAAGCTCAAGGCCCTCCTGCCGAAGCTGGTCGACCTGCCCAAAGAGGCCGAGGAGGAAGCGAAGACCGTAGGAGATTTGCGTCAGAAGGTGCGTGAACTTGAGATTCAATTAAGACAGTCGACACGCCAGGTTGTCCGTGAAACTCAAGTTGAACGTAAAGTGGAACGTGTCGAAGTTCCAATTCTGAAAGACCAGCAGATTAAACGCCTCGAAAAAATCACCTCCAAACTCTCAGAGGTCGGCGAGGGGGTGTCGTCAATCGTCGCCGACATTCGTGCGGCCTTGGCCAAATCCCAGAGCAACCACGGCACTATTACCCCGGCCGCCCATCCCCCATCCCGTCTGGCAACACCCGTCGCGCGAGTCATCGACCGCGTTGTGTCAACGGGAAATTCAGTGCCGACAGAAGACGCCGGCCAATTACGAGCGGGAGAAAAAAGGATGTTGGAGGTATTGGCGCGACGTTACCCCACTAGGCTGACCCGCACACAACTTGGAACGTTGGCTGGGTTTACGCCATCCGGCGGCACATACGCAAATTACTTTGGGGCGTTGAAGCGTCTGAATTTCATTTCCGTGAATGGTAACGACGTCGAATTGACGAGGTCTGGATTTGACTATCTGGGATCGGATGTTCCACTCCCGCCGCAATCGACGGAGGAGGTTTTGACGATGTGGAGGAATGCGCTCAGGGCGGGCGAAAAATCCATGCTGGATACTCTGGTAGAGGTCTACCCAGAGTGGATGACCAGAGAAGAACTTGGAGAACGAACGGGCTTCACCGCCTCCGGTGGAACATTCCTGAACTATATGGGGACAC
>JAHFCY010000176.1 GCA_023249255.1 Candidatus Lindowiibacteriota bacterium | reverse complement strand
CAGGCTGATGGACATGCGGTTGGGCCGGGCATTCACAGAGTGGTACTATAAGCGTTGACCATGTCGATCAAAGTCAAAATTCCCACGATGATGTTAAAAATGACGGGGCAAAACTCGGAGGTGTCAGTCAGAGCGAAGACCGTCCGTGAGATGATCGACCGCCTTGACGGCAAATTTGCCGGCGTAAAATCCATGATATTGAGCGCCGACGGGCAGATCAACCATCATTTTTTAAGCTGTATCAACGATGAAGACGTCCGATTTCTCGATGGACTCGACTCGGCCCTGGGTTCGAATGACCGCGTCGAGATTGTCGCCTCAATTGCGGGAGGGGAGTCCGACCTCTTCCCTTTCACTCCCTTTTCAATATTTCACTGACCACATAATCCGCAAACGGCAACGAGCATGTGAGGCCGGGCGAGACGGCATTGAGGACGTGTGTGGATCGGCCGTGGAAATCGATCAGCAGGTCTTCGACGAGTTCTCCGCTGCGGTTCACGAGTTGGGCGCGGTTGCCGCTCTGGGCGCAGGTGAAATCTCCGGCTTCGACGCCGCGAAGCAGTTTCCCCGCCTGCCGCAGAAATTCCCGCCGAAAAAGCGTTGTCTTGAGCTGGCCCCATGCCAGCGTCCGAAAAGCTTTGGCGGAAATCATTTTCCAAAATCGCGTGTCCGCAATCATTCCGATCGTATCCCGCAGGTGCACATCCAGCGCCCGGTATGATTCGCGGCCGAAGGCGATGACGGCGTTGGGACCGGCCAGAACGTCGCCGGTGATTTTCCGGGTGAAATGAATTCCAAGGAAGGGATAGGTGAGGTTCGGCGCAGGATAGATCATCGACCGGACGTGGTGGGATTTGGCGTCGGACAGTTTGTAATAATCTCCCCGAAACGCAACGATCGTGAAGTCCTCCGCGACGCCCAACATGTGGGCGATGCGGTCGGCCTGAAGGCCGGCGCAGTTGACGAACCGCGCGCAATCGTAGGATTCGCGGTCAGCGCGGACGCGAAATCCTTCGCCGGACACGTCGATGCCGTCGACGCGTTTGTAAAACGCAAAATTGACGCCTGCATCCCGCGCCGCCGCCGCGTACGCCTTGACCACGCCCGTGCTGTGAACAATCGATCCGGTCGGTGAAGTGAGGGCCGCGTACCCCTGGGCGAACGGTTCGATTTCGGCGAGCCGCGCGCGGCCGATGAGTTCAAGTCCGGGCACGCCGGCTTCTGTCCCGCGCCGGAGGATTTCCTGAAGAACCGCCTCGTCTCCATCGTCAACCGCGACGACGACCGTGCCGACTTCCATCATTGCCACGCCGCGAGACGTGCAGAATTCCCGAAGCCGCCGGTTGCCTTCCACGCAAAATTTCGATTTCATCGTGCCCGGTTTGGCGTTGAATCCGGAATGGATGACGCCGGAGTTTCGGCCGCTGGTGTGCCTCGCGACGTCCGGTTCCTTTTCGAGAACGAGGATTTTCCAGCCCGGCCGGGCCGCGGCCAGCGCCCGGGCGGTCGCGCAACCGATCACGCCCGCGCCGACGATGAGGGTGTCGTACGTCATGAACGATTTGACTCGACGCGCCAAATCGCGTACAATGGATGCATTACGGATGAAACACGAGCCGGGTCCTCGATCGACACGATCGCCTCGGATTTCCGGCGCACACAAGGATGAGTGGAGGGATTACTTCGATGCAACTGAAACCTATCGAGAACAGTCTTGAGGCCGCCAAGAATTCCGGACTGACGCCCCGCTATGATGTGGTCGCCGAGGGCGGCCATCAGGCGATGCAATTCACGGCGGAAGAGCCGAAACAGATCACCCCATTGTCCGCGGCGCTCGGCGTCGGTCACAAAGTCGATCTGATCGTTTAGATCTATCGAGGCTGGTCGGATTTCTCCGCCGGCGCTGACATCCCCTCGCAGGGTTTCGCCGCGCAGGGGCTTGACGCGTCCGCGTCCTTGTCCGCGTCACTCGGCTCGGAGCATGCCGGCGTGGTCTGCATGGCCGGGCAGGCTGTCATGCCTGTCTTGCCGGAAAAAGGACACTGCATTCGGCGCATCGTGAGAGGACTGCCGCGCAGATAGTATCCAAGTCCGCCGAGCAGAAGGATCAGGGCAACCACGCCGATGGCCTTGTGGCTGTTCGGATTCGTTTTGATCGGATCGATTTCCTGTTCGTGTTCGCTTCCCATTGATTTCTCCGGAACCCATCATATCCAAACCGTCGTCATTGTCAATTTTCAATCGATAATGTAAAGAGGGACACCTTATGGTTGACAAAGTGTTTGCGGGACAATGGGGTTTGATTCTGGGCGCGTCGAGCGGATTCGGCGAGGCTGTGTCGCTGGCGCTGGCGAAGCGCGGCATGAACATTTTCGGCGTTCATTTCGACCGCGCGCAGGGTCTGGAACACGTCAAGGAGATCCAGTCGACCATCCGGTCGTTCGGCGCCGACTCGATGTATTTCAACGGCAACGCGGCGGACGATGACAAGCGCGCCGAGGTCCTGGCCGAGATTCGAAAAAAATGTTCCCAGCCTTTGAGAATTCTTCTGCACTCGCTCGCGTTCGGGACGCTCCGGCCATTTATCGCCGCTGAATCAAAGGACGCGATCAATCCAAAACAGATGGACATGACGGTCAACGTCATGGCGCACAGCCTCGTCTACTGGACCCAGGACCTCGTCCGCGCGGGGCTTCTGGCCAAAGGCAGCCGCATCATGGCCATGACGAGCGCCGGATCGACGCGCGTGTGGAAAACGTATGGGGCGGTGTCGTCCGCCAAGGCCGCCCTCGAGTCGCACATCCGCCAGCTTGCGCTGGAACTTGCGCCGCACGGCATCACCTGCAACGCCATCCGGGCCGGGATCACGCCGACGCCGGCGCTGGAAAAAATTCCGGGCAAGGAACGGATGATCCAGTGGGCGCTGGAGATGAACCCGCACAAGCGAACGACCACGCCTCACGACGTCGCGGAATTCATCGCCGCGATGTGTCTGGACCAGACGCACTGGGTGACGGGGAACGTCCTCGGTGTCGACGGCGGAGAATTCATCACCGGTTGACTTCCTTCCGACTGAACAATCCAACCGTCAAAACAACTTTACTTGCGGTGGTTCTTGCCATCGCCGCTTCGGCTTCGGCGTGGGCCGATCCCCCCCGCCGCGCCGACAGCGGCGTGCTGTTCACGTACAGCGCGCCATCCGCGCAGAAGGTTTATCTGGCGGGCGATTTCAACGGATGGGGGAACAACAGCGGCGGAAAAGTTTCCGATCCGGCGTTTGAGATGATCCGTGGAGCCGGCGGGATCTGGCGCAAGACGGTGACCATCGGCACGGACCTCTTCCGATACAAATTCGTCGAGGCTGACACTGCCGGTAACTCAAGTTGGCATGCCGATCCGTCCGTGGCGGATCGGGACGTCGACGGAAATTCCGTGTACAGCCTTTCCGAATCGTCCGGTTCCGGCGGAGAATTTCAAATCGATACAAAATTTTTGAAATTCCGGTTCGATCCCGCGTCCGGCGCGGTGTCGCCCGTCATTTACGGGCGGGACCGGCGGATCATCAACAGCCTGAAACTGCCGGCCATCAGCATGGACGGCCATCCGCTGGACCGGTTCGCGCCGGCTGACACAGCCCGGATGATTTTCAAAAATCCGGATGTCACCGTGCAGTTTACAGTGGTGGGTCCGCGGGCGATTTCGGCGACGTGGATCCCGCGCGATGGGCGGTCTCACGGGTTTCAACTGCGCGTTCCGGACAACAGCGCGTATTACGGGGGCGGCGAGCGATTTCAGGCGCTGAATCAAAAGGGGTACGTTCTGCCGATGTCGAGCATCGATCATCCCGAAGAAAAAGGGTCGATATCGTACAAGCCGGCGCCGTTCTATATGAGCACGGCGGGATACGGAATCTGGATAGCCAACTTCGAGCCCGGAACGTTTGACCTGAACGCCACGGACCGGACCACGTGCATCATTCGGTATCCCGGAAAAAATTTCACCATGGTTTTTTTTGCGGGCCCCGGATTCGCCGACATCCTCGACGCCTACACCGCCGCGTCAGGCCGCCCGTCCCTGCCTCCGGCGTGGGCCTTTGCGCCGTGGAAAAGCCGCGATGTGCATAAAAATCGCGAGGAGATTTTGCAGGACGTCGAGCTGACGAGAGCGAACGATCTGCCCGCGTCCGTCCTCGTCATCGACAGCCCCTGGGAAGAAGGCTACAACGATTTCGTGCTGAACCGGGCCCAGTTCAAGGATCCCCGGGCGATGTTTGACCGCGTGCAAGCGCTCGGATTTTATCCGTGTTTCTGGCTGACGCCGTTCGTCAATTCCAAAAACGTGACCGACATGGCCGGCATCTCGGCCAATCCGACGAGCAATTACGCGGAAGCCGCCGCGAAAAAATATCTGGTCCGGATGGCGGACGGCTCGGTCATGAAATCGTCGTGGTGGAAGGGCGAGGGCGGGCTGGTCGATTTCACGAATCCGGCCGCCGTGAAATGGTGGCAGGAGCAAGTCGCGAAAACGAAAGAATGGGGCGCTCGCGCGTTCAAATGCGATGACGGCGAGGGCAATTTCGTTCAGGACGCCGTATTCAGCGACGGATCAACGGCGCTGGAAATGAAAAACCGATATGCCGCGCTGTATCTGAAAACCATGCACGAGTACGTTCAGACGCAACTCGGCGGCAATGGCACGTTGTTGGCCCGGCCGGGATTTTCGGGAACTCAAAAATATCCGTTCTGCTGGGCCGGTGACAACTACGCCGATTTTTCGTACACGAACGGATTGCCGACCGCGATCCTCGCGGGCCAGACCGCCGCGCTGTCGGGCATCCCGTTCTGGGGGCACGACATCGCGGGATATCAGGGTCGCCCGACGAAAGAGGTGTTCATCCGCTGGACGCAGTTTGGCGCGTTCTCGCCGCTCATGATGGTTCACATGACGTCGAATCTCGGACCGTGGGATTTCGACACGGAAACGCTCGACATTTACCGGACGTTCGCCAAACTTCACACGGCGCTCTTTCCATATATCTATGAGGCCGCCCACGAGGCCGTTTCGCGGGGCGTGCCGATCATCCGGCCGATGGTTCTGGCTGCGCAGGACGATCCGGTTGCCGCCGCCCACCCGTTCCAGTATTTTTTCGGGCCGGACATTCTTGTCGCGCCGATGTATCAGGGCGGGACGTACCGGACGGTGTATCTGCCGGCCGGCCGATGGATCGATTACTGGACCGGCGATGAGTTGGACGGCAAACAGAAGATCGAAGTCCATGCACCGCTTGACCGGCTGCCGCTGTTCGTCCGGGCCGGCTCGGTGATTCCGATGATTCCAAAATCCATCGACACGCTGATCCGTCGAACCGCGGGCATGGCCGAAGACGTCACGGCGCTGGACGACCGGCGCGTCATTCAAGTGTGGCCGGGCGGCGCCGGCGGCATGTCAACGTGGGAGGGCTTGAGCGCGCAGGTTTCGGAGGACGGCGAACATGGCCGGCTGACGGTCGAGTCACGGGACGAGCGGCCGGTCGATATCCAGTTCATGTTTCGCCGGCTGAACGAGATTAAATCGAGCGCGTCAGCGCCGTCCGCGCCGTCCGCGCCGGTCTATGACGACGCCGAACAGGCAACGGTCTGCCGCTGGGAGACATTCAAAGGAAAAACGGAGTTGAGCTGGTAGGGTTCTATTCCTTCAATTCATTGAGCAGGGCTTCGAACAAAACGAGCGAGTCCTCGTTGGCTTTCCGCAGGCGCCCCGAGACCATGGCGGCGATTTCGAGAGCGAGGTTCCAGCCGATGTCGGAGTGATCCCTGCCGAGTTCCAGAAATTTAGCGCGGGTGAGGACGAGAATCTCGCAGTCGGTCAGGGCGGTGACGGTGGCCGACCGCTTGTCGTTGTCGACCAGCGCCAATTCGCCGAAAAAAATGTTCATGGCGTCATTGAGTTTCGCGACCGTATAACTTTCCTTCTCGAGCGTAAATCTCGAAATTTCGATTTCGCCTTTCAGCAGAATATACATCTCCTCGCCGGTATCGCCCTCGCCGATGATCTTCCGGCCCTTGGGGATCGACCGGGGTTCAAGAACCGCGATGACTCGATCCAGTAACGCGGGCTGTTCGGCTATTTTTTTGAAGAGTGGAATGTTTTTGAGTTTGTCCCGAAGCTCATCCGTTGGCTGCATGGCTGGCCTCCTTCGGCGCAGTTCGCCGGTCCGTCTGCTCGTTGGCGACGATGACGGCGCGGCTGTATCGCTTGACCACGTAATTTTTTGGCGGATTGATCACCGGCGAATTGGTGGCGATGGCCCGGACCTCCTTGAGATTTCGGAGTACCGTGCGGGTATTCGGATTTTTCTGGGCCTCGCGCAGGGCCTCCTTTTTCATTTCCCGGATCTTGCCCGTGTTTTCAACCAGCCCGATGGCGATCGCGCGGTGCTCCGACTTGCAGTATGCGGCGACCTCGGCGAAGTTTTTTCCCACCAGAGCGGCGGGCAGGGGAACGGTGACAATCCGGGCGTCGGTCCCGATGTCCAGCAGGTCGTAAATGATATGGGCCATCCCGGAGCTTTTAATGCTGTTGACCAGCAAAATTCTGGCGTATTCATTCGAATAGACGATCTCATCGACATGCGCCATATGCAGATAGATTTCAAACCGGGTGTCCAGCAGTTCCGCAGCGACGTAGAGGTCGGGCGCAATCCGGTCGATGGTCATGGCGGTCATGACGGTTTTCGCGTCGACTTCGGTTGCCGACCGCGCGGCGCCAGACGCATCGGCGAGAATGAGGACTCGGGTCGCGCCTTTCACGCCGGCGCGTTCCAGCATCGACTGGACAAAATAATCTCCGCGCAGAATGCGGATTCCCGCGAATCGTTCCATAGTTTTGAATGTGTCCAGCGTTTCCTGCGTGATGGGAGAGACGATCACCACCTCGTCGTTTTGAAGGCGAGGGTTGAGCTTGAAAATTTCGTCGAGGACGACCGCCATGTCCTGCCGCCATCCGCAGATGACCAGATGCCCCGTCTTTTTCGACAGGTCGACCAGGCCGCGGCTCAATCGAAGTTGCCGCTCGACAAGCCATGACGCGACATTACCGGTTAC
>JAHFCY010000175.1 GCA_023249255.1 Candidatus Lindowiibacteriota bacterium | reverse complement strand
ACACCACCTATTCGCTGGCGCACGGAAATGAGATTGTTCCGGGCCTGACGTTCACCACCGGCGACGCGATCACAGCGGGCACCGTGGGCATCGAAAGCGACATCGGGCAATACAGCGTCACAGACAACCAGATCACTTTCTCGCCATCGTATTCCAAAAAAATATCCTCGCTGACCAGTCTTCTGGTCGATTACAAATTCGCGTCCGACACCTTCACCAATCCTGCGGTGACAACGGGGACGAATCTTTACACGGGAGACGCGCGGTTCGACGCCGTGGGCGTCTATGAGTCGTCGTCGAGTATGCCGGACATCACATTCAAGCCGACGTCGGCGTTGGATGAACTCAAGATTACCCCGGCGATCACGGAAGTGAAGCAATACTCGGGGCCTTCGGCGCTTGACGTGGTGGCCTATGACGGTAATCTCGAAGGCAATCTGGTCCAGTTCGACTTTAACCCGCAGGGAGTCCTGCGGGGCGCCTTCAGCAACCACCGGGAGCGAAATCTTGGACAGGTTGCGATTGCGTCGTTTCGAAATCCCGGCGGGCTCTCCCGCGGCGGCGACACGGCGTTTTTTGAGACCATCGCGTCGGGCACGGCAACGGTTCTTCCGCCGGACCAGCTGCCGCAGGGTTCGATCCAGATACTCGGAAAGAATCTTGAATATTCCAACGCCAGTCTTGAAGACCAACTCACCGATCTGATTGCTTTCCAGCGCGCGTTCCAGTTCAGCGGGAAGGCCATCCGGGCCGCAGACGAACTGACCCAGAACGCGATCAACCTCAAACGCGGCTAAATTTTCCGTTAAGATCCTGAAGGCAGTGGTAGTCGCGGGGTTTAGTCCGCAGAGACCGGATGGCCAAAAGCGCGCATCGGGCGGCCGCGACGGTGGTGATCACCGGCACGCCGTGGATCATTGCGGCGCGGCGGATCTCACGAAAATCGGAATGGCCGGCAGTTGACCGGAATGTGTTGAGGAACATCTGAAGCGCGCCCTCGCGAATCATGCGCAACACGCTGTCACGAACGCCGTTTCGCGGCATGATGTGAGTCCGCACTCCATGTGCGGTAAAAAAATGCGCCGTGCCCGGCGTTGCCATGATCGAAAATCCCAACTCGGACAGCTCGTGCGCAACGTGAACAAAATGCGGCTTGTCGCGATCCTGAACGCTGATGAGGACCCGGCCGCGCAGAGCGAGGGGAAACCCCGCCGCCTCCTGGGATTTGGCGAAGGCCAGTCCGGCGTCGGCGCTCATGCCCATGACCTCGCCGGTCGACCGCATCTGCGGTCCCAGCGCGATATCGGTGTTGCTGAACTTTAAAAACGGAAATACAGATTCCTTGACGCAATAAACTTTCGGAAAATAATCGGCGCGAGGATCGAGGAACGAGCGAAGATTCGCGCCCAGTGCCATGCGGGTCGCCATGGCCGCCAGCGGCACCCCGCAGGCCTTGGAGACAAACGGCACGGTCCGGGAAGCGCGCGGGTTGACTTCGAGAACGAACAGCGTGCCGTCCTGCAGAGCGAACTGAATGTTGATCAGTCCGCGGACGCGGAGATTTTTCGCCAGCGTGCAGGAAGCTTCCCGGATATCCGATATCTCTTGCGGCGTCAGATGCAGGGGCGGATAGAAACAGGCGGCGTCACCCGAATGCACGCCGGCTTCTTCGACGTGCTCGAGAATTCCGATCACGGCTGTGTCGCGGCCGTCGCTGACCGCGTCCACGTCGATTTCAATCGCCCCCCGGAGATACTGGTCAATCAAAATCGGCCTGTCAATCGACACGCGGCTCGTGGCGGGCCGGTCCGCGCCGGCGAGCATCATCGGCGAAGCCGACGGGAACGCGTGCGCCAGATAGCGGTCGAGACCCTGCTGATCGAAAATGATTTCCATGCCGAGACCGCCAAGCACGTAGGACGGCCGAATGAGCACGGGAAATCCGAGACGGTTCACGACTGCCCGAGCCTGATCGATCGTGGTTGCCATGCCGTTTTCTGGACGGAGCAGTCCGGTTTGATTCAAGACCTCGTCGAATTTTTTCCGGTCCTCGGCCCGGTCGATGTCAGCCGGCGACGTGCCGAGGATTCGAACGCCGGCCCGCGCCAGATCGGCGCAGAGATTGAGGGGCGTCTGGCCGCCAAATTGCACGATGACCCCCTCGGGTTTTTCACGGTCAACGATATTCAAAACGTCCTCCGACGTGAGCGGCTCAAAATACAGCCGGTCGGAGACGTTCGGATCGGTGCTGACTGTCTCGGGATTGCAATTGACCATGACGACCGGCCGGCCCATTTTCCGGAGCGTCATGGCGGCATGGACGCAGCAGTAATCGAATTCGATGCCTTGGCCGATACGGTTGGGCCCGCCGCCTAAAATCATGACGGGCGGTTTCACGCGCCGCCCGGTCCAGGCCGGCCTATACGCATTCGGATTGCCGGCATAGGTCGAGTAATAGTACGGCGTGACGGACGAAAATTCCGCGGCGCATGTGTCGACGAGAGAATAGACCGGCACGATGTTGCGGCGAATTCGTTCGCGCCGGACGGCGGCGGCGTTCCGGTCGGTCAACCACGCAATCTGCGCGTCGGAATAGCCCCAAAGTTTTGCGGCTCTGGTTTCGCCGTCGCCGATCGTCCGGCCGCGCACGCGGCGTTCGAAGTCGACCAATTGCGCAATCTGGTCGATAAACCACGGATCGATGCCGGATCGACGGCTGATCCGAGCGGGAGATTCGCCCATCATGATTGCGTATTTCACAGAAAACAGCCGGTCGCAGTTGGGGGTGACGATTTTGTAATCGAGCAGGCGTTTCAATCGTCCGAATTTTTTGGACGCGCGACCCGCGCGGATGGCTTCGAGAACGTCCGGCTCCATCCCGCGACCGTCCGCGCCGAGTCCCCATCGGCCGATCTCGAGTCCCCGGACCGCCTTCTGAAGCGATTCCTTGAAATTGCGGCCGATTGACATGACTTCGCCAACCGACTTCATCTGCGTGTTGAGGGTTTCGTCCGCGTGGACGAATTTTTCGAACGCGAAGCGGGGCATTTTCGTGACGACGTAGTCGAGGGACGGCTCAAAGGAAGCCGGCGTGCAGCCGGTCACATCATTCACGATCTCATCCAGCGTGAGGCCGAGCGCCAGCCGCGCGGCGACTTTGGCGATCGGATAGCCTGTGGCTTTGGACGCCAGGGCGCTGGACCGGGAGACGCGTGGATTCATTTCGATCACGACGACGCGGTTTGTCTTCGGATGGATCGCGAACTGGATGTTTGAGCCGCCGGTGTCGACGCCTATTTCACGGATGATTTTTTTGGACTGGTCGCGCAGGACTTGAAACATTTCGTCTGAAAGCGTCTGGGCAGGCGCGACGGTCACGCTGTCGCCGGTGTGGACGCCCATGGGATCGAGGTTCTCGATCGAGCAGATGACGATGACGTTATCAGCGGGATCGCGAATGACCTCGAGTTCGAATTCCTTCCAGCCGATCAGCGATTCCTCGATGAGGACCTGTTTGGCGGGACTGAGCTCCAGCGCGCGGGCGGTGAGGCCGTCGAGTTCTTTCGGATTTTTTGCGATTCCGGCGCCGGTGCCGCCGAGCGTGAATGACGGGCGGAGGATCAGCGGGAATCCCAGCCGGGCCGCGATCTTTCGCGCATCGGCGACGCTGCGCGCGATGCCGCTTCTGGGCATGTCCATGCCGATGTTTTCCATCGCCCGTTTGAAGAGATCCCGGTCCTCGGCTTTTTTGATCGCCCGGATGTTCGCGCCGATCAGTTTTACCGGATGCCGTCGGAAAAAGCCGCGTTCGTCCATCGCCGTCACGAGATTGAGCGCCGTCTGGCCGCCCATGGTCGGCAGAATGGCATCGACTTTTTCGCGCAGGATGATTTCTTCCAGAACCTTCGGCGTCAGCGGTTCGATGTACGTCCGGTCGGCGAATTGGGTATCCGTCATGATCGTCGCCGGATTCGAATTCACCAGCACGACTTTGATATTCGCCTCCCGAAGAGCCTGACAGGCCTGCGTTCCCGAATAGTCGAACTCGCAAGCCTGGCCGATGACGATCGGCCCTGATCCGATCACGAGAACCGTGTGGATGTCTTTTCGAAGGGGCATCAGCGCCGTGCCTTCCGGCAGACTGCCAGAAACCGGTCAAAGAGTTCCATGCTGTCGTGCGGTCCGGGCGTCGATTCAGGATGGAACTGGACGGCGAATGCCTGATGCCCCGGCAACTCCAGTCCCTCGACCGTGCCGTCGTAGAGGCTTCTGTGAGTAATGCAAAGATCGCGATTGGGTCGAGCCGGCGGCCGGACCGAAAAGCCGTGGTTCTGCGTTGTGATTGCGATTGTGCGATTGCGCATATCCTGTACCGGGTGGTTTGTGCCGCGATGGCCGAATTTGAGTTTGTAAGTTTTGAGGCCGGCGGCAAGACCAAGGAGCTGGTGGCCGAGGCAAATTCCGAAAATCGGAATGCGGCCGAGGATCATCCGGATGCGCTGGTATGTGTCGACCATCGCACCGGGATCTCCGGGACCGTTGGACAACAGCAATCCATCGACGCCGGCGTTCAATATCGCCCGGGCCGGCGTGGATGCCGGCAGGCGCCAGATGGCCGAGCCCCGCGCCAAAAGCTCATTGAGAATATTTTGTTTCACGCCAAAATCGAGCAGAGCGATCCGGATCCCCGACCGCTTCTTCGGCAGAATCCATTCGGATTTGGGGATCGTCACGTGCCCGGAAAGATCGAGACCTTTCATGTCAGGCAGAGCGGCCATCCGTTTTTTCATTTCGGCCTGCGACAGCGGCGCCGGTGCAAGCAATCCGTTCTGGCAGCCTTCGGTTCGCAGAACGACCGTGATCTCGCGCGTGTCGACGCCTTCGATCCCGGGCACGCCGGCCTGCCTGAGTGCCTCGTCCAGCGAGCGGCGTGCGAGCGGATTCGAAAAAAGCCGGGCCTGCTCCGAAATCACAACGCCGCTCACGTGAATGCGGCCGGATTCCATGCGGTGTTTTTCAAATCCGTAGTTGCCGATGAGCGGATTGGTGAAGACCAGAATCTGTCCAAAAAAAGACGGGTCGGTCAGCGCTTCGGTGTAACCCGTCAGCGATGTTGTGAACACCAACTCGCCTCCGGCCACACACGCCGCGCCAAAAGCCGTGCCGGCGAATGACCGGCCGTTCTGAAGAACCAACATCGCGCTTTGCGCGCGCTTCTTGCCGGTTCGAGATGTGACGGAATTCATCGAGATGGTGGAGTTACTCGAAGGGGAATTGGGATGGGACCCAGAAATTGAGAAGCATGAAAACGACGGACAGGGAGGCGAAAACAATTCCGAGCCATCGAGCGTCCCGGCGGGAGCGTTTCAGGGATATCTTGAGCGAGCCTTCCGCGTCGCGCCGGAAACTGTTGGCGTAGGGATGGCGAAACAACCAGAAGCCGCCAAGACCGATGGCGGCCGGAAGCGTCCACCGGATCACCGCATAACCGAACGGAATTGAAATCCCATAAGCCGTGCAGAACAACATCGTCATGCCCCATCCGAACTTTTTGACCGAGGCATGGTAGTCGGCGTAATATCTGTCCGCTTCCGCCCGGCATGCCTCCGAACACGCAAAAAATTGCGCGTCACGTTTATGAAATGGATCGATCAGCCAAAACCGCTGGGTTGTGACGGGATAAACCTGCATCCCCTGGTCCGCCCCCCCGCACCACTCGCACCGTTTAATCACGCTACCCCTGAGTTTGGCAAGCGGTCAGCGCGATGACGGCCTCAATGTCCTCCGCAGACGCGCCGCGAGAGAGATCATTGACCGGTTTGGCCAACCCCTGCAAAATCGGACCGTAGGCCGCCGTCTGGCCAAGGCGCTGGGTGAGTTTGTAGCCGATGTTCCCGCTGTCCAAATTCGGAAAAATCAAAATTGTCGCGTGTCCCGCCACCGCACTTTGGGGGGCTTTCGTCCGGCCGACATTCGGAATCAGCGCGGCGTCGGCCTGCATTTCTCCGTCTGCCGGGACGTCCGGCATTGTCGTGTGAAATTTTTCCAGAGCCTTGCGGACTTTGTCCACCAGATCGTGTTCGGCCGAGCCTTTGGTCGAAAACGACAAAAACCCGACGCGGGGCGGAACGTCCGGCAGGAGCGCACGAGTCGACCGGACGGTCGATACGGCGATGTCGCAGAGCTGGTCCGGCGTTGGATCGATGACGACGGCGCAGTCGGCGAAAATCAGAACGCCGCCGTGACCGAAGGATCGATCAGGATGAATCATGACGAAAAACGACGAAACCGTCTGAACACCGGCCGAACAGCCGAGGCACCAGAGGCCCGCCCGGATGACGTGCGCGGTCGGCACCGAGCATCCGCCCACCATCGCGTCCGCCACGCCGCCGGCCAGAAGCAGGGCGCCGAAAAAAAACGGCTCGGCCGCAAGCCGCCGCGCTTCTTCCTCCGTCATCCCCTTGGCCCGCCGCCGCGTATATAATATGGAGGAGAGACTCCCGAGCCGCGCGTCCGTTTGCGGGTCGACAACCGTCATGTCAGTCAGATCGACACCCGCCTCCCGGGCCGCAACGCGCACCGCGTCCATGTTGCCGATGAGGATGATCCCGCCCACGGTCTTGCGCTCCCGCGCCATGGCCGCCGCCTTCAAGACGCGCGGATCGGTACCCTCGGGCAGGACGATGGTTTTCCGAATCGAAGCGGCGCGGAATCGAATCGTGTCCAAAAACATGGGTCAGCCATCCAGCCGGCGATGTTTCTGTTCCCGAACTTTGTCCCGAATCGCGCGATCGACCGCCGGAGGCACAAAACTTGCCAGGCTGCCGCCATAGAGCGCGATTTCCTTGACCAGGCTGGACGAGAGAAAGGAGTATCGTTTGTCGGTGAGCATGAAAATTGTTTCGACGCCCGGCGCGAGGTCCTTGTTTGCCAGCGACATTTTGAATTCAGCGTCGAAATCGGAAACCGCCCGAAGACCGCGGACGACGATGGAAACCTTGAGCCGCCGCGCGTAATCGACGAGGAGTCCTTCGTACGCGTCCACGCGGACATTTTTCACGCCTTTCAAAGACCGGCGGATCATGTCCTGCCGTTCCGGGAGAGAAAACCAGGTGTG
>JAHFCY010000035.1 GCA_023249255.1 Candidatus Lindowiibacteriota bacterium | reverse complement strand
TTCGTATTCGTTTTGGCCGTGTTGCCCGTCACCGTGTTGTTCGAACTCGAAGACAGATAGATGCCCACGGAATCCAAATTGGCCGTGATGTTCGTCACCGTGTTGGTGTCGGAGTTGGTTAAAAGATAAATCCCGGCATCTCCGTTTGACGAACAACTGTCGCCGGTGAGGGTTGAGAGGTCGACATTGTCGAATCGGATGCCGTCGTAAGCGCCGGTCACGCCGAGGTTTTTGATGAGAAGCCCCGTCTGCGTGTCGGCGTAGATGCCGTAGAGACCGACGACCGTCTTCGCCCCCGGCGGGTCAATCACCGTCGACCCGCTGTCCTTCCCGATCAGCGCAATCGAGTCGGCATTGATTACGACCGTCTCGGTGTAAAGTCCCGCGTCGATGTAAATCGTCTCGCCCGCCTTGGCGTACTTCAACGCTTTTGTGATCGTCCGGAATGGATTTGCCCGGGTTCCGTTACCCGACGCGTCGGAGCCTTGCGCGGTGGTGAAACTGTCGCCCGATGTGCTGGTGTCGTTGACGTACCAGACCGGGTCGGGGATGAATTCTTCCATTTGGGCATATTCCCCTGTGTCAGTACCGCCGACAACGTAGACAGAATTGTTCAGGACGACGGCTCCCGCCATACTCCGCGCCGTCGGCATTGAAGCGTTGGAGACCCATGTGTCTGCCACAGTGTCGTATGCATGGATTGTTGAATACCTGATTGCATTGCTTTCTCCCCCGATGGCATATAGAACACCGTTTAGAACTGTAACGGCAACGCTGGAGCGCGCGGGATATATCGGGGCCTTCGTGGTCCATGTATCGGTGGCCGTATCATAGGATTCGACAGTCACGAGGTGATCGCCGGCAGGGTGGGTTGCTCCACCGATAGCATAAATCAGCCCGCCCACCACCCCTACGCCAGGTGTACTCCTGCCGGTCGGCATAGGAGCCTTGGTCGTCCACGAATCAGTTGCCGGGTTGTAGACTTCGACCGTCGTATATGAGACCGATCCGGCAGTGTTGGTACCGCCGATGGCGTAAATCAGATTGTTGAAAGCAACGACCCCCGGATAGCATCGGGCCGTCGGCATAGAAAGTTTGGATGCCCATGTATTGGTTGCAGGATTATATTCCTGATTGGCCGCGGAACAGGAGCCGCTGGCATTCCCGCCAATGATATAAAATTTACCGTTGACCATGGCTCCGGACGCCGTCCTCGCCGTGGTCATCGCCGCCTTGGTTGTCCAAGTTTCGGTGGTACGGTCGTAGCACTCGTTTGTCGACAAATTACCGGCGTTATAGCCGCCAATCACGTACAGGCTGTCACCGAATACGAGGGCGGCCGCTAGATGTCGGCCGGTCGGCATCGGCGTGCGGGTTATCCAAGTGCCGTTGGCGGCATGCGCGGGTTGCGAGGCAACGGGCAACAGGCAAGAGGCAATGGCGAGCAGGAGTGAGAGGGCGAGGCGGCGGCAGGGGCGCAACCATGAGGTCAGATCGTACGCAGATCGGTCGCTCCTGCGCCATCCCTGGCGCCCGGTCGCTCCGGCCATCCATGGCCTCCCGCGACATTTCCCCCATCCATGGGGGTCACGACACTTCCTCCATCCGGTCAGTCGGATATGAGATGAAATTTTTCTAAAGCAAATTGCGAAATTCATCACGACTCAGTCCCGCTCCTTTGTAAATCCGTTCTATCGTAAATCGGTTCAATCTCGGATGCCGCGGCACTTGAACCACCCTTGTGCCGTCCGTCAGATTCGTGTGTTTCCCCTCACGTAACACGTAAAAACCCGCCTTTTTTAAGGCATTCACCACACGATCGTGGGACGCATCCCATAAACTCACCTTAGACGTTCACCGTGATCACGCGCTCACGCCTGGTCAGTCGCCGAACCGCCGCCAGATATTCGCGGATGGCCACACGGATATTCTTCAAAACATCCTCTTTTGTGTCTGCTTGAGATACACATCCGGAAAGAGCCGGCACATAAGCTGTATATGTATCGGTCTTGCGGTCGTATTTTATGATCACCTCATATTTCATAGCCGTTCATCCTCCTTTTTTGAGTGCTCGTTCACTATTACGCTATCCCGAAAAAGGCAAAGGGGTCATCTATGAAAAGACTTGTAAAGGGGAATAGACTCCCCCCGTCGCCCGTAAAAGGGCGAGCATCGCGTGATGTGGACCGGGCGTCGACGGTAGATAGTGTCGAGACGCCGAGAATGCTCCCCGAAGGGAACGTGGCAGCGGTCATGGGTCTTCACTCCATCTCGAACAGGTTTCCTGTGTCAGCAAGTCATCTATGCGTGACTCATCCCGACCGAGAAGAACGAGATGGCCGATGGAAACGAATGGGCCTGACAGGCCGGGGCCGATCCAGACTTCGTGGCTGTGAGCCGATGACCCCTTCGGGACTCTCCGGCCGGCCTTTCGGAGATGGCGCGGGGATTCGTCAGGAAACGAATCGTTCCGCGAGACTTCGACCGAAAGACTTGTCAGACCTTCTTCAAATCGTATTCCTCCCCCGTTTTCCAAAGATGCCACAAGATCGAGACGATCTTGCGTTGCGTCGTCAATCGGGCGGCATGCTCCTTCATGCCGGCTTCTCGCCGGCGCCGATAATATTGGGCTATGGCATTGTCGCCGTGGGAGGCTCGGAGCGATCCCAAAAACGAATGGCGCGACATGGACTTCAGAGGTTTGACACCTCCCGATATGAGATGCGGTCGCCCGATGGGTTTGCCGGCCGATTCTTTTGTGATGACCTTCAACCCCGCGTAACTCCAAAGGCTGTGTTTGTCGGCAAATCGTTCCGGAATCTGGACGAAAGCGAAAAAGGTGCAAGCACCAATCGCTCCGACGCCGGGAACAGCGGTGAAGCGCGCCACCTCCGGGAAGCGTCGTCCCTGTTCGATCATCCGCCGCATCGCCTCTTTTTCTTGTTGTTCGAGTTGATCGAGCCGATCGTAGGCATGGCGAAGTCTTGTCTGCGCCGACTCCGGCAGTTGTTTGATGGTCTCCTCCCGCGTTCCAGGTTTGTAAACCCGATCCCCGGTGGGAACCACTCCGCACTCTCGATACTTCGCCTTGATCCAGTTCTTTACTTGCGTGATTTGCCGAACCAAAAACTCCCGATACTGGACGGCCCGTTTGAATTCGACCAGTCCGTGATCCAGGCTGTGGTGGACGCGGCGCAACGAACCGAGCCGATACATCGTGGCCAACTTGAAAGCGTCCAGCCGGTCCGACTTCATCCCCGACGTGATCCACTTGTTTTGTTTCGGCTCGCTCACAAACACATCGGCTGCATGGGGACTCAGCGTCTCCACAAACCACTGCGCCATCGTCGATTCTTCCAGAACAAAAACCGCCTCTGGAAATCGATGTGCGAGCTTGATAAGGTTGTAAGCGGTTGTTTGAAAGCCGACCGGCTCGATCACGATGCCGGTCAAATCCGTGACGCACGCCTCGCAAATGCGAGAGTGCGCGTCCAAACCAATAATCCATTTGATCGATCTGACCATGTTGATCGACCTCCTTTGTGTGTAGTGTCATGAACACTGCCACAAAGCGAGGTCTTTTCTTATTACCAGACTTGGGTTTATGGGTTTATTTGCCATCATTCCACCGCTTGGATGTCGGGGTCGTTCATGTCGCGGCCGACGTGGACTGTGGTGTGGCCGTTCTTATTTTTAACGCTGATGTCCCACGCTTGCATCGTCTTGGCGCCCAGAATGAACTCGCGTTTCAGGTCGGGGGAAATGAGGACCTCGTCACGGATGGGGTGGCCTTCGACGACCATGACAAGAACGGTTTCAGCGACCGCCCGCACATGCCCGCGCTTGCCGGCCGTACCGAGCAATTCCCCCGTCTTGTACGGGTTGACCTTGGCGCCTGCGGGCACACAATCCTGCCGGATGATTGTGTAGAACGCCCCCGTGTCGATCAAGGCTTCGACCGACGCCTTTTTTCCGTCCCTTGCAGAAACCTTGATCATTCGGATAGGCTTGCTCATATCATTCACCCCAACCCGCAGTATCCCATATTTTCATTCTCCACGTGAACAAAATGATTGTGATTCCGGTCACAATGCCGCGCCAGAGAGTTCCTGATGTTGAAAGCAAAGGGGCCATTCTTTAACATTGTAACATTCGGGAAACGGAGATTCATGGGCGCTTGACCCCCGTCGACAAATGTACGATACTTCCGTCATGGGACGCGTTGAGATCAACCAATACGTCGTGGCGGACCCGAACATTTGCCACGGCAAACCCACTTTTACGGGAACCCGCATCATGGTCTGGCAGATTCTCGAAATGCTGGAAGCGGGGTGCTCGACGAAGGAAATCCGAACGGCATTTCCGTCTCTGACCGACAAGCACATCAAATCCGCCCTGTCGTACGCCGCCGACCTGACGCGGGGCGAGGGATATGTCCTCCTCAAAGTCTGACCAAGCCCAATTCCTCATAGACGAAAATGTTCGCAGGGAATTACACGATTTTCTGCGAAAGAAAGACGTGGATGTCGGGGGCGGGTGTCAGGCCTTGAGTTGTTTGAGTTTTGGGAAGGCTGGTTGTCATGACGGCGGACTCTGACCAATTGCTCATGCTTCTTGACCCGCCGAAGATGCGGGTTTCCTCATCAGAGTTTTGATGAGACCGGCCAAATCACGAAGGGTATCGGATGAGGAAAGGGCATCCGCTTTGGTCAGATCGGCGGCATTGTCGAGCGGATAATGGGCGGACATCGAACACTCATACAGCTTGCGAACTCGATCTACAAGGGGGCTGAACGACGGGTCATATTTGCCGGCTTCAGCCAAAAGTGTGTTGAGATCATGAATTTTTTTGAGAATCCAGCCGCGCGAGAGCAGAAACGCCTTCAAATATTTTTCCGCCGACTGCTGACAAAGATAACAGATCGAGTCGGCCAATTCCTCCGCGTCATCCTTGACGGCATCCTCGGCGGTACGAAAATCCATGTCAGCCCTCTTCAGCCATTCCCCCGGATCAAGCGACTTTTTCATAGAGGACCTTTCCTTCACGAACGATTTGCGCCGTGAAACAATCAGGCTCGAGCAGAATCTCTTCAAGCTCCTGTGTGGAATAGGTCAAAATGTCCATCGGCACCGACACGAAATCCCGCAGCATTCTTCGAAGTTCGACCCGGCGCTCAATATGCCGCAGACCATTGCCGCCGTTCCATACGACGAGAAGATCGACGTCGGAATCGGGGCCGGCCGTTCCCGTCGCGTGAGAACCGAACAGGATGATCTTTTCCGCCCGGGCCGTGTCAGCCAGAACGGCAACCATTTCCTGTAGAGGCAGGTGGGTTTTCATAGAGCCGACGATACCCTATCCCGATAAATGATCAATGTTGTCCATGCGTTATTTTTGATGTTACGTCCGCGCGCGATCAGACCGTAAGTTGTTAAGTTGTTTCGGAACGTACACACGGGAAACAAATTCCGGTTCATCATCGGATCATCACATGGCCGGAACCGAAATGGATTCGCAATTCCATGCCGTCCATGAGGCGCGTGCCGATCAGAATCTCCGACGCAGACCCGGACGCGGCCACCACCTGTTTGGGTCTTCCGCCAAAAATGACCGTGCCGAGATATGTGTCGGACTCCATTTTCTCGCCCGAGGCCAGCTCGTATGTCTCCACGCCGACACGTTCCCATCCAAGACGCCGGATCACACGCGCAGGAACGCTCACATACTCGTTAAACCCCGTGTCGATGACAGCGATGGCCTTCACGCGCCTTCTCCCAACCAGAACAATCGGGACGACAGGCTCGTGATGCTCATTGATATGGCCTCTAATCATGACGACGCAATTTGTGGACGGTCCGGTGTCCGATTCGGAAGAGGCCGAAGAGGGATCGCGGGAAAGCCCGGCGGGCCTTCAAGACGACCTCCAGAGTATCGATCCCGACAAAACACGTCCCCGTTTTCGGCTCGACGGCGACCACATCGCCGCTGTGCTTCGGGCCGAGTCTTCTGGCCAGACGACGGAAATGCGGCTCGCAACGCGCGAGCAATTTCGATCCATTGCGATGATTTTTCATATGCTGATCAATCCCCTCACCCCCAACCCGCATTGTATCCTGATTTTCATGTTCATGTCAGGAATATTCTTTGTGATCTTGATCACAATGCCGCCTGCGAGTTTGAATTACCCCCATCGCCTTGGTTACCCATGTGTTGTTTTTGATGGAATACGCCCAGAAGTTGGTGGTACCACCTCCGAAAGCATAAATCGTGTCACCCGAACCGGGATATACCAACGAGCCACCACCATTCACGGTGCCAGGGGCGGCCGCCAGCGTTAAAGGCAAAGGGCAAAGGCAAAGGGCAAAGGGGTCATTCTGACACTTTGACACTTTCACACCAGTGGGGAACGGAGGGGGAGTCCGGGGTAATCGTTCAACCTCCTTGTGAGAAACTCTTCGGAAGTCTGGGGAGTCCGTGCCAGACTGAGGGACGCCTGTGACGCACGTCACAGAGGCGGACGCCGTCGAGTCTTTTTCCGAGCGACTTTTAGAGGAATGCCCAAGCCGTAGACGTGCGATCAAGCGTGATCGAAAGTTGCCCCGATTCCGTGATCCGTTCATTAACGGTAGACTTTGTCCTGTTCTATACCCTCGCCCTTTGCAACCAGTCCTACCCTCCAATTCTGTCAAAGAAACTCTAAAGGAGCAATATCTATATCTATATTTGTATTTATAGAGGGGGTATCTGCGTCAGGACTAAGTAGCAGGATGCTGAAAAACCCATTTTTTACCGCGGAGGACGCAGAGGAACGCGGAGGCAATTCTACGAGTTATTGAACCATATACAAACCTTTGCGACCCTCCGCGTCCTCCGCGGTGAGAAAAAGACTTTTTCATCAGACTGCTAACTGCGCGGGTCTGCTCCCACCACTGAAATTTTGGCCTCGTTGGCCTCTTCCAAGAGTTGCTCCTTTTCAAGCAGGAGAGAATGGCCCGACTGCACAGCCAGAACCGTCGCGCCGGCGGTCTTCATGCGCCGGATCGTGTTGATCCCGATTGTCGGCACGTCAAACCGCAGATCCCGGCGGGGCGAATTCATTTTGACGACCACGCATCCGTCGCCTGCGATCCGACCGGCACGGTCGATGGTTTCGTCCGTCCCCTCCACGGCTTCCGCGGCCACGACAATCCGGTTTTTGACCACAACCGTCTGGCCGACGTCAAGATCCGCCATCGCCTGGGCCATTCGCACGCCAAATTCAATGTCTTCCTTTTCCCGTTTATCCGGTTTTCGTCTGGTCATCACGCCGGCCGTCGCCAGATACTCTCCGAGGAACAACACGGACGGCTTGACCGAAAATCCCTGTTCATCGAGGAAATCGGCGCAGGATGCGAGAATCGACGCGGTGCGCATGTCTTTGAGTTTGGCGAGAAGTTTGAGACCAACGACGTCAATTGCGGGATTCTTGAAAAATATTTCCTTCCGGATGCGGCCGCACATCACAATGTCTGTGACGCCCTCGGCTCGGAAATGATCAAGGATTTTGCCGATCTTGCCGAGTTTGACCCGGAATGTCCGATTCGCGGCGCCTTCCACCTCATCCGGCGCGGCGCCCACGATCGCGCACGCGACAACCCGCCGGCCGGCCCGGCGCGCCATCTTCGCGAACAGGACGGGGAAGGGACCCTCCCCGGCGATCAGTCCGACGGGCGGCGGAAGGGGCGGTGACAAAGTGATATCATGATATCATGATATCATGATATATATCATGATATCATGATATCACTCGGCCCGGAGGCGTCGCGATCACTTGTGGATTCCGATCCGGCTCGCGCGGACAAACTCGATGAGGATGCGGACCTCGTCGCACGATGCCGTCTGCGCCAACTCCTCCAGCGCCGAGGCGGTGGTGTGTTTGGGAGAGACGAGAGTCCGGATCGCGGCTTTGAGCGTTTCGATGGCCTCTTTGGAAAAACCGCGGCGTTCCAGGCCGATGCTGTTTGCGCCGATGATGTGGACGCGATCTTCGCCGGCAACCCGGCAGTACGGCGCCACGTCCTTGGTGATCCGCAGTTGGCCGCCGACGTGCGCGTGCCGGCCTATACGGCCAAATTGAATCACGCCCGTCATGCCGCCGACCACGACCCAGTCCTCGATCGTCACATGGCCCGACAACCCCACGTTGTTGGCCAGCACGATATGGTTTTGAATGTGGCAGTCGTGGGCAATGTGCGCGTAGGCCATCAGGAGATTGTGGTCGCCGATGGACGTTACGCCGCCGCCGCCGACCGTGCCGAGATGCACGGTTACGTATTCGCGAAAAATATTGGATGTTCCAATTTTCAATTCGGTGAGTTCGCCGCAATATTTCAAATCCTGCGGAATCGTCCCGATGACGGCGCCCTGAAAAAATTCATTGCCGGGGCCGATCTCGGTACGGCCGTGGACCGACACCCGCTCATGAAGCCGGCACGGACCTGTGAACTTCACGTGTTCGCCGATCACGCAGAGCGGGCCGATCGCCATCCCGGACGGCAATTGGGCCGATGGATGGATCACCGCCGTGGGATGGATTTCGGGCCGGTACAGCGAAGGATTCGCAGTCGGATCATACGACACGCCGGGTTTATTCTGAGACGGCATATTTGAACACGCCCTCCGTCACCAGCGTCCCCTCGACGTACGCGCGGCCCTCCATTGCGCCGAGCCGCCCGCCGAGGTTGATCGCCTCGCATTCGAGAACCAACTGATCGCCCGGCACGACGGGCTTTCGCCATTTGACCTTGTCCAGTCCAAGAAAATACACGATCCTTCCTTTGAGACCGAGCCGGGACAGAAGCAGGATCGCACCAAGCTGTGCCATCGCCTCGACGATCAGAACACCCGGCATCACCGGGCGCGACGGAAAATGCCCTTGAAAAAATAATTCGTCGCCCGTCACGTTTTTCAGGCCGACCACCCGCGTCTCGGTCATGCCAAGGACGCGGTCGACCAACAAAAACGGATATCGGTGGGGAAGAATTTCCCGGATCGCGTTGAAATCAAGCGGAAAATCTCCGGAGCCGGACGAGGGCATCGTTTCCGAAACGCCTTCGGGCGTCCAGACGTACCGCTGACGCATCATGTTCACGAATCGGACATTGAACGCATGCCCGGACCGGACGGCGAAGAGCCGGCCGCGAATTTTTCGGCCCATGAGGGCCATGTCTCCCATGAGATCGAGAATTTTGTGCCTCACCGGCTCGTCGGGGAACCGCAGCGGACCGCTCAAGAGTTTTCCGTTTTCGTAGACCACGGCGTTCTCCAAACTGGCGCCTTTGATCATTCCCATCTGTTTCAATTGGTCAGCCTCCGAGACGAATCCGAACGTCCGGGCCGGGGCGACCTGCGCGGTGAACTCTTCGGGCGTCATCCGGAATGTCGCAAACTGCGTGCCGACCGCGGGGTCCGGGAAACTCACGGTTTCAGAGACACACAGATCGGCGGAAGGCAGGGCGATCAACATGCGGTCGCCGTCAATCAGGTGCAGAGGCTCACGAATCACAAATTCCCGGGACGGACCGTTCTGCCGGGCCAGGCCGGCCGATTGAATGGCCTCCACAAACATTTTCGATGAACCATCCATCAGCGGTATTTCTTCGGCGTCCATTTCGACGACGCAGTTGTCGACGCCAAGCCCGAGGAATGCCGCCATCAGATGTTCGATGGTGTGAACATGGACATCGCCGACCCCCAGACTTGTTCCGCGATTGGCGCGAACCACGTGTTCGACCCGGGCGCGGATTTCCGGAGATTCGGGCAGATCGATCCGGCGAAAGACGACGCCGGTGTTGATCTCAGCCGGACACAGCCGGATCGTAACCGATCTGCCTGTATGCAGTCCCACGCCTGACAGCGGGACGGAATTTTTCAGCGTGAATTGCATGGCGTTGACCTACACGCACTCGGCGGCAGACGCCCGCTCAACAGCCGAAAGCCGTTTCGACAACCGCAGGACGGCCGCTTTCAGCCGGTGGACGTCGGACACCATCGCCGGAAGTCTGCCCATCGACACTTTGATCCGCTTCTCCTCGCCGTGCGGCCGGGCCGGAAATCCTGAAATCATCTGGCCGGGAGTCACAGATTTGGTCACACCGGATTTTCCGCCGATCATTGTCCGGTCTCCCACGCTGATATGACCGGCCACGCCCGACTGCGCGGCCAGCACAACCCATTTGCCGAGCCGCGCGCTTCCAGCGACACCCGACTGCGCGATGATCAGTGAATGGTCACCGACGCGGACGTTGTGCGCGAGATGCACGAGATTGTCGATCTTGGTTCCGCGCCCGATGACGGTGTCGCCGATTGCGCCGCGGTCGATGGTCACGTTCGCGCCGAGTTCCACGTCGTCCTCGATCCGAACGGCGCCGATCTGCGGAATTTTCCGGTGTCCTTCGGGCGTGGAGACGTATCCGTATCCGTCACTGCCGATCACCGTACCGCAGTGGATGCGGCACCGCTCGCCGATTCGAACGCCATCATAAATCCGCACGCCGGAAAAAATTCGCGTTTGGCTGCCGACGACACATCCGGGACCGATGCTGACGTGAGATTCGATGACCGCGCCGTCGCCGATTTGGCCATCGTTGCCGACCACAGCGTACGGACCGATCGCGACACCCTTACCGAGCGTGACGCGGCTGCCGATGACAGCCGTTGGATGGACGCCCTCCTTTTGCGATGGCCGGCGGTCAAACAGCGTGAGCAGAACCGGCAGGGCCCACCGGATATCCTTCACGCCGATAATAGCGCGGCGCGCGGACGGCACAAGATCTCCCAGATCGGACAGCGGCACCACCACCGTGGACGCTTCGCTTCGGATTGCGGCCGGCACGTCTTTCGATTTTTCGGCGAAAATCAGGCTGGCCGGACGGACTTCCTCGAGGGATGAAATGGTTTCACAGGACGTTTCCGGATCGCCGCGAAATTCCGCGGACACACCGGCGGCCGCAAACGCGTTCAAGACGTCCCGGGCCGTCAGGTTCAATTACTTCTTCTCCGGTGCGGCCGGCTTGTCTTTCTTGTCAGGCTTGTCGGATTTGTCCGCCGACGAATTTGCTTTCACTTTGTCAACAACCAGTTTGGTGATATCGAGCGAATCGTCGATATACAGGATCGGCCGGCCGCCGGGCGCCGAGGCGTCGAAGACGACATTAAATCCGCGCGCCTTGGAAATCTCCTCGATCGTCTTGCTCAATGACTCTTTGATCGGCGCCAGAAGTTCCTCCTCCTTCGAAGACAGATCGGTCTGAATCTGTCCCACCATTTCCTGGTAATTGCCCAGCTTCTCCTTGAATTCGCTTTCCTTCTCCTTCTTGGCGTCTTCCGACAGAAGGAGATTTTTCTTGAGGGCCTTGTCGAGTTTCTCGATCTCACCCTTCTGATTCTCGATCAGCTGTTTCTTGGGTTTGGCCCACTCCTCCAGATCGGTCTTGGCCTTCACGTAGTCGGTGTAATTCTCGAGCACTTCCTGAAGATCGATGAAACAGGCGTGGATGTTGCCGGCCGACGCAACCAGTTCGTCCGCTCGTGCCGGTATCAGAGCCGCCGCCGCCAGAACAACTGCGAGGGCGAGCCGAACGGTCAGTTTGTTCATGATGGTATCCTCCTCAAGGTTTTTTGGGCTGATTGAGCCGCTGAACGACCGCGTCCGTCAGGTCGACATAATTTTCGGACGCATACAAAATTTCATTTTCGGAAAATACAAGACTGAATCCCTTTTGAATCGCCATGTCCCGGATCGCGTCGTAAATGGCCTTCCGCGACTCGGAAATGATCGTCTCACGTTCCTTGTCGAGGACGTTCATCGACTGATAGTACGACGTCTGCAACTCGACCTTGCGCTGGGCGATGACCGCCTGGAGCCTCTGGACACGGACCGGATCGGCCTCGGCCGACAACTCCTTCTCCATCCGCCGGATTTCCTCGTTGGCCTTGGTCACGCTCTCCACCACGCGATCCTTTTTCTGGTCGTTGTCCTTCAATTTCGACTGAAATGCATCGAAACTCATGGACACTTCCTCAAAATTGACAACCGCAATGCGGATCAGGTTTTCGGCGGATGCGGTCTGAGAGGCAACAGGCAAAAATGCAAGACAGAAAAATATTCGAATCAAATTCTTAACCATGTGCAATTTCCTCCAAATAGCGTTCGGCGTCGAGCGCCGCCATGCAGCCCGTGCCTGCCGCGGTGACGGCCTGCCGATAGATTCGATCGGCAACGTCGCCGGCCGCGAACACGCCGGGCACGCCAGTCCGCGTACTGCCGGATTTCGTTTTGATGTATCCCGCATCATCGAGATCGAGCTGGCCCCGAAACGCCGCCGTGTTCGGCTGATGGCCGATGGCGACAAAAAATCCATGGCATTCCATGATTTCTTCGGCTGCGCCGGCAGTCGATTTCAGCCTTATGCCCGTCATCGTTTTGCCGTTCCCCAGAACTTCTGTGACCTCCGTGTTCCACCGAACCCGGACCTTGGGATTTTTCAGCACGCGGTCCTGCATGATTTTCGACGCGCGAAATTTGTCGCGGCGGTGAATCAGGATCAACTGCGAGACGAATCGCGTCAGAAAATTCGCCTCCTCCATGGCCGTGTCGCCGCCACCGGCGACCGCCACGACCTGATTTTTGAAAAACGCGCCGTCGCAGGTCGCGCAGGCCGAAACGCCCCGGCCCCCGTATCCGGCGGGAGCGGGCGCTTCGCCCGGGATGCCGAGCCATTTCGCCGTCGCGCCGGTCGCGACGATCAACGCCCGCGTGCGGAGCGTCTTTCCGTCACCCATCTTAAGCTCAAGGGGACGGCGGCGAAAATCCGTTCCGGTCACTTCTCCATATATAATTCGCGTCCCGAACCGCTCGGCCTGCTTTCGAAAGAGATCCATGAGTTCAGGACCCATCACGCCGCCCGGAAATCCGGGATAATTTTCGACGTCGGTCGTGATCGTGAGCTGGCCGCCCGGCTGAAGACCGTCGATCACAAGAGGGTTCAGGTTGGCGCGGGCGGCGTAAATGGCGGCCGTGAGACCGGCCGCGCCACTGCCTAAAATCACGAGCGACTCCGTCGGAGAATCCTCCAACCCTCCGCCGATCGACCGAATACCGAGGAGTTCATCGAGTTTGCCGGCGCGATCAAGATCGGCGATGTCTTCGAATCCGCCGCGGGATTTGCCGTCGATGAAAATCTGGGGTACCGTGTCCCGGCCCGATTCTTTGCGCATTTTCAATTCTGTCGCACTATTACGTTCCACATTGATCTCCTGAAACTTCACGCCCTTGGCCGACAGCAATTCCTTTGCCCACCGGCAATAAGGGCAATACGATTTGGTGTAAACCAGAACGTCGACCATATTCGGCTGAGGGTATCTGCGCGTCCCTGAAATTTCAACGCACGTTATTCGTACGACTTGATGTTGCGTTCGGCGCGCCGGACGCTCGATTCGACCGCCTGCCTGAGTTTCGCGGCGCTCTGGCCGAGAAATGTTCCGGCGGTGCTCGCCTCAACCTCCTTCAGCAATTCCACTGATTCCGCCGGCGTGGCCATTTCGATGAGACAAACCGCCATCCGGAATTTGGCTGAGAGGGCCCCCTCGCCGTCCGGGTCGTGCGCGAGCGATTCGCGGTACAGGCTCAACGCCTGCATGTGATCTTTTTTGTTTTCCTGAATGGTCGCCAGCCGCCGAAAAACGTCCGCGCGAGTCAGACCGGAAACGTCGGGATCGTCCTTGAGCTGTCGATACGTCTCCTCGGCCTTGGCCGAATCACCGTTTTCGTCTGTCAGGATCGCGGCCATGAGACGGCATCGGGCGCGTGTTTCGCCGCGCGTTTCGTCAGCCATCGTGAGAAAATGATTTCGGCCGCGCATAAACTGGTTCATGGCCCGGTAACAGAATCCGAGAAACATCCCGCTGTCCGGAGCAAGCGCACGGTCGGCCCAGATGTTTTCCAGCAGGGCCGCGGCCTCGGTGTAATGCGCCAGATGATAATGGCAGATGGCGGTGTTGTAGATATATTTGGCGGCGCCGGTTTCTTTATGGAGCGCCCGGTACGCCTCCAGCGCCTTGTCGTATTGCTTGTCTTCAAAGAATCGTTCCGCCTGTCGCTGGGCGGTCATCGAGTCCGTCATGGTCCGAATGAACTAACACGCCGGCGGGATCTTGTCATCCCGAACGCGCGTCGATCCATCCATAGGCCGCAAGAAATTTTCGAAGACCGGGATGATCGATCGATAGCGGAGGCAGCCAGTCCCGGAGTCTGGTTCTCTTCCATACCGCGCCGGACGGATCGCCCGGCGGGACGAATTGATACAGATACAATTCGGCCCGGATGAATTTCGGCGGGCTGTCGGGAAACGGATTGGTTTCGATCAACGACAGCGCCAACGGATCGTTGTGAAGAAATTTCCAGATGAGATGGATCGTCCACGGGTATTGTTGTGGAGACGACATGGCCGCGAACCACATGAGCCAGTCCAAGCGTTCATGGTACGGAGAAATAAGACACGGACTGCGGTTTGGATTTCCCGGTTTGCATTTGAATTCGTATTCTTTCCAGACCGTCCCGGGCGTGGGCGTCTCATTCCGCGTGCCTTCGATGACGATTTCCGCCCGCGTTTTTCCGACCGACCCGAACGCGCCGTAGGTGTTGACGAGATGGAGCTGGTTGAAGGACGTGTTCATGATCTGCCGCGTGGAAAACAGATTTTTGACCGGGGCGATGCTCAGCCACGCGACGACGGACGCCAACACCCACCCCGCAATCTGCGGGGCGCGCGAGGATCCGGCCTGCGCGGCGGCGGTATCGCATCGGGTCACGATCCATCCGGGCAAAATCTTTCTCCAGAATGAATCGTCGAAGAACCCAAGGCAGGGCACGAGGGTCAGCCAGTTCAAAAAAGAAAGATTTCCGCTGAGAATCAGGATGACCTGAAACGAAATCATGACCAATCCGGCCGCGTGGCGCAGCAGGCGTGGCGCGATCATGAACCACGGCGCGCAAAGTTCGGTGAAATGATTGAACAGGACGCCACCCTTGTTAAACCACGCCGGCATGAAATGGAAATAGCGGCTGAGCGGATTGGGAATCGGCTGGGTTTCGTAATGGTACATGAGACACGTGAGGTCCCGCCAGCAGGCGTCGCCGCGGAATTTGATGAGGCCGGCGCCGATCATAATCCGTGCGATGAGCCAGCGAAAGAGCCAGATCACCGCGGCGGGCGGCGGAGATTTCGGAAACGGGCGCGGGTCGATGAGCGGGCAGAGAAAGATCGCCAGAAATCCGGTTTCGAGAAGCTGGATTTCCCAGCCGAATCCGTACCAGACCTGTCCGATGTGGACGATCGACATGTACAAAAACCAGAGCAGGGCCATCCCGATCGCATTGGCAAACCCGATGATGACGAGAAATGACAACCCCGCGCCGATCCACGAAATCGCGAGGATGAATCTGTCCGAGACGTCGAACCAGAAAACGCCCGGAAATTCCGCGAAGGCGGACCAGCGGGAGGGATATTGCCCGCCGACATGCTCCAGATACATTCTGGCGGGAGTCAATCCGCGTTCGCCCACCAGCGCGATGTTTTGATCCGCAGCGACAAGAAATGCGACGAAGTACACCAGCCCCAGAAGACGCAGGATCATAAACCGCGTCAGCCAATAACTGTTCGGTTCGGAACAGCGATTCCAAAAACGCCGCCGGACGCCCTGACGCGGTTGATCCGATTCCCGCCGATCCTGATCGTTTGGTGTCATATCGCCAACAAAATTTCCGAGATCGCCTGCGGCGCGCTTTTCATGGCCATGTGATCCGCGTTCAGCGTCACCATCCGCCAGCCGCGGGCGCGGGCGCGTTCGGCCGATTTCGCGATCGGCTTCGCCGGCATGGGATTCGGCTCCGAGACACAATGGATGAACGTATGCGGAATGCGCGCGGTTTCAGATTGATGTCGAAGGACAATCGGCTGAAGGACGGTCTTGAGCGGGTGCGGCATGAGTCGCGAACTGTCAACCGGCGGCGGAATCAGCCACGGTTTCTCCGCGACGCGCAATTTTTTCCGGGTATCCTCGACAAGCTCCGGTCCGACCACGTCAGCATCCGATTCGCCGTTTTCCGGAACGATCGCGTCGAGATACACGATGTGACGCAGTCGATCGAACGCCCGATCCGCAACTCCGGCGATCACCATGCCCGCATAGCTGTGACCCACGAGAATCAAATTCGAAAGTTCTTCGGTTCTGATAATCTCAAGGATGTCGTCAATGTGCGTCTCCAGATCAACGTTTGGGTCGGCCAGATGAGCGCGATCACCCAGACCCGTGAGCGTCGGCGTGAACACGATCCGCGAGCGGGCGCGAAGAATCGGCGCGACATCCTCCCAGACCCATCCGCCGCACCATCCGCCGTGGACCAGGACAAACGGACTATTCATCCGGTTTCAGTTGTCCAACGATTGCCGGCTGTGAACAATGCGAGTGTGGATAAAATACAGGGATGGGCTGAATTTACGCGTAATCGGCCGGACGAAAATCACCTATATTTTGAATATTCTCACTCATAGTCCGAGGCTGGAATACAGTTCCAAACTCCTGAACTACACTCTCCAACCCTTTATCATTTGATAGAAAAGCGGTGCCTATCAAAGCCGCATTGTACTTCAGATCCTCTATTTCCGAGAGGTCCTGCGCCGTAGATACACCACTTTCCGCAACGGCAATCCTCCCGTTTGTAATCAGATGCCTATATTTCGCATAAAATTTTTTGTTGATCGTCAAATCCTTACCTATAAAACTCGATAAAATTTTGCTCCTTCTATATCGATTCTTAAACTGACGTGAGTTGATTCCCAAAATTTCCGCAGACGGCGGCACTATGGAGATCAGATCTTCCAGGCTGGTTTCCACCATTCCCAATTCGACAAGGACATCCAACCCTATCGAACGCGCCAATCGATGAAGATCAGAAAGTTGGGAAGGCGATTCTATAAACAACCCCGCCATAAGCAGAATTGCATCAGCGCCAAATGCCCTTGACTCCCATACCTGATATTCAGAATTTATAAAATCCTTTCTAAGGATCGGTTTCCCCGTACGCTTTCCCGCCATTTCCAAATCATCAACGGATCCGCCAAAATAGTCCACATCTGTCAACACGGATACTGCTGAAATCCAATCGGTGGATTTATAGACAGCCAATGCGTTGTCGAGATTATCGGCATTCATGGCACCCCGGCTGGGTGATTTCTTTTTAAATTCGGCAATCACCGAAAACGGTGACGAGGCAAGAGCTTTCCCAAACGAACGAACCGGTTCGCGGTCTGCCGCCCTGCTTTTCAGTTCTTCCAGGGGTCGGGCAGACTTCCGCTCCTCCAACCTGGATTCCATTTTCTTGAGAATGCTTGTGATTATAGACATATGTGTTAGGCGGCCCCCGATAGATAACGGCCGCAGCCTTTTTTTTCAGGAACTTTCACACTTAATATTTCCATAGAACCCGCATACAGTCAAAAGATACATGGGCGCTACAGGATTCGAACCTGTGACCTCATGCGTGTGAAGCATGTGATTCAAACATTTCTATTGACTGACTATCATGGTTATCACGCATGTCGATAGTATCCTTGTCTAATGGTGGTCTAACGTTCTTATCACGCCGCCCGACGAATTTGCAATTTAGCCGCCATGTTTTGAATGTCTTTGACGGACGACGCCTTCACGTAACATTTGTAGATCGTTTCAGGGGTATTGCCCATGTGGGTCGCAATATCTCTGACATTTATTCCTGCGCTCACCATCTCATTAATCATCGTAATTCTGGCGGCATACGGAGCGGCATATTCAACTCCCGCCCTTTGCAGGACGGCTCTCCATGTCCGACGCATTGTCGAACGCCCCAGCGGACGCCGCAGAAATAAACCCAGTATGGGTAGTCCACTCGTAGCGACGAATCCTTTTTCCCTTGTGAAGCCAATGCCAATTTTTCGCGCATAGCCTTCCAAGAGTTCAAATGCTTCGGGAGGGACAAGCGACGGCGTCGGGTCACTTGCTTTGCGGTATTTCTCTGATTTATGGAAGCCCGGACGTATCCACAGGATGCCGGATGTCACATCGAAATCTTCGAAGCAAATCTTGTTGAATACCGATGGACGTAGACCCATCCATACGTTTAACCCGACCCACACCGCTCGCGGGTCACGCCATTTTTTAACAACCTCGGATATTTTTTGCCTATCCGCAGTCGTCAATTCTTTTCGCATTGCCGGGTTACTTTTTTCCTGCGGCAATTTCCGTATCTGTGTTGCCAAAACCTGATTTTTTTTGGCGTCGAGAACTGGGTTGATTTTATAAAATCCTCGTGAAACTCCAATCCCATACACAACTTTCAACAGACGCAGGCACATCTCAATCGTCCGCTCGCTGTGTTTCGTAGCCCGCATCCATTTCACGAAGTCGACGACGGATGACGCATCGCCGAAATGGTTCCGATTATGTTTTGCCAGATACGCGAAACAAATATCAAAGAGAACGTAGTCAGTGCCATTTAGATAGAGC
>JAHFCY010000174.1 GCA_023249255.1 Candidatus Lindowiibacteriota bacterium | reverse complement strand
AAACGGTCCGATGATCCACCACGCGTTGATCGACGGAAGGATCGGTATTGTGAGCGGGATGCGAAATCGTGTTCCGTGGATGACCATTTCAATTTCGGCGTAAAGAACATCAGTCTGAAGACCGTGGTGGGCCGTCACGATCGATTTTGTCGAGACGAAATGACCGTGTGATTCCGCCGCCGTTCCGGGCGAAATTTTCCAATGCCGGGATTGATGAAACTGCACGCTGCTTTTCATGTCTCTCTCCGCACCGCCCGTCGGTTCAATACTCGCGCGAACCTCGGCAACCATCCGATTGTTGCGTGCGACCCGAACCTGGATATCGCCAAAAAATCCCATAAGCCTGGCAATGGCGCGGGTCTGGCCCGGGCGGTTCGCTCCGCGTCGCAGAATATTCCGCAGTTTATTTGCGCAGTCGACTTCAGAAATCGGACGAATCGGTTGTTGAATGATCTCTATGACGGTTGCGTTTACGAGAGGCGCTTGGGGTGTTCGTATCACGACACTCCCCGTCCCGCGGTCATAGCGCCACACAACAGCCTTTCCATTCACGTGGACGGACTTTGCCTGCCGGTTGCCGCGAACGTGAATTTCATACGATCTGCGTTTCATCATGCCTTTGAATTTTCCCTCGACGGGTCCAATCGTCACCGTCCGATGATCCGCGTCACTTTCATGCCGGACAGGCGTCCATGAAAAAGCTCCGTGATCACAGGCCGCGCTTTCCCCATCATCTTCATAGACACGAGTTTCTCCGGAATCGCCCGGAAAGATGTGAAGAACCATCGGATCGACATGCCGTTCGCCTGTGTGCCGCATTTTGGGCATCATCGGGATGACAGCGCCCGCGCGGACGAGCAACGGAATTTCATCGATCGATGTCAACCGGTTGATCTGGCACGGTCCGACATGGATTCGGCCGGAGAACCAGTCGATCCATGCGCCTGGTGGAATCCATACGGCGGTTTTTGCATAGCCGCTGACGGCGTTCCTTGGTGAAATGACGGGCGAAACCAGAAGATCATTCCCGAATAAATATTCCGTTTTGTATGAATAGGACTCCTCGAATTGGGGCCACTCGTAATAGAGCGGCCGGCAGAGCGGCATCGACTCGTCAGAGCATCGCCGGGCGGCCGTATAAATATACGGAAGGAGCGCATACCGGAGATGGAACGCTTTTCGGGCGCTCTCAAAAAATTCCTTCGGATAGGCCCAGATGCGCCGTTCAGCCAGGGGATTTTTGGTTGTGTGCGTCCGAAGAATCGGGCTGAACGCGCCCCACTGAATCCACCGCACGTAGAGCTCCGGATCGACAGGTCCCGGTTGATGTCCGCCGATGTCATGGCTCCAATACGCGTAGCCGACGTTGCCGGCCGCCGCGGTGAAATAGGGCTGAAATGCCAGAGACTCCCACGTCGAATAGACGTCACCGGAAAATCCGATCTGATGGCGATGGTTGCCCAATCCGCCCCAGCGGCTGAAAATGAGAGGGCGTTTGCCGGTTCGCGCCGCCCTGTGTTCCATGTCTGTCCAATGCAGATGATTGAGCCAGGGGAGTGGATCGAGACCGGGGATTTTTGTTTTCGTCCCCTGCTGCCAATCCATCCACCAGAAATCGATCCCCTGCCGCTCAATCGGATGATGAAGAATTTTGAAATAGGCATCGACAAATCGCGGGTCAGTGCAATCAAAAGGAACGGGATTCGGTTTGTACGCCTCCCGCCCCATCGCCCGCGTGAATTTTTTGAATTGCGCCTCGTGGGGTCCAACGCCGTCGGCGGGATGGAGATTCAGAGTTGTTTTGAGTCCCCTGTCATGAACCCACTTTAGAAACTTTTCAGGTTCCGGAAAATATTTCGGATTCCACGTGTAGCCGGTCCAGCCGTCGAGATGCCAGTCCATGTCGATGACCAGGACGTCAAGCGGGACGTCATGCGCGTGGAATTCCTCAACCAGTGTTTTCAGTTCCCGGTCGGAGTAGGCCCAATATCTCGACCACCACGAACCGAAAACAAACCGAGGCGGCAGAGGAATGCGGCCGGCGACTGCGGTGAAATCCCGCAGGGCCTGCGCGAAGTCCCGGCCGTGGCCGAAGAAATACCAGTCGATCGCATTTCGATCCGCGCGCCGTGCCGGCCATGCGTGTTTACCGTGGAGAACAAGTCGCATCGAATCGTTCACGATCGCCCATCCATCTCGCGACAGAATCCCCGGATCAATCGGGCACGGGCCGTTTATGCTGTCGAGAGTTCGAATTGTGCCTCCGAGATTTCCACGGTCGCGCATCCCGGGCCGCCAGACGCGCGTTGAACCATTGAGGAAAAATTCAATGCAGAGGTTTGCGCCGTTGAATCGCCTGCCATCCTGCCTGTATCGCAATTGGAGCTTATCGGTTTCGATAACGACGGTTTGGCCGTCCCGGAACGCCCGAAATTTGGGCGGCGGTAACCGGCGGTTGACGAACGCCAGCGACGGTCGATCTTCAAATCGTCCATCCGGCGACCATTCGAGGCGGATGAGCGCCGGCGTCAGGACCGTGAATCGTGCGTACCGCGTTTTGACGAAGGCATCCGGGCAGGCGCGCGGATCGGATTTTTCCATTTGCACGGCGGGTGGAATCAGCCGGTCGGAAAAATCGGTTCGATCTGTTTCAGATCTGTCGCGACGGTCGCCGCCAGGTCATCGTACGAAAGCGTTGGGGGAAGGCGAAGATGAAACCGATATTTCGAGAAGACGCTGTTGACGGCATCATCGTAATCGAGCGCGTCCAAATTGGAATCGACGCCGGCTATGGCGGCGGCCATGTGGACAATCAGGGCTTCGTTGGAAATGCCGCGAATCGCACTCACCGTCTCCAGGTCCTCGCCGGAGTGGGCGGTGCTCTCCACGACCGCCTTCGGCATTTTCCATTCGATGAAGAGATCCGCTGTGAGATCCGATCGCGTGCATCCGAGAACCGCATGCTCCGCATCTGCTTGCACTGCGCCGTTTGTCATCCTCTCCTGAATCTGCTTGAGTTCCGCCTTCAAATACTGCCAGATGATCAGCTCCCCGATATTGTGCAGAAGACCGCATAGAAAAACGGCATCGCCTTCGACATTCGTGAAATAGGGACTAAGCCGCTTGCTCCACTGCGCGGTCTGGAGGGCATGTTCCCAGAACCGCCGGGAGACATCCGGCGGAAGGGCGTGAAACCTCACGATGAGCCCCGTCGCGATGACCAACGATCGAAGCTTGTCGAGCCCGAGGATGACGACGGCCTGCTTGACGGACCGAATCTCGCCCCGCATGCCGGCCGACGCGGAATTGACCACTCGAAGAAGCGATGCGACCAGCCCCGGGTCCGCGCTGAGCGCGAGGACGACCTTGTCGACATCCACATTCTGGTCGTCCAACACGCCCATGAGCCGCAGGTTTGTCTGCGGCAGAAGCGCGAATTCCCTGATCCGTTTCAGAATACCCGCTGTTTCAGGCATACGGCAGTGTAACTCCCATTGAAAATGATTTCAGCGCCGAAATTCTACTCCTCGTCGCTCCTCAACTTTTCGAGAACGGAAAAATCCTCCAGCGTGGTGGTGTCGCCCTTGACGATGCCCTGTGTGGCCAGCTCGCGGAGGAGCCGCCGCATGATTTTGCCGCTTCGGGTTTTGGGCAGGACGTCGGTGAACCGGATTTCGTCCGGTTTGGCGATACTTCCGATTTCTTTCCCGACGTGCGAGCGCAATTCCTCTTTGAGTTCGGGTGACGGGTTTTGTCCGCTCTTGAGCGTCACAAACGCGATGATGGCCGATCCTTTCAAATCGTCCGGTCGGCCCACGACGGCGGATTCGGCCACGAACGGATGCAGAACCAGCGCGCTTTCGATCTCGGCCGTGCCGAGTCTGTGTCCAGCGACGTTGATGACGTCGTCGACGCGGCCCATGATCCAGTAGTAGCCGTCCTTGTCCCGCCGCGCACCATCTCCGGTGAAATAGATGTTCGGAAAATCGCTGAAGTACTGTTTTTTGAATCGATCAGGGTCACCCCAGATGCCGCGAAGCATCCCCGGCCACGGTTTTTTGAGGACAAGATACCCGCCTTCGTTCGGTTTGCACGACGTGCCGTCTTTGCGCACAACGTCCGGCACGACTCCCGGAAACGGCCGCGTGCCCGATCCGGGTTTGAGAGGCGTCGCGCCCGGCAGGGGACTGATGAGGATCGCGCCGGTTTCGGTCTGCCACCACGTGTCGACGATGGGACACCGTCCGCCGCCGATCGTGCGGTGATACCACTCCCACGCCTCGGGATTGATCGGCTCGCCAACTGTTCCGAGAAGGCGCACGGACGAGAGATCGTGTTTTTTCACATGATCGTCGCCCCACTTGATGAACGCGCGGATCGCCGTAGGCGCGGTGTAAAAAATGTTTACGCGATGGCGTTCGATGATGTCCCAGAACCGGTCCGGTCCGGGATGGTTGGGAGCGCCCTCGTACATGAACGTCGTCGCACCGTTTGCGAGAGGGCCGTAGACGACGTAGCTGTGGCCGGTGACCCAGCCGACGTCGGCGGTGCACCAGAACGTGTCCTCATCGCGCAGATCAAAGATCCATCTGGTTGTCAGCGCAACTTGCGTGAGATATCCGCCGGTTGAATGGAAAATTCCTTTTGGTTTTCCTGTCGTGCCGGATGTGTAGAGGATGAAAAGCGGATGCTCCGCGTCGACTTCCTCGGCCTTGCAGATAAATTTTCCTTTCGCTGCCAGATCCTTCGCGCGCTCGTGGAGCCACACGTCACGGTCGGACTTCATCGGAACGGCCTGCCCGGTTCGGCGCACGACGAGAACACTCGTGACGATCGGCGTGTCTTTCAGCGCCTCGTCCACGCTCGTCTTGAGTGGAACAATCGCGCCGCGCCGGTATCCGCCGTCCGCCGTGATGACGCATGTCGCGCCGGCGTCCAAAATCCGGTCTTTCAGGGCCTGCGCGGAAAATCCGCCGAAGACGACGCTGTGCGGCGCGCCGATCCGCGCGCAGGCAAGCATCGCGACCGCGGCCTCGGGAATCATCGGCAGATAAATCGCCACGCGATCGCCGCATTTGACGCCAAGCGATTTCAACACGCACGCGAATCGGATGACTTCGTGATAGAGCTGTTGATACGTGAGCGTCCGCTGATCGCCCGGCTCACCTTCCCATACGATCGCGGCCTTATTGCGCCGCCATGTGCCGAGGTGCCTGTCGAGGCAGTTGTAGGAAACATTGATTTTTCCGCCGACAAACCATTTCGCGAACGGCGGTTCCCAGACCAGCGCTTTCGTCCACGGTTTGAACCACGTCAGATCCTTTGCGGCTTTCGACCAGAACCCGGCCGGATTTCTGTAGGCCGTTTTGTAGAGCCGCTCGTAGGTATGCATGCTTTTGATGTGGGCCTTTTTCTGGAATCCCTTCGGCGGCTTGTAAAGTTTTCCCTCTTTCTGAACGGATGTGATGTCCGGTGTAGACATACGAAGCAAGTTCCCGCTATTTTTTCCGGCCGACGATGGATGCGTGCGCCTCGATTGCGGCGATCGCGGCCTGTTCGGCGGCTTTGGCCTGCGCTTCAGTGCCTGACATCCAGAGGCGGCCGTAGACGCCGCGGACGCGGGCGTCGATGAGGCGGATGGAACCGATGGCCTTTTCGGCGGCGTTGGCGGCAAGGACACTGTTGACGGCTGGCTGGACTTCGAGAATGAACAGCGATTCACCCGCGAGGATCATGTTGCCGTAGCGGTCGCGGTTCAGAACCTGCGCATGGTAGGGATTGATGGCGGTGATGATCTGGCTGGTCAGAATTTTTGGCGGCGTGACGTCCCGGATCGTGAGCTTGTAGTAATCGAGAACTTTCTGCGCCGAATTTTGGACTTCCTCCTGCGAATACGAATGAAACTCGAGGATTCCGAACTCCCGTTCTTCAATCTGCGTCGCGGGCCGTACATCAGTTTGTTTCAGCGCAATGTCGGCCACGCGGTTGATCTCAACGCCGGGAATGACTTCGATCCACATCGACGCCATGCCTTCGACTGGAATGTCGCCGACGGCGGTTTTGGCCATGAGCGCCGCCAATTGCGGCTGAAGCCGGTCGAGGTAGACGTACGAGCGGATTTCCATTTAGGACGGGACGTAAATCTTCGAACCCTGTTTTCGGAATTCCTCCGATTTTTCCTGCATGCCCTTCTGCCGCGCGGTGTCCTCGTCGACGGACAATTTTTCGGCATAGTCGCGGACGGCGTTGGTGATTTCCATGCTGCAAAACTGAGGGCCGCACATCGAGCAGAAATGGGCGAGTTTGGCGCCATCCTGCGGCAGGGTCTCGTCATGAAATTCCTGCGCGGTCTCGGGATCAAGGCTCAAATTGAACTGATCTTCCCAGCGAAATTCAAATCGAGCCTTCGAGAGCGCATCATCCCAGGCGCGTGCCATCGGATGGCCTTTGGCCAGATCCGCCGCGTGTGCGGCGATCTTATAGGCGATCACGCCGTCTTTGACGTCTTTTTTGTTCGGCAGGCCGAGATGTTCTTTCGGTGTCACGTAACAAAGCATGGCCGTGCCGTACCAGCCGATTATGGCGGCGCCGATTGCGGAGGTGATGTGATCGTAGCCGGGCGCGATATCAGTCGTGAGCGGGCCGAGCGTGTAAAACGGCGCCTCGCTGCAAATCTCCATCTGTTTTTCGACGTTGATCTTGATGAGGTGCATCGGCACGTGTCCGGGACCCTCGATCATGACCTGGCAATCGTGTTTCCAGGCTATTTTCGTGAGCTCGCCCAACGTTTCAAGTTCGGCGAACTGCGCCGGATCGTTTGCGTCGGCGATCGAACCGGGCCGCAATCCGTCCCCGAGACTGAACGACACGTCGTAGGCTTTCATGATCTCGCAGATTTCTTCGAAATGCGTGTAGAGAAAATTTTCCTCGTGATGTGCGAGGCACCATTTGGCGAGGATGGACCCGCCGCGGGAGACGATACCGGTGACGCGCCGGGCTGTCAGCGGGATGTACCGCAGGAGCACGCCGGCGTGGATGGTGAAATAGTCGACGCCCTGTTCGGCCTGCTCGATCAGCGTGTCGCGGTAAACTTCCCACGTGAGGTCTTCGGCCCTGCCGTTGACTTT
>JAHFCY010000173.1 GCA_023249255.1 Candidatus Lindowiibacteriota bacterium | reverse complement strand
GGCCGTTAACGAAACGGTCTGGTACCGGTGGATGATTGTTTTCCTGACGGTGGTGACCGGCGTGACGATGCTGATCGACCAGCCCGGCACGCTCATCATCCTGTCCGCAATTTTGGGGTTCATCGGCACGGTGATCTACACCGGCGCGCTGATCCTCGTGGTTCACGGCCCCCTGCGGCGTGGCCTGCCGGAGCCGCTCAAGCCCGGACTTTTATCGAAGGTACTGCTGGGAATTTCGTTCACCGCCTACGCGGCTCTCGCCGTGGTTTATCTGTATCTGAAAATCAAGGTTTCCGCGTAATTGCAAGGTTCCTTCGAGGCGTGATACACTCGCGGGATGTCCATGTGCATGTGTAGAGGTGTATCCTGATGCGGGTGTCCTTGCGGACGAAATTCAGCGTTCTTCTTCTGATCCTGATTCTCGTCGTGATGGGATCGATCTGGTGGATGAGCGTGCGCCAGCAGAATCAACTGGAAGGCGCCATCGTAGACCAGCAACAGACGTCCATGCGGGGAGAGCTTCAGAAACGGGCGCGGGATATCTTCACGATCCTGGAGGCGAACGCCGAGGCCATCGCAGTCGGCGATTATTTGACGGTTGACGCCGTCGTCCGGGAGCTGAAAAAAAGTCCCGACGTCGTTCTCATCAACATTGTCCAGAAGGGGAGAGTGACGGTGCCGATATCGGCCCCGTCGGGCGGCCCGCCGGCCGTACTTCCGGCGTGGATCGAACACACCACCGGCGATCTTCGGATTGATCTCGAAGATTTGCCGGATGGACAGAAACTTCTGGTGGTCTCCGGTCCGATCGTCGACAAAAGCATCAACGTCCGGGTGGCGGACGCCTACGTCGTGATTTCCCGGCGGCCCATCCAGGACGCGATTGCCGCCGCGCAGGACCGGATGAAATATTTTGTCCGGGACGCCCGCCACAGCCTGACGTTCGCCACGCTGATTTTTTCCATTCTTGCCATAGTCGCGGCGTTCATGCTCATCACCTACGTCATCCGTCCGCTGAACGTTCTGGCGGAGGGGGCGAAGATCATCGGCGAAGGCAATCTGGATCATGAGGTCCGGGTGGATTCGAACGACGAAGTGGGCGATCTGGCGAAGACGTTCAACGTCATGACCCGAAACATCCGCGAGGACCGGATTCAGCTGATCGAGAAGGAAAAATTGGACCAGGAGCTGAAAATCGCCACGCAGATCCAGCACAACCTACTGCCGAAGAAACTTCCGCAGGTCAGCGGCTACACGTTCGGCGCGGCCTACGCCGCGGCCCGGGAGGTCAGCGGGGATTATTATGATTTTTTGTCGGTCCCCACGAACAACGGCCATTCAAAAATCGGCGTCGTTGTCGCAGACGTTTCGGGGAAGGGCATTCCCGGCGCGTTCATGATGACCGTGACGCGAAGCGTTCTAAGGGCCAAAGCCGCCAGAGGTGAATCCTCGCCGGCCGACATTTTAAGATTGACCAATTCCATTCTTCTGCCGGACATGAAAAAAGGCATGTTCGTCAGCGTTTTTTACGGGCTGCTGGACGCGGCCAACGCCGCGGTGGAGTTCTCGAGCGCCGGACACAATCCGACGCTGGTTTATCGGGCCGCAAGCGGGGTCATCGAATCCATCCGGTGCGGCGGCATGGCGATGGGCATTGGAGACATCGATATATTCGACCGGTTGATCGAAACGCGCCGGCTGGACCTCAATCCCGGCGACGTCTTTTTTCAATACACGGACGGCATCCAGCATGCGATGAATTCCAATGAAGAGCGGTTCGGCACGCCGCGCCTCCTGCAGGTTCTGCGGGAGTCGGGCAAGTTGGACGCGCAGGAGATTGTCCGGGAGATTCTGGAGCGGGTCACGGCATTCACGGCCGGCAATCCGCCCTATGACGATATCACGATGGTAGCCATTAAACGCGTGTGACGAAAGGCGAGGTGCAAAGCATGGATTTCAAAGTGGATTCAAAACCCGCGGATTGGGATTCCGAAATGACGATTGTGAGACTCTGCGGTTCGGTTGACGCGCAGACGGCGCCGGCCTTCGAAAAAGAGGCGATGGGGCTGATTGAAAAAGGCAGGCGAAAACTGCTGATTGACTGCGAGAAGCTCGATTTTATTTCAAGCGCCGGCATCGGCGTATTCATGGTACTGCTGAGCGAAGTCGAGGGAGACGGATCTTTGAAGGCCATGAATCTCTCCGAAGAGGTCTATGAGTCTTTCGACCTGCTGGGCGTGCCGGAAATCATGGAGATATACAAGAGTGAAAAGGAAGCGCGAAAAGCCTCTGTTTAAACGGCGGACGTCGGCCGCGTTTGAGATCGTGGCGAGCCTGAAAAGTCTGCCCGAAATCCGGCGCGCCATCCTGGCCCAGGCCAAATCGCTCGGCATTGACGGGCGGCGGATTTATCGCGTGATTCTGGCTGTGGAGGAAGCCTGTTCCAACGTCATCCGCCACGCCTACGACCGGCGCACCACAAACCCTTTAAACGTGATGATCGAAACCACGAGCAACCGCGTCCATGTGCTGATCCGGGACGTGGGCCGGCCCTTCGACTTCAACGAATATCCGTCCAGGGACATGGTCCAAAGGTCTCTGCGGGCAAGGGCCCGGGGCGGATACGGGATTCATTTGATCAAATCGTTGATGGACCGCTGTGAGTATGTCCGAAGCGACACCGGCGAGAACAATCTGTCTCTGGTCAAATATTTCGGCAAACCTGTGAAGGCCGCGCAAGGGCGGCGAGACCGCGCATGACCGATTTGCGGGGGGAAGCGCGCACGGAGAAGCTGGCGCGGTTCGACGTCCGGACGCTCCGGGAAATCTCGTCCAAATTTCGCCACAAATCGACCCCGGCCGAATTATTTCACATCTACCTTCTGACCCTGATGGGACGGATGATGCTCCGCCGGGCGGCTGTCTACATCCCGACCGCCGACGCGGGCAAATCGCGCCTGTTTCTTCACAAAGGCCACGCCGCCGGAGAACTCCCGGAAACCATCGAGCTATTGCAGATTCCCCCGAACCGCCGGTGGATGTCCCTGTCCGACATCCTGTCTGAATCTTCCCAAGCCGAAATCGAGGCCGCGGGATTTTCGAACCTCCACGCGATCCGCTGGAAGGATTCCGCAGGCGCCACGCGGGGGGCGGGCGTGACGATTCAGGATTCCGCATTGTCCATTCTCGTCATCACCGGATCAGACCGGATGATTGAGCCGAATCAGGCCGACGAACAATTTCTGGATCTGCTCGGCCGCCAGGCGGAGGAAACGCTTGAACGGCACATGGGCGACATGCTGCGGCGCCTGGTGGATCTGGGCCGGAGGTCCGATCTCGCCCGGGGCGAAGGGCGGCAGTCGACCGTTGGGCGGCGGACCCGCGAGGCTCTCCTGGACACCCGGAATTTCCAGACGCTTCAAGACATCGCCTTTCGGTTCAAAAGCGGATCGAGCCTCTTCGATCTGTTCAACACATATCTTTTGACCATCATGGGGCGTTTGCGGCTGAAGCGCGCCGCGATTTACGCGGCTACACTGCCTTCGAATTGTTTCAGAATGTTTCTATTGAAAGGCCGGCCTGAGCGGGGGTCCATGCCCGACATCATCGAAGTGGACGAGATGCCGAAGAATCAACTCTGGGTGAACATCAAAGATCATCGGGAGCTGAATCGCGGAAATATTCTGGGCCGCCAGGGCTATTCGCTGGCCTGGATATTGTCCCGGGAAACCGATACGCCGGACGGCAGGCAAACCCGGGCTGACGCGCTGGTCTACATGGGGCGCGACGAAGATATCCGCCTGGAAGCCGCCGACATCAAATTCATCGAAATCCTGAACCATCAAATCGTCGGGATGCTGAACATGCTGGACAGTTTCAATGCGAGGGAGAGCGGCACGCTCTGGGACTGGGACTCGAATCTCTCCACGCTCATCCAGGATACTCCAGCCGATCAGTGCGCGCGGAAAGAACATCTCCAGCGGCGCGTGCTGTTCCGGCCGGCGCACAGAGTTGGCGGTGACTTCTACGATTTTCATGATCTGCGGGACGGCAGGCAGGCCGTCGTTCTGGCGGACGTCGTCGGGCATGGCATTCCCGCGGCGATCTGGACTTACGCCATCCGGGAACAGCTTCAGAAAATCGCGACGTCGGACGATCACGACCGGGCAAGCCGGCCCGCAGACGTTCTGGAAAATCTCAATGCGGTGCTGTTGAAAAACCAGAAAAGCGAAATCCCCGTCTCTGTTTTCTACGGCGTGTTCGATCCCCGGGACTGGTCATTCACATACTCCTCGGCCGGCATCGATTATCCGCTGCTTCTGCGCGCCCAGGACGCCAAAGTTTTCGAGCTTCCCGCCGGCGGACTGTTTCTCGGTTGCGTTCCCAATATCCGATTTTCCGAGGAAACCATTTATCTGGAGCCTGATGACCTCCTGATTCTATACACCGACGGCTGTGAAAGCGCCGTGTTGGGCGGAGGATGGCGCGAGACGGCTCTTCAACACATTCGACGCGGCCCGTGCGGCCGGCCCGTTCTGGACCTGCTCCATGAACTACTGCTTGGCGCGATCGATGCGCGGCCTCAAGAAGATGACTGCACTGCCATTCTGATTTCGCCTCCGGCCGAAATCGCGGCGAGGCGGGAACAGCCGGAACCGGACCTGAGGACGCTGACGATTCCCTCGGACGTCCGCCATCTGCCGACTCTCAGGGTGTTCATCGACAACGTGATTCGGAGGCTGGATGGCCTGTCGACGGAAGATGCGTTCGCGGTCGAATTCACGGTCGAGGACGCCGCCGTCAATTCGATCCAGCACGGCTATGAGGGCCGCCCGGACGGTTCCGTAACCATTGAAGCCCGCCGCGAACCCGACCGGCTTGTCCTCACGATAACCGACCGCGGGCGCGGATTTCGATATGACATCGATCGGATTCCGCGGTTCGAATCGGATCAGGACCTGTACCGTTCGAATGGCCGGGGGTTGTTCATGATGCGCCAGTTCATGGATGACGTGGACATCCAGAGCACGCCGGGCGGCGGAACGGTCGTCCGGCTGGTGAAGCGATTGATTCAGCGGCCGCCGCAGCGGGCCCGGCGCGCGCCGGAGGAGACCGGCCATGCCATTTGACAGCCGGCCGCTCTCGGATGCCGCCACCGTTTTTGTCGTGGGCGGTGACGTCCGGCCCGAAAACATCGAAGGCTACCGGAAAAAATTATATGAATACTGCGAGCGGAAAACGTTCATCCTGCACGTGGACATGACCGGCGTGGAACATCTGTCGTCCTGGGCCATCGGCGTGACGGCTCTTGCGACGCAGAAAATCCGCCAGAACGGGGGCGATCTCAAGATCTGGGGCTCGGGAGACAATCTGAAACGCATCCTCAAATTTTCGAGGCTGGACATGATCATCGAGTCGTCTTCGGATCCGGCGCCCAAGTCCCCCTGATGTAGCATGAGCCTCGCCAAACTTCAGGGGTTCATCCAGTATCTGCGGGCGAGCAACATCATGGCCCAGGAAGACATTCTGCGCGCCATCCGCCAGATGAGCGCCTTTGACCGCCGCCTCGGGCACCTCGGGGCATTTCGGGGATACATCGCGCCCGAGCAGATCAACGTGATCCTGCTGGAGCAGGCCCGCAGCGGCACGCGATTCGGCGAATGCGCCGTCCGCCTGAAACTCATGACCGACCAGCAAGTGATGCTCCTTCTGAAACTTCAGAAAGACGACCTGTTTTTGTTCGCGCAGGCGTCTGTGACGCAGAAGCTGACCACGATCGACAAAATCATCGGGCACATCAAGGCTTATCTGCACGCCAATCCGGACATGGCCGTGGAGGAGGCGGCGGCGCCGACGGAAGAAAACATCCAGCTTGCCCGCGAGACGCGTTCGATTCTTCGCAACATCGAAGAAGTGTCTCCTCTGCCGGCAACCGCGCACCGCGTCGTGAGCATGCTGGACAATCCGGACGTGGAACTGGAGCGGATCGGCGACGTGTTGTCGCTGGATCCCGGCCTCACCTCGACGATGCTTCGCGTCGTCAATTCCGCTTTTTACGGATTGCGCGAAAAAGTCGCCAGCGCGTCGAAGGCGGTCGTCGTGCTGGGAATGAAAAAACTGCGCCAGCTGGTCGTGGCCGCCGCGGTCATGCAGAAGTTCCAGGGGGTGCCGGCGGGGTTCGCGCAAAAATTCTGGGAGAATTCCATCCGAACCGCGCAGTGGTCCAAAGAGATCGGGGTCCATCGGGGCATGTCGGAGGCGGACGAGCTGTTCATCTGCGGTCTGCTGCACAACATCGGCTATCTTGTCATCATGCAATACTTCCGGCCCCAGCAGGCCGAAATCGACCGGATGATCCAGGCGGGCCGACAGCCGATTGTCGCCGAGAAGACAGTTCTTGGCGGCACGCACGCCGACGTTGGCGGATTTTTGTTCAATCTCTGGCAGATGCCCAAGGAAACCGTCCAGAGCGCCATGTTCCACCACCACGACCTTCAGCTTCTGGTGAACATGCCGAACCTCTCGGAATCGGTGATCGTGATCCACATGGCGAGCGCCATCTGCGAGCTGGATCCGACGCTTGACGCGCTGGCCTACAGCGAAACTCTGGAAAAGCTTGCCGGAAAATATCGCCAGCCGCTCAAGATAGGCGAGAGAATCAACATGGACGAGATGGCCGAGCGCGTCGAGGCGAATTTCGGCCAGCTTGCAACGATGATCGGGGGGTGACGAGCCGCCGCGCGGGTGAAAGTGCGGCGGGTTATGATTGGCCGGAGGCGCGGATCGCGCCGAGGGCGCTGTCCAGACGGTCGTACAGGCCGCAGACCTGGTGGCCCCGGACGGCGCGAAAGGCGTCCTGCACGTTCTTTTTTTTGGCAACCACATACACCGCCACACCCTCTTTTGTTTTCAAATTCTGAAAACACGACACCAGGTGCGCCATGCTGTTGTAGTCGATGGCTCTGAGCCCATCCAGCCGGAAAATGCACGGCCGGAGGGAGCTGGCGGCGGCCTGGCAGGCGGACAAAACCTTGTCCCGCATGTCGGGCGTCAGGTCTCCGACGAAATCGAGGAGCGTGTAATCGCCTTTGGCAACGAAGTCATACCGGAGGGGAGACATTCTGGAGAGCACGTCCTGCAGTTCCTGTTC
>JAHFCY010000172.1:6158-7159 GCA_023249255.1 Candidatus Lindowiibacteriota bacterium | reverse complement strand
GTGCGCCTGCATACGACATCGGGATAGACGACAGAGCGAACGGCCACAGAAGTTGAAATCGAAAATGGCCGGCCCGATAATACTGAACCGCACCTATCCCCGCCACCAGCAAATTGAGCGCAAGCGCGCCCGGTTTCATGATGTCGGGCGAAAACGACAGAAGCGCCATGACGGCGAGATATCCGGACGCGCCGCCGTGCCCCACCGAGGCGTAGAGAGCGGCGACGAGCGCCACCGCCGCGGCAATACCCAGCGTGTGGATCATTTCAAGAGCCATGGCAACCCGCTTCGTGCTTCATCGTTTGAAAGGTAGCATCAAATCAGAATAGTAACATCAACGAAATCGTCGATCCCGGCCGGCTTGATTCGCCATCCCTCACGTGTTCTACTACGCGCATGGATGGGAAATAACTTGAAAATTCGACCATCTTTGCTGTTGGTTTGTGCTGTTGCCTGTCTGTTTGCCGGCTGTGGCCGGGACGCCGCTGACCGTGGGGATGTTCCGGAAGTTCTGCGCGGTGATCACTGGCTTGAGCATTATAGAACGGACATATTGCCTTACTGGACTTCTCCTGAAGCAAAAGGCGAACCTCCCGGCAATTTCTCAACCTTCAGAACAATCGACGGAAAAATAAGATATCCGGTCCGGTATCCCCGCATGATGGGCCGGCAGATTTATACCTATTCGATTGGATATATGTTGACCGGCGACGAGAAACTGTTGCAACTGGCGAAAGACGGCTGTGACTGGATGCTGACCCACGCGCGCGATACGGAGAACGGCGGCTGGTACGCGCTGTTGGACGAGAAAGGGGATTCGGCCAGCAATGAACATGAGCCGGGCCGATACAAGACCGCGCAGGACGCGGCGTACTGCGGGCTGGGACTGGCCGCGTACTACTTCGTAACCAGAGATACGACCATCGAAATGGCCATGCTGAAAAATCGGGACCTGATTTTTTCCAAATATTGGGATGAAAAGAACCAGCGCGTGAAAGACG
>JAHFCY010000172.1:0-6148 GCA_023249255.1 Candidatus Lindowiibacteriota bacterium | reverse complement strand
AGACGCGCTCTCGTACGACATGAAGCACGAGGTCGATATCGGCGGCGACAGTGACGGCCCGGATGGCGGCTGGGAACTGGTCGCCCAGCTGGATCAGATGAATTCCTATCTTCTTCTCGCACAGCCGGTGTTATCGGATGGCGGGAGGCGTGAACAGTTCCTCGATGATTTAAGAATTCTTTCTCAAGCTCTGATTACCCGATTCTGGTCGGATGGAATTTTCTGGGGTGTTCATAACCAGAAAAATATTTATAAAGGAAATACCGATTTCGGCCATACGCTCAAATCCTACTGGCTCATCCGGCAGGTCGACCGGCGGTTGCCCGACCATCCGTTCAAGGAATTCATCGATCAAAATGTTTCGACGTGGGTGCACAAGGCATTCGATGAAACGGGAGGCACATGGCGCGATAAAATCAAACTCGATCCCGGGGACACCCGATGGCTCTGCTGGTGGTCATCTGCCGAAGCCGACCAGCTGGCCGCCACACTGAACCTGATCAACCGGGAATACGAACCGTTACTGACTCGAACAGCGGCGAACTGGCAGAAGTTTGTCGACCCCCAATTCCACGGCGTATATTCATATATTCCGGCGGATACGTCGGTCCCAGAGTTTAAAATGCAAAGCATGGCCAAGTGCCATTATTGGAAAAACGGATTTCATGAGACCGAGCATGCGCTGGTTTTATACCTGACCGGAAATACGCTGGAGGGCAGACCGAGTAAACTGTTTTTCGCGGTTCCTCCCGACCGGACCGCGACTTTTGCGGCACGTCCCTACATATTCGACGGCGTCGAAGTCGAAAGATATTCTCCGGGTCTCATCTCCATCAGCGGGAAAGAACTCGCCAAAGTCTCCGTGACATTTAACAAAATATTCTAGCGCGACGCCATGCCCGTCATCGAAGTCGTCAACTTGTCCAAAAAATTCCGGACAAACCGGAAGGAACCGGGGATCGCGGGGGCGGTGAAAGCTCTGTTTCGGCCGGTCGTTCAGGAGACGGCGGCCGTCGACGGCGTGCGTTTCACCGTCGAACCCGGTGAAGTGGTCGGCTACATCGGCGTGAACGGCGCGGGCAAGTCGACGACGATCAAGATGCTGACGGGAATTCTGGAACCGACGGCCGGGATGGTCAGGGTCCTCGGGCGCGACCCCCACCGGCAGAGAGTCGACAACGCACGGGAAATCGGAGTCGTGTTCGGCCAGCGATCCCAGCTCTGGTGGGACCTGGCATTCATCGAGTCTCTCAACCTCATCTCCAAAATTTACGAGATCGATCCCGGCCGGTACCGCGAACTCCTCGATCAATTTTGCGGCATGCTTGACCTCGGAGACCTGCTTCGCGTGCCGATCCGCAGCATGTCCCTGGGACAAAAAATGCGCGCCGAGCTTACCGCCGCCCTCATTCACGAACCCCGGATCGTCTATCTCGACGAGCCGACGATCGGGCTGGACCTCATCGTCAAGGAACGAATCCGCGAGTTCATCCGGGAACAGAACAAGCGAAACGGTACAACCGTGTTTCTAACGACGCACGATCTGGGCGACATCGAAAAATTGTGCCGGCGGGTGATCATCATCGACGCCGGCCGCATCATCTACGACGGCCCCCTGACCACGATCCAGGAACGGTTCGGCCGGTACCGCACCATCACGTTCGAAACCGCCGGTTTCGCCGCGACGATCAGCCTGCCGCCGGGAGTGGAGACCGCGCCGCAGAATCCGGAGGATCGCAAACTCATATTGAAATTCGACCGCACGAAAACCACGGCAAGCAAGGTGGCGTCGGCGGTCATGGACCAGATCGATGTCGTCGATTTTTCTCTGGCCGAACCCGACCTGTCGTCGGTTGTACGACAGATTTACAACGGAGCCTTGAAGGAAAACGTGCCCCCATGATCCGGCGGATTTGGACAAAAATGCGCGCGCTGGCGGCGTTCGCGGGTATGATTCCCAAACTCTTTCTGGCATACCGGCTCTGGGTGTGGATGGACTTTTTTGTCCGGATTTTTTCTCTGACGGTTTTTTATTATTTCTGGAACGCGGTCTACGCCGGAGGCGGCGACATCCGGGGACTCAGCCTCGCGCAGACACTGAACTACATCCTCCTCGCGCAGATTTTATCGCCGCTGGTTCAGAGCCGCCTGCCGATGGTCATGGGCCGGCTGGTTCGGGAGGGCGATGTAGGGATTGAACTTCTGCGGCCTGTGGATTTTCAGAGCCGCTGGTACGCGGAATGCATGGGCGTTTCAGCCACGATGATCGTGATCCAGATTCCGCTGGTGATCATCGCGTGTGTCTGTTTTGAAATGCATCTGCCGTCCGATCCGCGCGTCTGGGCAGTCTTCGCGGTGACGGTCTGGCTGGGTCAGGCGGTCGTTTTTTTGTTCGACTGGATGTTCAGTTGTCTCGTGTTTTATACGACCGAAGTCTGGGGGCTGTGGGTCCTGCGTGAAGGCGTGGCCGCGTTTTTCAGCGGCGCCCTCGTTCCCCTGCAATTCATGCCGGAATGGCTCGAACGGATCTGCCGTGCCATGCCGTTTGCGCAGGCGCTCTACGTTCCCGTGTCGATTCTCAGCGGGATTGCACCCGTGTCGGACGCGCCGAGATTGTGGCTGATACAGATCGCGTGGATTGTCGGGTTGGGAATTTTGTCTCGGACGTTTTTTGGGGTCGCCATCCGGAAAGTCACGGTGCAAGGCGGATGAGAATTCTGCGATATTGTCGGCTCTACAGGGAATTCCTGCTTCAGCGGTTCAAGATATTGATGGAATACCGGATCAATTTTCTGATTGGCGCGGCGTCGACTCTCGTTCTTCAAGCGGCGAGCTTACTGACCGTGTGGGTCGTGATGCGGCAGGTGCCGAATCTCAAAGGATGGACGTTCGACGAAATTTTGCTGATCTACGGACTCGTGACGCTGGCAAGGTCCATCCCCCACATGTTCGCCGACAATTTGTGGACGATGGGCGGGCAATACATCCGAACCGGCGGGTTTGACCGCTTTCTCGTGCGGCCCATTAATCCGCTGTTTCACCTGCTGGCCGACCGGTTCTGCCATGACGGCCTCGGAAATTTTCTGGTGGGCGCCGTTCTGGTCGCCAAATCGTCAGCGGCAGTAGGCATCCACTGGACGCCGTTTCTGGCGGTGTATCTGATCGCGGCGGTGATCTCCGGCGCGGCCATCTTTTTCGCTTTGCAACTGATGACCTCCGTGAGCGCGTTCTGGATCATGGAATCTGTCCCGGTGACCCAGATGGTTTTCAACCTGCACGAATTCGCCCGATACCCGCTGACGATTTATCCGAAAGTCGTCAGCACCCTCCTCACGTGGGTCATCCCATTCGGGTTCGCGTCATTTTACCCGGCCTGTTTTCTCTTGGGCCGTCCCGCCGGAATCCTCCCTTGGCTTGGCCCCATTACCGCCGCGATTCTGCTGGCGGTCTCATACCGGGTGTGGCTGTTCGGCCTTCGGCACTACGCGAGTACGGGGTCGTAATTGAAGTTGAATTCAGTTTGGACAAACGGTTGAATCTAATGCAAACTCGATAGATTCCTCCAAACTCATCTCACGACCTTTCACCCAGCCCGTCCGAAATGCCGATTGGTCCACGCGATCGTGCACCGACGCGACATTCCTATCAAAATCGGCGAGCCATATTTTCGGTACGGGAATCGGCATGATCTCCCGAAGACGTTCGACGGCGCCGAACAGAATTCCTGACCGGTCTGATTGGCCTCGCATCCCGGCAACCACGGCGAGCCCTCGGAGTGTTGCGTCGATTCCCCATTTGTCCCAGAGCTGCGTTCGCAGTCCCTCGGCCCGCTTTCTGTAAAGCGACTCCGCCCGGTTGAAATCTGTCTGGGACACGGCAACGTCACCGAGGCAGGTATAGTAGAACGCGTAGCAGCCTTCATCGCCCCAAAAAATTTCCTTTCGAAGCGTCAGACTTTCCTCCAATAACTTTCGGGCACGGTCCAAATCCCCTTTCCGCCAAGCCACGACTCCGAGTCTGAAGAGAACGATTGCGATATCGATGGCGATCCCCATATCGCGCGCGACCTTCAGGCTTTCCTCAAAGTATGAATCAGCTTTGTCGAAATTGCCCCGGCCATCCATCTCCAAATCTCCAAGGACGATCAAGCTCGGTAAGATGCCCAGCCTGTAGCCACATTGTTTTCGAAGAGCCAGACTCTCCTCCAGCAGAACAAGCGAGCCATCGTAGTCGTGCCCATCTTTGGCCCACATTCCAAGCATGTGCAACGAATCCGCGATTCCCCAGATGTCTCCCAACTCGCGAGAAATGGCCAGACTCTCTTTCCCCAACTCGACTGCTCTCTTACAGTCGTCCCGCATTCGTGCCACGCGTCCGAGGTCGAGCAACGTCAGGGCGATGCCCCATCGTGTTTCTGATTGCCGGAATAGGCCCAACGCCTCCGACAGCAGGGATTCAGCCCGGTCGATTCTGCTCAGAATTGGATCCATATCCACCCACGCCGATGCCGCGAGTAAGAGGGCGATGCTGATCGTGTCTCCGGATTGACGACACAGGGATAGACCCTCTTCAACCAGCGATTGGGCTCGGGTGTCGGCATGGAATAATGCAAAAATGGCCGCACGGGAAAGAGCCTTCCCCCGAAGGGCGGGAGTCACAACGGACGGGTTCGAAAGAAAACCAAGCAACCATTTCTTACCCTCGACGCTATACCCGCGATAAAGCCAAAAACAATGCAGGGAGACCGTCATCCGCAGCCCGAATTCTGCGCTTTTTCCTCCTTGATCGTGCGCCCATTCTATAGCGCTCCGCAGGTTGTCATGTTCGTCATCGAGCCGGGCGATGCCTCTTTGCTGATCCCGGCTCTGAAGCGTTGGTTCGATTTCCTCCGCCAATCGCAGAAAGAAATCGAGATGCCTGTGGCGAATCTGTTCGGATTCGCCTGTCTCCCGCAATTTTTCATGCGCGTACTCACGGATGGTTTGAAGCATGCGATAACGCGCACGTTCGTCTCGTTCCTCCACTTTCACGAGCGATTTGTCGACAAGGTGACTCACCCCGTCTAAAATATCGGGCCTCTCTACTCCTTCGCCTGAACAAACTGCCTCTGCGGATTCCAACGTCCACCCGCCTTGAAATACCGACAGCCGCCGAAGAAGCGCACGCTCGGATTCCGACAGCAAGTCGTAGCTCCAGTCGATGAGGGCGCGAAGAGTTTGCTGGCGCGGCAATGCTGTGCGGCTTCCGCCGGTGAGGAGGCGGAACCGGTCGTCGAGGCGCGCCGCGATTTGATCCAGCGACAAAGTTTTCACACGCGCGACAGCCAGCTCGATCGCGAGCGGGATGCCGTCGAGGCGATGGCAGATCCGCACCAAAGTTGGCGCGTTTTCGTTGGTCACTTTGAAATCCGGCTTGACGGCGACGGCCCGGTCGATGAACAGCCGGACGGCCTCGTACTGCGTCAGACTTTCAAAGGAGGGCAATCGGTTTACATCCGGCAACGAGAGGGACGGAACCTGAAACGTCGTCTCGCCGGCGATTCCGAGGGCTTCCCGACTACTCGCCAGAATTTTTACGTTCGGACACCCGCGCAAAATCGCGTCCGCAACTTGTGCGGCGGCTTGCACCACATGTTCGCAGTTGTCCAAAATCAAAAGCGGTGATTTGTGGCGCAACCAATCGGTCAGGGTTTTCATCAACGGCTGACCCGGCTCTTCCCGGATGCCGAGCGCCGTCGCCGCCGCCTGCGGGACAAACTCCGGATTCGTCAGCGATGCAAGCTCCACAAACCACACGCCGTCTGTAAAAGCGTCGAGCATGTCCGCCGCGGTCTGCACCGACAGACGCGTCTTGCCCGTGCCGCCCGGCCCGGTCAGCGTGAGAAGCCGCGCCGCATTCAGGAGGCGTTTGATCTCCTCCATTTCTTTTTCCCGGCCGACGAAACTCGTGAGTTGCGCCGGAAGATTGTTCGGAAATGTTTCGAGCGTTTTAAGCGGAGGAAATTCCGCTGGCAAATCCGGCGCAACGAGTTGGAAGACATGTTCCGGCCGATCAAGGTCTTTGAGGCGGCGTTGTCCCAGATCGATGAGCGACGTTCCGTTGGGCATTTGATCCCGCACGAGTTCCTGGGTAGCCGCTGACAGAAGGA
>JAHFCY010000171.1 GCA_023249255.1 Candidatus Lindowiibacteriota bacterium | reverse complement strand
CCGCCACGGACATCATCCTGCGGCTTTGCCGGAATCATTTGTGAATCTGAATTTCTACAAGTTTTACATCGGCAAACGTCTTTTCGCGCGGCACTTTCGCCGGGCGGCAGGACTCCTCCAGACGCCGGTGCTCGACATTGGCGCGGGCGCCGCGCCGTTTCGCCGATGGATGCCGGATGGGCGCGTGACCACAATCGATATCAATCCGGCAACTCTCCCCGATGTCGCCGCCTCCGCTCTGGGGTTGCCCTTCCAAAACGCCTCTTTCTCCGCAGCCATCTGCACGGAGGTGATCGAGCATGTGCCGGAACCGGCAAAGGCACTCTCGGAAATTCGGCGGGTTCTGAAACCCGGCAGCGTGCTCTATCTGACCGCCCCGATGTTGTGGTCGCTCCACTACGAACCCCATGACTATTATCGATTCACCCACCACGGCCTGCGGTATCTTCTGGATAAATCCGGATTCGACGTCTCTGACATCCGGCCCATCGGAGGATTGTTCTCGTTCATCTGCATGCGCGCCGGAGAAAAACTGTTCAACCTCATCTACAAACTCGGCTTTTTTCTCCCCAAACGCATCCGATGGATATGGGCCGTGCCCCTCACACTGCCGATTTTTCACGCGCTGTACCTTCTGTCGTTTCTGTTGGATCCCCTCATGAAAAAGGACGTATTCTCGTGGGGCGTCCTGGCGAGAGCCCGATGAAAATTTGTTGTTTCACCTACACCTTTCTTCCAACTGTCGGCGGGGCCGAGTTTCTGCTCCATCGCCTCGCGGAAAGTCTGACCGGCCGGGGCCATCACGTCACCGTGATCGCTCCTCTCGTGCGCGGAAAAAACAACCGGATTAAGACCGGCTATCGGCTCATGCGATACGTCCGGCCGATCTCGAAACGCTTCGGCGTCCGCCAGACGCTGGTGTACCTGTCGTGGGAATATGCGCGGCGGAGATTCGATGTCCTGCATTGCCACGGCGCCTATCCGGCGGCCTTTGTCGGCGCGGCGTTCAAAAAATATTTCAAACCACCCGTCGTGGTTCGCCCGCACGGCGCGGACATTCTTCCGGGCGAATGGATCCGTCAGGACGCACGACTCGAACGGAGGATGAAGGATGGCCTGGCCGTAGCCGATGCGGTCATTTCTCAAGGCCGCAGTATTCAGGAGGAATTGATCAAGCTCGGCGTTGACGCGCAAAAAATCGTCACCATCCACAATGGCGTTGTCCGGGCTCCGGCGCGGCCGATTCATCAGCCGGCCAGCCCGCCATACCTGTTTTCGATGGGAAGCTTGAGCCTCAAAAAGGGATATGACGTCCTCCTGCACGCTTTCGCCATCCTTGCGACACAATTTCCAAATCTGCGGCTCATCGTCGCCGGCGATGGCGCGCGACGGTTCGAACTTCTGGCGATGGCGTCCAATCTGGGCCTGACGGACCGGGTCCGGTGGATCGGAGAGATATCCGGCGATGGAAAATCACAATGGCTCTCCGGCGCGGCAGTTTACGTTTCTTCATCCCGACGGGAACCATTTTCGAACGCGCTCCTCGAATCGATGGCCGAAGGATTGCCGATCGTTGCAACAAACGTCGGCGGAAACGCAGAAATGATCGAAGATGGCCGATCCGGACTGCTCACGCCGCCGGAAGACCCTTCCGCGCTGGCCGCGGCAATTCGACAGGTTCTCGCTGATGATCGGCTCCGCCAGAAGTTGAGTGAGGGCGCATGGATCCGGTCGGAGGCGTATGACTGGGAACGAATGGTCGATCAGTACGAACAATTGTATCAATGGGTATTGCCCGCATGAGTCTGATCCGCATTCTCTTCACAAGACCTCTGACGTTTCTTATTCTGATCGTCTTTCGCGCTCTGGCGCGCATATGGCCGCCGGGCGAAGACAAACCGATAATGGATTCGCCCAAATCCATCGTCATCTTCAGCGCCGCCGGAATCGGTGACTCGCTGTCGGACACGCCGGCCATTCGAGCAGTCAAAGAGACGTATCCGGCCGCACGCATCGCCGTTGTCGCCCATGCCAGCCGAAAATCCGTCTTCGAACACAATCACTGGATCGATGAACTGATCCCTCACCGAAAAATCCTGTCCGTCAGGACCGCACTGCGTCTGCGCCGACTGAAACCCGACATAGCCGTCATCCTCCGCGCCAACGATCCCGACATCTGGCCCTTGGCGTACATTTCAGGTGCGGCAAAAATCGTCAGCCGGCCGGAAAGCACGCTCTTTCGGTTTCTCGTTAACACACCGGTATCCATTCCAAACTGGTCCGATCTTCCAGGCGTTCTCCAGACACTCGAAATCGTCAAAAGCATCGGAGCGACGACCGCAGACCCCCGGATGAACTACACCGTGACCGAAGACGAGCGAATAGAGGCGAAGCGCTGGATTGCCGAAGAGATGCCGACGGCAAGCGCCAATGGTCAAACCGCAGTCCGCATCGCGATTCAAATCCATCACAGTCCGCGGCTGGCGTTTCGGGACTGGCCGGAGTCCTCATTCATCGCGCTCTGCCTAAAAATTCTGAATGATTTCCCCGTCATCCTGTTTTTGACCGGCGGGGTTGGTGACATGCCCAAGGCCGAACGAATTTTTCGGCGCATGGTCGCGGTCGGACTGGCCCCGCGCGTGGTGAACGCGGTCGGGCGTATCTCAATTCGAAAAACAGCGGCACTGATAGAACAATGCGCCGCTTTTATCACGACCGACACCGGCGTCATGCACATCGGATTTGCGCTGAACGTCCCCACGCTGGCAATCCTTCATCCCTACAACGCGCGGCGCGTCGGCCCTTACGGATACGCCAATCTCCATCGGCCGCTCATTCTCACCGGGCCGGAACGTGATCCTGACGGGACGTTTCGCTCTCTGGCCTGCGTCGATCCGGTCGACGCCTTTTTGGCGTTTCGGGCACTTTATACCCATGCAGGCGCGGGAGTCGGCGTATGAAAATTCCGGGATTCGATTTTTTAGTTTTCCAGAGCGTCCACCTGCTCCACGGATTCGGCCGCATTAAAACGGTTCGAACCATCGAGAGCATTCAGCCCGCATCCGTTCGAAGCATCCTCATCGTCGTCACAACTGCGCTCGGCGACTCCATCACCTTCACGCCCGCGCTTGATCCGATTCGCCGCCGATTTCCCCACGCACGGATCGTCGGTTTCTATCATCACGCCTTCGCCGATCTCTACGCCGACGATCCCCGGTTTGACCGCATCATCCCGTATTACGGCAAATACAAACGCCTGCGGAAAACCATCCGCGCCCTTCGCGAAGAATCCTGCGATCTCGCCCTGCTGCCCTACATGAACGATCCCGACGTCATTCCCCTCATCCTTCTCGGCGGAAGCCGGGCCCTATTTCGCATGCCGGGAAGAAATACCATCTACTCATTCTGCGTCATGAATTCCGAATTGCTGAGTTCCGTCCCGCCGCCCGACCACGCCAACCGGCGGGCGGCAGACATGGCGGCCTATCTTGGCTGTAACATCCCGACGCTCGAATCGTCCCTCCATCTTGATTCGGACGCGCAGATCCGGATGGACAGACTGCTGGAGGACATACGCCGCCGGGCAAAACATCCCGATGAAATTTGGATCGGATTTCATCCGGGTGCGTCGATTCCCCAAAAATGCTGGCCGGTGGACCATTTCCGGACTCTCGCCGGGCAGGCTCTTGAAAAATGGCCAAACGCTCATATTTTACTGAGCGGGTCCGCCGGAGAATGGGATCTCTGCGAAAATATTCGAACGGTATCCAGGGACGGCAGGATCACCAATCTGGCCGGCGACATTTCGATCCATGACATGCCGGCGCTGTTGAAACGGCTGGCTGTCTTGGTATCGGGCGACACGGGTATCGCGGTGATGGCGTATGCCGTTGCCTGCCGGACGGTGACGCTGTTCTGGTCAACCGATCCGGCACGAAGCGGTCCAGGGATCGCCGGGGATATTCATCGTGTCGTGGCCGGCCAATCCGCCGATTCCATATGGCCTGACCGCATCATGGCCGAAATCGCCGAGCAGATTCAGGCGGCCGCCGAAACAGACTGACATGTGCGGCATATTCGGCAAACTCGCGTTTGAAGGCCATGCGCCGTACACAACAGACTTTCTTCAAAAGACGGGAGAACGTATCCGGCATCGCGGGCCGGACGACGACGGTTATTTTATAGACGGACCCCTGTCGATGGGCATGCGGCGCCTTAGTATCATCGACATCCGCGGCGGCCAACAGCCGATTTCGGATGAATCGGGCGCCATCACCGTGGTGTTCAACGGAGAAATTTATAATTTCCGTGAAATCCGGGACCGGCTCATCGCAAAGGGCAGACGGCTCAGGACGAATTCAGACACGGAAGTCCTTGTCCATCTCTACGCCGAAAAAGGTGTCGAGATGCTTCAGGAACTGGTCGGAATGTTCGCGTTTGCGATCTGGGACAAACCTAATCAGACACTCTTTCTCGCGCGGGACCGCCTCGGGAAAAAACCCATGCACTACGCAATCACGCCGCATGGACTCGTCTTCGGCTCCGAAATCAAGTCGATCCTGCTCGATCCGGCGGTCTCAAGAGAAATCGATCCCCAGGCGGTCGATCTTTATTTCTCCATGAATTTTGTTCCGCCGCCCCACACAATTTTTCGCGCGATTCGTAAATTGTCTCCGGCGCATTACCTCATCGCCACGCCATCTTACGTCCGGGAGCCCGTCCTGTATTGGTCTCTCCACAGGACGCCGAAATTCTCGATCTCGCCGGAAGAAGCGGTGGAGGAACTCCGGAACAAAATCGAGGATGCCGTTCGATGCCGGCTTGTCAGTGACGTTCCGCTCGGACTCCTGTTGAGCGGGGGCCTCGATTCCAGCGTCATCGCAACCGTCATGGCAAAATGCGCCGGCGCGAAAATCAAAACATTTTCTGTGGGATTTGAAGGATCCATGGACAATGACGACATGTTCCACGCCCGTGCCATCGCCGACCGCCTCGGCACCGAACATCATCCGCTTCGCCTCTCGCCGCGCCTCGGCTCCTGCGTCGAAAAACTAGCGGCTCATTTTGACGAGCCATTCGCCGATTCCTCGGCCGTCCCGACTTTTCTCATCGCGCGCGAGGCGCGGCAGTACGTCACGGTCGCGTTGAACGGCGACGGAGGTGACGAGGCCTTTGCGGGATATCCCCGGTACCGGCATTCCTATCCTTTCGCGCGCGCGTGGGGAACGGCGCCAACTGCTGTTCGACACGCCGTTAACGCGGCCCTCTGCCGGCCTCTCGCGAATTCTGTTATCCGGGATTCGTTCATTCGCCGCAAACTTCGAAAATGGCTCCTGCCGGACCATCGCGCCATCTTCCAGCCCGAGGCGTTCGGCCCGGAAGACAAACAAAAACTCTATCGACCCGACTTTCTTTCCGCACTCGATCCGACTCGATGGGACTTGTATTCAGGCATGCTGGAAGAAAGCCGGCGAAATTCCGACAACCCCGCCGAGAGCCTTCTTGACGCGGATGTCCGGCTCTTTTTGCCGGGCGATCTGCTTGTCAAAATGGACATGGCCACCATGGCCAATTCTCTTGAAGCCCGCTCCCCGTTTCTCGATCATCGGCTCATCGAATATACCGCGCAACTGCCATGGAACCTCAAAATCCGCGGCGAAATTCAGAAATGGATTCTTCGAAAAGCCTATGAAACCCAACTGCCGCCGGAAATCCTCGCCCGACCCAAAAAGGGATTCAGCCTGCCGCTTCGCCTCTGGATCCGTCAGGAACTGCGCGAGATGGTCTCCGACGTTCTGCTTGGCGCGCCGGACGGCCTGGCGCAATTTCTCAACCGTGAAGCAGTGCAATCCACCGTATGCGAGGCGCTCAACGCCAAAAAAGGCGTCGAAAAACAAATATGGTCTCTTCTGATTTTTGAACTGTGGCGCCGCAACCTGTCAGAATTGCCCCAATCTTGATTTCTCCATTGGATTCTCAATTGCACGATAGATAGTTTTATGGAAGTATTCCAGACACTTTGTAAGGAGGGCATACATGTTTTTTCGGATTTGCATCATGTTGCTGTGTTTCATCACACTGACGGCCCGGCCGGCCCCGCAGAAAGCCGTTCAGCCGGCCGTTCAATCGATCGAGGCGGCCGCACCCAAACCATCCGATCGGGACAATGACGGTATCCCGGATTCGATGGACAGGTGTCCGGATGCGGCGGAAACCGTCAACGGCTATCAGGATGACGACGGCTGTCCAGACGAGATCCCGCCTGTTCTCACATTTCGTAACATTCATTTCGCGTTAAACAGCGCGGACATTATCGACGACGCAAAGGGCGATCTCGACGTCGGCGCGCAGATCATGACGCACGATCTCAAAATGCGCGTCCGGATCGAAGGCCACACAGATTCGTACGGCACCGCATCCTACAACCTCGACCTTTCCAAACGCCGCGCCGAATCCGTCAAGGTCTGGCTCGTTCAAAAATATGGCATTGACGCGGACCGCATCCAAACGGCCGGGTTCGGATATTCCCGGCCAATCGGATCGCTCAGCAGTTCCGAAGGCCGCAAGGCCAGCCGGCGGGTGGAATTCGTGATCCTCGAACGCGGGAAATAAATTTCCGGGGATACTCCCGGGTCAGTGATCAAACACCCGGAGATCGCTTCGAGAGTTCTTTAAGACCGATTCCAAATATTGGATGTCTGAATACTGTTTCAGAACGGGATCCGCTCGAAGCATGGCAATCCACATACGCAGGTATACCTTCTCCGAACCGTGATACGCATCAAGCATCTCTTCGTCACCCGAACCGATCACACCAAGCTCACTGAAGTTATAGAGCCCAAATCGATATTGATCAAACAACGGCCTGAGGACACGATCCACTTTAAAAATATAAATTTCGGGATCACGCTCTTTAAGACCTTTATTGATTAAATCGGACTGCGGCGGGATGACACCGGCCACGTAAATGTTTCTGGACTTGCAGTCGACCAAAAACCGCTCCAGATGCTCCATCGACGTCCTTGAAATTTGTTCCCTGTAAATCACGTGATCCGGACGACCGGACGACGGCACTTTCTGATATTGGTACCACTTCAGGTTCGCGGTCAGATCCGATTCCTTCACTCCCGGGATCGATTTCCCGCATTTGTAGCTGCCGTCATTTCTGAAGCCATTGTCGTTCGCGAT
>JAHFCY010000034.1 GCA_023249255.1 Candidatus Lindowiibacteriota bacterium | reverse complement strand
TCCAATGAAGGACGACAAAGTCTTTATCCGTACGGACGGAATTCTGGATCCTGACGGCGTGGTATTTGTCCACGGCATTGCAGAGCCGAGATATCGGGATATCTTAAAAGATTTTACGAGCGCAGGCATTGGCTATGGCAAGGCTGCGGGGTTAGTCCCTCCGGCGGTGGCGTTGCACCGCGCCGTTGAACTTCTGGAGCAAAGACAGGCTCCGAGATTTTTGGTCATTTTGCATTTTGGGAAAACCGGCACCGATTTTGTCGGCGTTCGCGGAGGCCGTCCGATTTTTCACAGATCCGTCGGTTGGGCGCCTTTCAATACTGGCAAGTCTGACCAAGCCATGAAGTTGGCAGGAGCGGTACAGCGGCAACCTTCCATAAGCGCGGTAGATGCGGAGAAATGGCGATTGGCATTTCTTCGGCAAATTACGGGGACAGCACAATATCTTGAAAAAAAACCGCATTTTGGCGTTCCGGAAGAAGTCGTCTTAACCGGACCCCGCGCAAACGATCCGGGAAGATTGGATGAGATTCGGGCGGTGTTTTCGAAATCCCAAGTCCGTCGGTTGGCCGTTTCCAACAAAATTCTGAGCGAGTCGATGTCCGAAGAAGAAATCCGCTCTAACAGCCTGGCGATCGGAGCGGCCGCGATGGGGCTTCGAAGAAATGATGCGCGAAAGATCGACTTCCTCGCCGATCCAAAAATAGGGTCCATGACCAGTCCCGAATCCGTCTACGATAAAATTATTCTCTGCAGCGCTGCGGCCATGCTGGCGCTGGCTTTCGTGACGGGCAATGCCCTTCTTCTGGACCTCAAAAAGTCGCGCCTCGAAACGGCGGCCGAAAATCAAAAGACATTGAATTCCCTTCGCTCGGACTTGCAACGGCTCCGGCCTGAATTAGAAGACGCCGAACGCCTGTTGAACGCGGCGGCCATACGGCTGGATTCGTACAAATCGAAGACGTTTTCGATGCCGGTCTCTATCTCCAAATTGCTGGCGGCCGTCGAGGCGGCGACACCGGCTGGCGTGACGCTGGATAAGATCGAAGCCGGTCCGGGTCCCGGCGCGGGCGGCGCGCCATACACCAATTTTTTCTCGCAAGGCGAACCCGTCAGCGTGGCCATATCAGGCCGCGCCGAACTCCCGGAACACGTTATCGAATTTCAGGATAGCCTGCGCGAGGCGCTGGGCGTGTCCGTCGACATCGTGACTATGGGTCGTGAGGGCGCAGACCCATGGGCGCCGAAGCCTTTGAATTTCGTGATTGCGCTCCGAGGACCGCTCAGCCGTGCGTAGATTGTTCCGGGGAAAGCTGGGGTTGGGGCTGGGTCTGTTCTTTGCCATGGTGGTTTTTTCCTGGTCGCATTTTTCAAATCGAATCCGGGAATGCGCGGCTCTCGGCCGTCACGTTCAAGCCCAGGCCGACGAGATGATCCAATTGAAAGCCGCCATCGAACGAATGCAGACTTTAAAATCGCTCAAAGTCGACATGCGTCTCAATCTGTTCGGTGATCAGGGACGCACGGTCGAGGTTTCAGCCACCACCGCCCCTCGGGGCATACTGTCGAACAATATCCTTGGAATCGCGAGCAAGGCAGGCGTTCGGTTCGTGAGGATGGACCAGACGCATGGCGTGGTGGATATCCGATTTTTAGGATCTTATCCGGAAATGAGCCGATTTCTCGGAACGGTGGAATCCGAATTTCCTAGGATCGAACGTTTCGCGATAGAGAAATCCAACCGCGGCGGCGTCCTCTTGTCCCTGACGGTTCCGGAAAGGTGATCCGCACATGTTAAAACGCTCAATCGCCGTTGGAATGTTGCTCCTCACCTGCGGCTGGGCGGCGTGGCTCTTTGGGTCTGTGGATTGGGCCGGCGCCCAGAAAGAGCGTACCGACGTTGATTACTCAACCGACACGGCCTTGATCGCAATGACCGATTCGATTGAAAAGACAGAAACAAACATGAAAAGTTACCTGCAGGAAATAGAAAGGACCAAGGCCGACGCCCTGCCCACTACATCGTCGTCGGCATCTCGCAAGAGCCGCGATATTTTTGGAGGGACGAGGCGCTCTGCCCTATCGGACGACGGCTTGGAAGTCATACACGTTGAATCTGACCTTCCGGCACAAAAGGCCAAACCGACATTTCCGGTCGAACGATATAAGCTGGCTGGCGTCATGCTGGGACCGGACCCGAGGGCGTTTGTATTGGATACAGTGGAAAGCAGGACTCTTTCACTTAGGATCAACGACAAGATAGCTGATGGAATTATAAAAACTATTTTGTCGGATGAGGTGGTAATTACTGGGAAATTTGGTACGGCCAAGCTTCGCAAGTAACCGTATATGAAATATGAAGAGCGTTGGGAAATAGTTGATGATTTAGGAGAGGGAGGGCAGGGTAAGGTATATCGTGTCATAGACAAGAAAAAATTTGACATAAAGAGCAAAATATTGCCTGGCATAAAAGACGCGCTACATTGGATGGGTGTGAGTACGGAGCATAAGGAAAATCATTACCCAACATTTCGAGAAAAAGTATTTGAGCTAATCAAGGCAGAGAATCCAAATAATCATGGCGCTCTCAAAATATTGCACAAACCCCAGGATGCCCGAGATGCATCATTGGCCGAGAAACGAATAAAAAGAGAAGTCGAAGCGATGTCAAACGCCCATCATCCGAATTTGATAAAATTTCTTGATGCAGACCCCGATGGGAAATGGTTCGTGTCCCAATTCTATCCGAATAGGACTTTGGCCGATAGACTCGATATATTCAAGGGGGACTTTATTGGAGCCCTTAAAGCCATTCGTCCGCTCGTCGAAGGTGTTGGAGAATTACACATCAACAAAATCGTCCATAGGGATATCAAACCCCAAAATATTTTTCTCGGTGCGAAAAACAATCTTGTCATGGGTGATTTCGGGTTGGTATTCTTCGTCGACAACCAACACACGAGGATTTCAGAATCGTTCGAAAATGTAGGTTCCCGTGACTGGATGCCCATATGGGCACAAGGCATGAGAATAGAAGACCTATCCTATACGTTTGACGTTTACTCCCTGGCGAAGACCATCTGGTCAATGGTATCCGGCTTGCCTGTTTTACAGGCATGGTATTTTGATAGACTCCCGTTCAACGTCGAAAAGCTTTTTCCGGGTGGGCCGGGGATCGAATTTGCGAATTCACTTTTCAAGAAATGTATGACCCAAGAGGAGGAAGATTGCGCCTTTAAGTATGCTCCGTCACTTTTGGAGGAAATTGACAAGATACTCGCTATTCATGGGAATTATGGAGGCGAATTTAGGCCGAAAACCCTACGTCCGTGTACCGTTTGTCATCTGGGTGTATATACACCGACCGTCTTTGACCACCGGAATCTTACCGACGTTCGAAATTTTGGTTTGGAACCGCGTGGTAGTCAGACCTTCAGAATCTATGCATGTTCGCGTTGCGGTCATGTCCAGTTATTTTCATTTAACTCCGACAGAATCCCGGATGCATGGAATAAGTAGAAAAGTTGTGCCCCATTCTCAACTCGTCGAAAGTTAGCGCGGCGGCGAATACGCATCAATCGGGATTGCCTCTTACCCAATCCAATATTCCACAGGCCGCATCATCATATTTTGTTTTTATCTTATTGATGATTCCCTTCACCTTTTTATAATTTTCGAGAGCCTTGTTATTATTAGACCCACCTATTCTTGCTTCCTCCAACCGCTCTTCACTCTCCAACACTTCTATAAATAGTTTTGTTGCGGTAAGTCGCGCCGCCACTCTCTCGATTTTAGTTTTTTTCAAATCCATTCCATCGTCCGATAGTTTTTTTATTTTATCCGCAATGTCATCGTCCATGTTAGTCGCAATACGCACCTCATCCAAATATCGTCCATGAAATATTAATTCATCTAAATAGTACTTACCCGAATGGGTTAAGGCTATAACCGTGATGTCATCCTTAACAATATCCACACCCTCGTGAAACGGAGAGGTCACATGACCACTGTGGAGAAATGTCTGCAAAACGTCTATTACCTTATTTTTGGAATATTGAAAATTTTCCATATATTTTACAACGGCCTCGACGTCGGCAGTCTTCCCAAGTAGATCAACGACCTGAAGGGTTCTTAAACGAATCAGATTATTCCCCTCGTAATCCCTGTCATTATTATCGAATAGATTTAATATCGCCGTTTCCTCGTCCTCTGGGAAATAGTAGGGATTGTTTCCACACATAAGTGCTCGGAGAAAATCCGTTGGGCGAATATCTTTCCCTTCGCGATCATCGGGAAGTAAGTAGCCAGATGATAGGGCCACTTTCGTCAACTTTAACATTGCTCTCATATCGAAATTCGAAAGTCCTTCGAGCATCGCAATAATCTTAGGGTTATCAACCAATGTATCAAGAATTGTCTGAAACTCACTTGTCAGCTTTCGTTTATCGAAGGTATATGACTTTCCTGACGCGCTATGGAACTCTACTTGGTCCTTGCCGATTCTTTTAAACAGATTGCCGATCAGATCGTTCTCGATGAGATATGTAACCCTTTTCTGTAAAATGCTTTTTGGATCTGGTAGTGCCAAATGTAAAAAGCGAGGATCAAACGCGGATAGTGAGAGATGGCGTAAGGCCCTGGGTATAGTGTAGTCGCGCGCGCACATGATGATACTAACTCCAAACTCGCCAGATATGTTCATACTGAGGTTGAATATTTTCTCCTGTATCTTCCTTCCGTAATGATCCACATTATCGAGCACAACGAAAATATTGCGCTTTTTCCCCCTCTGAATAAATCGAATCCGAGCCTTGTTGAAGACGTGGAGATCGGGAATAAATGATTTATCCAATTTGTCGATTACATAGTCTTCATATTTCTCTCTCCCTCGTTGCTTCTTGTGCTTCAGAATGCCAGCATATGGCGCGAATTCCTCTTTAAATATTTTCAAAGCCATCTCCACGCCTGGCGCCGAGATTTCTGGATAACGTTTGCTGAGATGCTCGTGAATTTTTTGCTGTATATAATTGTATATGCCCTCAGTCCGTATTTCTTCCAGCGCATCTTCCAATCTCAAATTCACTATAATGCCATCAACCTTGTCACGAATCCCATAGTCACCGACGCCGATGCTAAAGTAATGATGCACATAGGTCGATTTTCCTCCACCCACATCGTTAACGATGAGATAAAGCTGCTGGCGGGCTGGCAACTGAATATTTTTAGACATAAATTCTACAGGTAACATGCCCTTTCGGCAGAAAAGAGCTGCGGGGATGCCTGTTGTTATTTCGACGATGAATTCCTCGTCGAAATCCCTACTACGAATGGGGCTATAGCATTTGGCAAGTAGGTCTGGGTCGTCAGCAATCTGAGAAAACACATTTGTCAACTGTTGTGCGCATAATGCCCAGAATGATTTTGGTGACTCTCGATGTTTGCCCTTATGAACATTATCTATTAGCCTTCGTTTAGGCATTATATGTCTCTGTACAGGTGGATCACAACTTCTCCAGTTCATCGTCCAGAATGATTACCGGTATGCGGTCGTGGACGGCCTGTATTTTCCGGTCGTTGGTGACGAAGGCGTCGGAATTGAACATAATGGCATGCGCCACCTGAATCGCGTCTGGGACGCGAATGTTGTATTGGGCGCGGATTTCGGCCGTCAACACGGCGATATTCTTTTCGATGGCTTCAATGTTCAAGCCACCCGCCAAAAGCGTGTCCTTGTAAGTTTGCGCCAGGAGCGTATTTTTGAGTCGGAGCGGCTTGATCAACACTTCGACCAGCGTGATGTAGGATGAAGCGGCTTTCCTTATTCCGCTTTCAATGGTTTCAAAAAGGGGATCCAAAATGGGTCGGTATTTGGGATTGTCCTCGATGTAGTAAATAATTGCCACGGTGTCCAAGAAGATTCGGTTCTTCCCGGCCAATGAATTTTTTAGGGACGGCGATGCCATTCATCTCTCAATCCGTCGACGTATTGCTGGGCGTTCCCATCTTTCCAAATGTCCTTTCCCAGTCCTTTAAGAGAGGTGAGCCGCAACCCGCTCCCGCGCGGCCGCTCGGACACCAGAGGGCGTATGTCCTGGCCTACGGACAAAAGGCGGGTGATTTCGGAAACGAGCTTTTCGGACACTACGCCGCTGTATGAAACAAGCGCCTGATCCAACAGGTCCGGGATCAACGTTTTTCCTCCTTAAAAATTCGTCTCAACTCGTCCGTAATTATCCCCTCAAACCCCCATTCGACATTGCCATGCGCCTCTTTAACCATATCCATAACTTTAGAGCAAGGAAGACCCGATGGAAACTGGATTTGATCGTATAAATCCAGAGCGAATGCGGCTGCGGTGGGGGACGGTTTCGGCGCCGTGCCGAACGTTGCCAGCAGGTAATGCCGTGGAATCGGCGGAATCAATTCAATGCGAAGCACAAACTGATTATGTTGTTCTCCCAACGTTTTGGGGACTTGAGGATATAGCCCAAAATACGGCCCCATGTTTATTGTCTGTTCTTTTGCCGGAATTTTAATTTCATTCAAATATCGAATCGTGACTTGTTTGACGCTTGGACTACCGATGATGTTGACGTACTGGCCAAACACCTTTTCAAACGTTGGCAACCAGTCTTTGAACTGCGGATAGGGCCGCATCTGATGGACGGAGATGACACCGGATCCGATCTGCACGGCCCGGCTTCCATCCGCGCTCAAAAATCGGATCGTGGGTTGCCCCTTTTTAACAGCCGCCATCTGTTCGCCGCCGGAAGTCATGAGTTGAACGCCCAAAGTCTCTATTTGCTGTTTGGTTGGAAAGTCTCCTCGTATCGCCTCGTAAAATATGCCGGGCAACGTCGGATCAAACTCGGCGCTCTCGAAGTGGACCTCCGCCAACGCCTCAACGACCGGAGGAAACTTGTATTTTCTGCCTTGTCGCGAGAACGACATCTTATTTGGAAAAGAGCCGGCCGTATATCAGAACGATTTTGTCCAAAGTGTCCCGAACTTCCAAGACCGCCTGGGGATCGGCTGTCAATCCGTCCAGATCGCGGACAATTTCCAACGCCCTTTCGATGGCCGCGCCGGCCTCTTCCACAGCGGCAGGCGGATGACTCCTCTGTCTCTGAAGTTCTTCGAGCGCCTTTTCGACTTTGATTCGATCCTGCGGGTCGGTGACTGTAATTTTATTGAATTGGTCGATCGCCTGATCCAGAAGGTTCGGGAGGTCTTTTTCGGTCGTTATGGACAGATCCAATCTTACAAGGAGAATGTAATTGCCTCGAACGAGATACGAAACATCAGCGACGGTGGTGACGGTCGCCCCGCCTGCGTCGGGCAGGCCGAGCACGTAATGAACGGTGTCCGATTCGTTCGCGTCCAAGGTCAAGTTCCAGATGATTGCGTTGCCTTGGACGTCGCCATCGAGTTTGTTTACAACGCTCGCGCCAGCCGGAAGGACTTCTTCGATCCGAACCGCCAGATCCAGCTGCACAACCAGGGACTGGACGCCGATGGCAACGGCCGCACGGCCATCTGGAATGAAAATTTCCCGTACGGGCGTGACCTTTTGCAGAGCCGCCCGAATCAGAGATCCCGTTGGACCGGCATTCGACGGCGTGGATGAGAGCCCAACGTCAAAGGCAAAAAACACGGTATGACCGTTGCCAAAGGCATTGGAAACCACCGTTGGCTCTGGTTCCTTGTCCTGTCCGCTCGGCGTGACAAAGCCGTCTCCCACTGCCGTGCCTGCCAGTGCGCGCACCCGTTTCGTCCGGCCGGCCGTCAAATACTCTCCAACGTATGGAATGGCGTCTCCTCGAAGAGCGAGCTTCAAATCCTTCTCCGCGTGTTCTCCGTCTGCCTCGACTCCCAGCAAATTCTTAGACGCCCGAACGTCTTTCCCGCCGGCGCCTCCATGCTCGCCTTCGTCATGCACCGGTAACCCGATCCAGTCCATGAACGACGAAATCAGGCCGTCGCCCATTCGGATCCGCTCCGATAGCTCCCACTCCTGTGTCTTCTTCAATTGCCTCGCATTCCCAACAATCAGATACACGTTGTAGCTGTCCGTGCGCATCCGAGACACAAACGAATCCGGATGCTCGACGACGTCGTAGAGAAGGATCGGCGCCGAATCAAGAATTGATTTCAAAACCGTCACGTTCGCGCCCGTTTCTCCATCGTTCAACCATGCCAGTACGCGCGGCGTAAACGACACGGATTTGCCGGAGGCCAAGGCGGATTTGGTTGTAAATTGGAAAGTTCTCGGCGGTTCGACGTTTCCAAGACGGTCGGACGCCTGATACGTCAGTGTATGGGAACCAACGGATGAAACACTGAAGGGAGATGAATATGTCTGGATTGTCTCACCGTCAACGCTGTATATGATTCGATCTAGGCCGACCGGAATTACGCCGCCGTCGACGGCAGAGAGCGTGATGAGCGATTCCGGGATCAGAACCGTTCCGGTCGTGTCGCTGATGTCGACCGACAGGCTAGTTCTCGGCGCCGTGTTGTCCACGATGACAACGGCGCTTCTCTCGCTCTCGACGTTGGCCGCCACGTCGGTCGAGCGGAAGCCAATGGTCCGCGATCCTTCGGGCGGGGGAACCGTGAAGGACGTCCCGGTCGTGAATGTTCCGCCGTCCAGACGAAACTCGGTCTTGGCCACGCCGGCGAGCGTATCCGTGGCCGTGAGCGTAAAGGGCGTGGCGCTGGTTACAAACGTCCGGCCATCGATCACTTTCGGTACGCCGATCGAGAGAGCCGTGACCGGCGCCGTCAAGTCGATCTTCAACGTCGCGGTTTTCGTCGACTCGGTATTTCCGACATTATCGGCGCTGAAGAACGCCAACGCATGGATGCCTTCAGAGGCGATGTTCGTGCTTCCCGTGTAAAGGCCCGGCACGACGCCATCGATGCCGAGGCGGGTTTCTTTCACTCCGCTTCCGGAGTTTGACCCGTCCGAGAGAGCCGGATCGGTCGCGTCCAGTGTCACCGTCACGGGCGTATTGTTCCAGCCGCTGTCGTTGGCCAAAGGCAATTGAGCGAACGCCGTCAGCGGCGGTGTGGCGTCTATATACAATATAAAGAGGCGTGTAGATTCGACGTTGCCGATGATGTCCGTCGCCCGGTAGAACAGCGTGTGTTTGCCTTCTGTTCCTGTACCCAAACCTCCGAGCGTAACAGGGGCTGTCACCGTTACGAAACCTGAACTATCGACCGCCACATCGATCTTACTCACCCCAAGGCCTTCGCCGTCGCCAACGATGACGAGGTCGTCCACGGCCGTGAAGGGCAAAGGCGTGGCAGCGGTCAAGTATATCGAGCCGTCAGAACCGCGGACAAATTTGGGATCGCCCACAACCAGAGTCGTCATGGGCGGCTGGATGTCGTGGATCACTTCAAATGGACCGGTTTCGGTCGTCGTCGCGTTACCAACCCAATCCGCCGCCGTCACAACCAAACTCCACTTCCCATCGTCGATCGAGAGCGGCTCTATCCTTTGGCCCTGCACGACCGGGACTGTGTTGCCTTCCTCCTCATCGCGCAAGTACATCGTCACAAGTGGCGCCGGGTCCAAATCGGTCGCGGTCGCATCGATCACGATGCTGTCGCGTTTTGCAATAAACACGGAACCAGCCGCTGGTGATCGGATCGTGATTTGCGGCCCGCTTGCATCGACGACAAAATTAAACGCGCTGTCGCTCCCGTTCCCCACATTGTCTTCCGCATGGAATTGAATCGCATGATTGCCTTCAGCCGGCATCGTGGTCGTCAGGCTTGAATTGCTCGTCTCCGTCGGCGTTCCGTCCAGCGTTCTTCGCAGAGTCTTCAGTCCGGATCCGCTGAAAACGCCGATCGGCGGATCGCCGGCCGTCGCCGAGAACGTGGCCGATGCGGCCGTGATCAACGTGTTTGAACTGTTCCTCGCCTGCTTGCCGTTCACCATCACCGTCAATGCCGGTTTCGTGGCGTCTACCATGAACACCAACGCCTCCGGCACTTCCGTGTTCCCCAATTTGTCTATGCTTTGATACAGAATCGTGTGCTGTGTTTCCGTTGTGACCTGCCGCGCCGCGACCTCGTCGAACGTCCCGGCGTCCAATTTTGTCTTGATCTTGTCCACGCCCGCCCCCGCATCTTCGGCTGTGACGCGCAGAGTCGTCGATGGCGCGACGTAGACCAGATTCTCCGCCGGGGTCTGCTCGCCTGACACCACCAATCGCAATCGCCGAAGCGTCAGAGTATCGATCCCGCTCACGTTTGCGAGCGTCGCCAGATTCGCGATGGGCCGCGCGGCGACTACGTTCTGCGCTTTCTGCGCGTCCATGCCCGATATCCCCGACAGCGCCCCCTGCGTGTATGTGTTCACGACGTTCAGTACGCCTTGCGCCTCGGACAGGCCAAACAACACACCACCGGCAAGATGAGCGACATCGCAGAAATCGCCGATGCCATCGCCATCGACGTCGATCTGGGCGGTATTGGAATCGTAGGGACAATTGTCCGACGCGTCCTTGATCCCGTCGGCATCCGTGTCGGCCGTCGATGCCAAAACCGGCGAGTACGTCGAAAGATTCTTCAAGACCGCGCTCGACACGATCGATGCCAGTTTTCCCAAATCCGGGTAGGGTCTGTTGGAGATAATCGTGGTTGCCGTCGTCTCACCGATCTGGCCCACCAATTGCAATTCCTTCGATATCGCCCTGTTCACAAATCCCAATATGATGGCCCGCTGTTTTGGCGCAAAAATCACGGATTTCACCACTTCCCCACCCGGCCGGATCACAGATTCGTAAGTATCCGCAAAAGTTCGCAAGGAAGTCAGGGTGGATGAACCCACCTGTGAGACCGCATCCAACGCCGAGATGCTGGTGATGGTTCGGGCGGCGACGATGTTCTTCGCCGCGTCGCTCGCGAGCTTGGCCTCGTCGTTGAGCACCCGGAACGTTACCGTATTCACCAACTCGATCACGAGCTGGGCTTGCCGCTGTGTAAAGGCGACGCCCGACGTGGTGACCGCGCCCTGTACCGGCGAGTCGCTCAGGAATTTTGGGCCGTCCAAATTCAGCGTCGACTCCGGCGCTGTGGTGTCGACCACGACTTGTGATGTCTTCTCGGTCTCGACGTTTCCGGCCGTATCGGTTGAGCGGAATCCGATTAAATGCGGCCCCTCCGTTGGAATCGTAAACGACGCGCCCGTCTTGAACGCGCCGCCGTCCAGACGAAACTCCGTCTTCGCCACGCCCGAGCGCGCGTCCGTCGCCGTCAACGTGAAAGGTGTCGAGTCTCGGACATACGTCTGTCCTGCGACGAATTTTGGATCGCCGATCGCAAGCTGTGTCACGGGAGCCGTCAAATCGATGTTGATGCTGGATACCGTCGCCGTCGCGCTGTTTCCCGCCATGTCGACTGCCGTGCCAGACGCGCTCTGGTTTGCCCCTTCGGTCGCAAGAACGTCTGCAGCCAGATCGCTTGCCGCCGTATCAATTCCTGACGGCGTATCCGACGCCGAATACGTGACCGTGACTGCTGTGTTGTTCCATCCGCCGGGACCAGCCGCAGGCGAACGCGCCGCCGCAATCGTCGGCGCCGTCTTGTCGATCTTTACCGAATCCACCTTCATCGGCTCCGTGTTTCCGATGTTATCGACGCTGAAGAAATCCAACGTATGTATTCCTTCGGCCGACAGCGTTGTCACGCCGCTATACGGCGCAGGCGGCGTCCCATCGATCCCCAGCCGGGTTTCCTTCACGCCGCTTCCGCTGTTCGATACATCGGACAACGCAGGATCCGTTGCCGACAAAGCGACGGTCACGTCTGTGGAATTCCAACTGTTGGCGTTGGGCGAAGGCGTCTTGGAGGCCATTGTTACCGGCGCCGTGGCGTCTATATACAATATTGAGAGGCGATTGACTTCGACGTTGCCTTCACGATCGGTCGCGCGATACGTCAATGTACGTTTTCCTTCGGCGCCGGCGCCCAGCCCTGCCAAGGTCACAGGATCGGTGACCGAAGTGAACAGCCCAGTATCGACTGCGACTTCTATTTTCACCACACCCGAACCGGCGCTGTCACCCACCGTCTCGAAATCGTCAACGGCGCTGAAAGTCAACGGCGTGGTTGCCGAGACGTACGCGGCGCTGTCGGAGGCGCGGACAAAAACCGGTCCGCCGAGGGTCAGCGTCGTCCGGGGAGGCTGGGCGTCATGAACGACCCGGAACGGTCCGAATGTGGCTTGAGAAGTATTATCCAGCCAGTCCTTGGCCTGAACGACCAACGTCCAAGAGCCCATCGACAACATTAATGCGTCGATCCGATCGCCGTTGGATACGGGAATCGTCTCGCCGGCCGAATGCACCAGCGTCGCACCGATCACCGCCGGGGAAGGATCGAAATCGTCGATGACTCTGAATTCTATCGAAATGCGGTCCCGGCCGGCGGCAAAGATACGGCCGGCAAGCGGCGTGTCCTGCACAACCGCCGGGCCGGAATCATCCACGGTGAAACGTCTTTCTAATACCTGGGCATTATCGACAAAATCGGTTGCTTCAAGACGAATCAGTTGGGTACCTCGTTGATTCAGACGGAACGGAGCAACGACGTCGGAAACGGTTCCGGAAACATCAAGGGTCAATGAACGAATGCCGGAGCCGGGGAGGAACGATACGCCGAACATACTCCCGGAAGGTCCGGCCGGCAGGGTAGGATCAGTAGCTTCGGCCACAATGTCGGTGGTGGAACGGATCACTGTTCCGAGCAACAGACCGCCTTCCACCTGACCGCCGACGACTTGGATGGCGATGGTCGGGGGCGTGTTGTCAGAAGCGAAAATCTGGTTTCGCGTGTCTTCGGTATTTCCAAAAAGGTCGATCGAACGATAGGCCAAAATATGGATGCCTTCGGAAAACGCTGTCTTCTCCGAGTCAGCCGCCAATCCGGATCGGTCTAACTCTGTTTGGACCTCACGGACGCCTGCAAGAGAGTCCTCGGCGGTCACGCGCATCAGGGTCTCTTCGGAGACATAGAGCAGGCCGGTGTCGGTCGCCGGCGTACCGCCGACGAACAGCTTGAGGTCGCGGAGAGTCTCGGGACCGATCAGGGGAACGGCGGCCAACGCCTGAAGAGTGGCAAATGGCCGCGCCGCGATGATGTTCCCGGCCTTCACCGGATCGATCGCCGGCACTCGTTCCAGCGTCTCTTTCGACGCGGAATTCACGAAGGACAGGGCCGCCGATGCCGCTTCTTCTGTGAACTCCACGCCTTCGACGACGATGGCCAAGTCGCAGATGTCGCCGATGCCGTCGCTGTCGATATCTTTCTGGTCCGAATTGCGAATGTAGGGGCAGTTGTCGAGAGAATCCACGATGCCGTCGCTGTCGGAATCTTGGGCTGAAGAAAGGGTGACCGGAAAGTCGCGCAGGTTCCGGAGGACGGTCGTGGTGACGATGGCGTCCAACGACGCGATGTCCAAGAAGGGTCTGGCGGATAGGATCGCGTCCCGGGTGGTCGTTCCGATGCCGCTGACCTGATCGAGCTGGCTTGCCGAGGCGGTGTTGACAAAGGCAAGCGTTTTGGCCAATTGGGCGGGCGAAAATGTCACGCCGCTGGAAACGTCGCCGCCGGGCTTGATATACGTGAGATAGGTCGGCACGAAGTCTTTGAGCGCCTGTAACGCCGACTGGCCGACTTCCCGGACGGCGTCAAGTTGCGCCAACGTCAGAATGGGCCGGGCGGCCACGATGTTGCTCACCGCGTCGGAGGCGAGATTGACCTCGAAATCGAGCAGACGCACGCTCAAGACGTTCGCCATTTCCAGGACTGTAGCTGCCTCGTTCGAACTGAACACGACGCCGGCCACCGTTTCGCCGCGGTCCAGGATAAAGTTGCTGAGATAGAACGGCGTGGATATCGAAAGTTCCGAAAGCGGTGGCGTATTGTCGAGGATCGGCGTGATTTCACGCGTCGTTTCGACGTTGCCCACTACGTCGATAGCGCGGTAGGCGATGCGATGGACGCCATCTTTCCCGGTCAGGAAAATAGGCGCCGTAAACGGTGTGAAAGTCTCTCCGTCCACGGAGATTTCGATCCGAGCGACGCCAAACCCCGCCCGATCTCCCGGCGTCAAGAGGTCGTCCTCTGCTGAGAACGTGATCGGCGTAGCGGCCGTCACATAAACGTCCGGACCGCGTTCGGTCTTGGGCGTGCCGATGGAGAATGTTGTCCGGGGCGGCGCAATGTCGTGACTGACCGTAAACCGGCCGGATTCTGCCGTCGTCCGATTCCCCACCCAATCCTCCGCCGCGACCACCAGACTCCACTGCCCGTCGTCCAGCGTCGCCGGATCGATTTTCTGTCCGACGACAACGGCCACTGTATTTCCTTCTTCTTCGTCTCGCAGATGCATCGTAAGTTTCGGCGCCGGGTCCAAATCGGCCGCAGAAACGTCGATCACGATTGTGTCACGCTTGTCCGCGAACGTGATGCCCGCCTGCGGTGAGTGGATCGTCACCTGTGGCCCTGTCGCATCGACGATGAAACTGAAAGCGCTGTCCGACGCGTTGCCCACGTTGTCTTCGGCGTGGAATTGGATTGTATGGCTGCCTTCCGCTGACACGGAGACTGTCAGGCCCGTGCCGCCGGTCTCGATCGTCGAGCCATCCAGCGTCTGTCGAAGCAGTTTGAGCCCGGCGCCGGAAAAGCCGCCAATGGGTGGGTCGCTTGCCGTTGCCGTAAAAGATGTCGGCGCCGCTGTCACGAGCGTCCCTGTGGAAGTCCTGGCCTGTTTTCCGTTCACCGTCACGGTTAGCGCCGGTTTTGTGGCATCGACGACGAATATCAGCGCCTCCGGTACTTCCACGTTCCCCAATTTGTCGATGCTTTGATACAGGAGCGTATGTTGAGTCTCCGACGAAACCTGCCGGGCGGCAACTTCTTCGAATAACCCCGCGTCCAATTTTGTCTTGATCTTGTCTACTCCGGCGCCCGCATCTTCAGCGGTGACCCGCAGAGTCGTCGATGGCGCGACGTACACCAGATTCTCCGCCGGCGTCTGCTCGCCTGACACCACCAGCCTAAGCCGCCGAATGGTCAACGTGTCGATGCCGGATATGTTCGACAACGCAGAAAGCGTGTTGATCGAGCGAGCGCCCACCACGCTCTGCGCTTTCGCTGCGTCCATACCCGATATCGCCGCCAACGAATCCTGCGTGTAGGTGTTCGCCACGTTCAACACGCCCTGCGCCTCCGGCAGTGTGAAAGGCACGCCGTCGGCCATGTGAACGATGTCGCAGACGTCTCCGATTGCATCGCCGTCCACGTCCGATTGCGCCGGATTCGAATCGTACCGGCAGTTGTCGGCGGTGTCGGTGATGCCGTCTTTGTCAAAGTCCGGTGATGTCGCCGCGATCACGACGAATTTGGAAAGGTTCGTCAGCGTGGTGACGCTCGTGACGATGTTCGCGAGTTTCCCGAGGTTGGGATACGGCCGGTTGGCGATGATGGAATTCGCCGTCGTGGAGCCGATCCCCGAAACCTTTTGAAGTTCGGCCGATGTCGCGTTGTTTACGAATCCCAAAATAATTGCCCGCTGTTTCGGAAGGAACGACACCCCTTTCGCGAATTCCCCGCCGGGCCGGATTGTCGTGTCGTACGCGGATGAAAATTTCCGAAGGGCCGTCAGGGCTGTCGCTCCGACCTGCGACACCGCATCGAGCGCCGGAATGTTCAGGATCGGCCTGGCCGCCACGATGTTGGTCGCCTCGTCGGTCGCCAGAGGGACTTCGTCATCCAGTTCGCGGAACGACAGTTGATTGGCCATCTCCAGAACAAGCTGGGCTTCGCGTTGCGTGAAAGTAACGCCAGACGAGGTCGTTGCGCCCTGCACCGGCGAATCGCTCAAGAATTTCTGGCCGTCAAGATTGAGCGTCGATTCTGGCGGCGTGGTGTCCACCACGACCTGCGCCGACTTCTCCGCTTCGACGTTTCCGGCTGTATCCGTCGACCCGAACCCGATCGTGTGCAGTCCCTCCGTTGCGATCCTGAGCGCCGTGCCGGCGGCGAATGTTCCGCTGTCCACGCGAAATTCCGTCTTCGCCACGCCGGAGAGATTGTCGGTGGCGGTCAAGGTCAACAACGTGTTGTCCCGGATGTACGTGAGGCCGGACACGAATTTGGGATCGCCAATCGTTAGCTGTGTGCCAGGGGCAGTCGAATCGATGTTGATGTTTGAAACTGTGACTGTCGCTTGGTTTCCCGCAAGGTCCACGGCGGTCGCGGACGCGGATTGGCCGATGCCTTCTGCCGACAGGACGTCCGCAGAAAAATCGCTCTGCGTGGTGTCTATTCCGGAAAGGGTGTCCACGGCGGCGTAGCTGACCGTGACGGCCGAGTTGTTCCACCCCTGTGCGTTTGGAACGGGAGTCTTCGTCGCCGTCAGGCTGGGTTTTGTCTTGTCGATTTTAACGGTGTCGGATTTTGTCGCCTCCGTGTTGCCCACGTTGTCGATGGAATAAAAACCGAGCGTATGGATCCCTTCCGAAACGAGCGTGGCCGCGGTGCCGGCCGAAGGCGCGGCGCCGTCGACGCCGATCCTTGTCTCCTTCACCCCGCTGCCGCTGTTCGACCCGTCCGCCAAGGCGGGGTCCGTCGCAGACAGCGTCACGGTCACGTCGGAATTGTTCCACCCGTTTGCGTTGACGACCGGGTTGTGCGCGGTCGTGGTCGTCGGACGCGTGGCGTCTATATATAATATGGAGAGGCGGGGAAATTCTTCGTGGCTTTCTTTATCGGTTGACTTGTAAAAAACGTTGTGACGCCCCTCGGCGACGGCGCCCAGGCCTTGGAGCGTCACCGGACCTGTAACCTGCGCAAACAGCGCGCTGTCCACGGCGACCTCGGTCTTGGCCACGCCAACGCCCGCGCTGTCTCCCACGACAGCGGAATCGTCCACCGCCGTAAATATCAGAGATGTGGCGGCCGTAACGTACGTGGCCGAATCTGACGGTCGGACAAATTTGGGATCACCCAGAACCAGAGTCGTACGCGGCGGCAGACTGCTCTCATATAACGTCGGAGAAAATTCCAAAGTGGTCGGGGAATAGGAATAACTGTATGACTGCGGGTATACGGCTTCGCTGTAAAGCTCTATTTCGACCAGAGTGCTCTCCTCGTCCGTGTCGCTGTTGGTCGTTTGCGCAAACGCGATGATCTGATAATTTCCTTCAGGAACGGGATCCCCCGCAGCGTCGCGGCCGTCCCACTCCACTTCCACCTCCAGCGGCGGATCTCCTCCCTTCATCCCATTAAACAGGGGCGCGCTCGACAGCCGCCGAACCTCGGTGCTGTCCGAAACCGCGACCACGCGGACATAAGTCGTATCCCCCTTATTTTGGGAGCCCACCACATCCACGAAGTAACAAATCTGCGTCGTGTCTCCTGGTATCCCGGCGGGTTCTATATGGGACGGCATCGCGATCAGATCGTAAACGTCCACGCCATGCTTGATCTGGAACGTCCTGCTCGTTCGTGCCCGGACTTTGGTGTCGGCGTCGGCCACATCTAAGATAAGCTGATACGTCCCAAGGTTTCGTGGCGAAAAAACGAGACGTTGATTGTTCCATGTTTTATCATTAGCTGTCTGGATCAGTTTGCTTACGGGGGGTGGCTGAATTTGTACCGAATCCAAACCATTTGGAAATGCAACAAACACATGCGGGAATGCGTATGTGTCGAATGCCCCGTTGTTCCGGATGGTAAAATCGGCTTGGAATCCAGGAGGAGGACCCGGAGGGGGACTGGGGTCCGCATCTTCATCCACAATCTCTGCCTCCGGAGGCGACAGAGTAAAAGCGGTGATTGAGAAAAGATCGGCCACGGAAAAACTTCCGGTTTTTTCATGATGCTGGATGCCGTTCACCAAGGCCCGGGCTGTCACTGTGTATGCGCCAATGGCCGCCGTGTTCGAAAGAGCGAAGGAGAAAGTAACGTTTTGGTTCGATTTCTTGGGAACGCTGCCGACCGATACAGTATCCAGTTTTTTTAGAATGCCGGCTGGGTCCCGCACTTCAAACACGACTGAAACGCCCGGTATTGCGGCATTCGATGCATTGCTGATATTCGCCGTCACAGCGACGGTTTCTCCTTGCAGATAGGTCTGCCGGGCAGTACTGACGGATACCACCTCTATATTGCCGTGGAAAAACAGGACTTGACTGCGCTCAAGCACGGAGAACCCGGTTCCGGTATCTTGCTCAAGAGTGGCGGTTGCACTTAACTGACCCAGCGGAACGGTGATCGTCAGATCGAACTGGAGGCCGTTCGCCGCCGTAAATTTATCCGTCTGTCCGGTCGCAATGGTACGGGTTTCTGTAAAAATGGTCGATATGGGCGCCGTGTCAGATACAGTCACATTCACACGATATCTGGTGGAGCTTCCGGTGTTTTTTATGTCGAGTTTGAATTTTGCCGTAGAACCGGTCTGAAAAACGTCGTTCGCCGGCGTCAAAGCAAACTGGTCTATCGACAATCCACTAACTACGAACGCAACCGACATGCTGTCCAGCATAAGCCCGCTGGTCGTTCTCGCAGTCAAGGTCACAAGATATGTGCCTGTATCGGTAAGAGTCGTGGCTGGAATGTCCAAATTCCCACCAATATTGAGGACTTCCTGCCCGCCGCCCAGCGTACCGATATTGATGAGTTGGGACAGGATGACCGTTCCAGATGGATTTCTGACCTCCGTAAGAGCTTCCACGTTGTTGACGGCCGTCGGCCCCGCATTCTTTATCGCGCGATTTTGAACGCGATTACCAGATCCCGGCGCAACATTTGCATTTTGGACTTCGAGATTGGTGACTCTGACATCTGGGGCTGATCCGACGAAGATGTTGCCGGTGACGGCATCGGAAACGGCAGGGTCGGCGCTCCTACCGCTCACGACCACCGCGGCTTGTTCCCCTCCGACTGCCGACGCCGGGACGACCACCTGCAATATCAACGATACGGAATCAAAAGGCTGTAAAGTCGATTTGTT
>JAHFCY010000170.1 GCA_023249255.1 Candidatus Lindowiibacteriota bacterium | reverse complement strand
CCGTCAGACCCTGGCGCAGTATAGCGCCGGCGGCTGGGCGGTGGATATCGGCGCGAATCTGCGCGTGAATCCACGTGTGTCGCTGGGCGCGGCGGTCCTGCACATGGGTCCGAAGATCACCTTCATCTCCGTCGGCGACCCCCTGCCGATGACATTTCGGTTTGGCACCGCCCTGCGGCTTCTCCCCCGCGGCAATCTCCTTGCGACCATCGACTATTGGTATCCGAAAGACGATGCCGACGGCATCGGCATGGGAATTGAATATCGTCCGAACCGATTTTTTGCGATTCGAGGCGGATATGAACTGGGAACGGATTTCACCGGATTTAACGCGTCGTCGCTTGGCATGACGTTTGATTTTGACCATTTCGGAATCGAATACGCATTCGTGCCGCGCGAAAAATTGGGTGACGTCCACCGGGCTGGTTTGAACGTGACGTTCGGCGGCAAAAAGCCCGATGTCATCGCCGCCAAACCGCGCCATCCGGCCCGCAGGCGCCAGGAGTCGGTGCGCCGGCAGGAGTCCCCGCCGGCTGTTCGCCCGGCTGGACAGACTCGAGTTGCCCGTTCACAGGAGGCGCCTTCGCCCTACATCGCGCCGTCTGCTGCCCCTGCGAGAAAGGAAAAAGCCGAAGCGTCGTCCCGGCCCGTCACCGGCCGGACGAGCGCCGACATGATGTCGCTGAGAAAATCACCCGTGCAGTCCGAACCGCCGGCCGTGGAAGGGGCGCGTCAGGACATCCGGCCCGCGACGACTCATCCGGCGTCCACCGTTTCCGGCGCCGTTCCACCGCTGCCGGAGGAGGGTCCGGCTGTTTCAACGCCGGCGCCGCCCAAAGCCGCTCCGGCGACGGCTGACCGAAGACCCTATTATGAGACGCCGATCGAAGAAGAGGAAGAACCTGCCGTGTCGGGGCCGAAGGCGATGATCAAACCCGCCTCGGAAAAACCGGCTCCGGCGCAATCTCGCGATGCGGTTGCGCAGGAGAAGATTTCGCTGGCATCGAATCTGATGAAGGAGAATCGGTATCAGGAGGCGTCTGTGATTGTGCGAAGCGCGTTGAAGGACGATCCGCGAAGCGTGCCGCTTTTGTATCTGCTGTCGGAATGTCTTTACCGGCTGGGCGACTACGACCAGGCCATGGATGCGGTGAACAGCGCGCTGGCGATCATTCACGGCGGCGGAAAGGGACAGTAAAACCCCGCCTGCCGCCGGGCGGGTCGCGCCGCAAGACTATTTACCTCCTCTCCCCTGCGGGGGAGAGGATCGAGGTGAGGGGTACGTGAACAGATGAGGTGTGAGTGGGGGAATATCGGGCTTTAAAATAGGGAAGTCGCGCACCTCAGCCGTTGGAAAAAAGCCATGTTCCAACGGGGAGGGGGTGTTTTGCAAGTCGATCCATTGGGGATTGACTTGTTATTGAGACTAAAATATCCTGACGGAACGGGCTACGCTTTGACGTTATTGAGTAAAAATCTCGGGCAAGCGCCCGGATGAGGCGGGTGATGGTTGGGAGGTATCGAAAAATAAATATGTAGCGTGACCGTAAGGTGTTCAGGGCTCTTTGGATCACCGTACGCAAGTCGGGCACAGAACCTGGCCGGCTCTGCTTGCGCCTGTTGCCAACGGGGTATTTGCCCCTGGAGGCATCAAACGTGTGGTTAGTCCGCCTCAGGCGGACAGGCTCTACGCTTTCGGACGCACGAGGCGTCTTCTCCGAGCGGTCCTATTCCGCGCCGACGCCTTTTTCAAAGCGGGGGTTCGGGGGGATATGTGGCAGGTAACGTTAGATAGAGAAGGTCAGGACAGGTCGCCGCGAAGTTTGAGAAATTCGTAAAACAGGCGGACGCCGATGCCGGTCGATCCGGCGGGCCGGCCATCCCGGCCTTTGACGTCCCATGCGGTGGCGGCGATGTCGATATGGGCCCAGGGTGTCCGTTCATCCGCGAGAAATTTTTTCAAAAACATGCCGCCAATAATTGTTCCGGCCAGCCGTCCTTCGGGAATATTTTGCACGTCCGCCACGGCGCTTTTGATGAGACGTTCATAGCCGTCGTGCATCGGAAGTCTCCAGAGCCGTTCACCGCACGACTCGCCGGCGTCGACCAACGATCGGGCCAGCGCGTCGTTGTTCGATAAAATCGCGGCATAGACGTCGCCGAGGGCGATGGAGCAAGCGCCGGTGAGGGTTGCCATGTCGATGATGGCCTCCGGATGAAATCGGCCCGCGTAATTGAGCGCGTCGGCGAGAATGAGCCGTCCTTCGGCGTCGGTATTTTTGATTTCGATGGTTTTGCCGCTGAGGCTCCGGACGACATCGCCGGGCCGGGAGGCGTTTCCACCGGGCAGATTTTCGGTCAGCGGAACAAGCCCGATGAGCGGAATGCCGGGTTTGATTTTACGGGCGGCCGCGAAAATGCCGATGACCGCCGCCGCGCCGGACTTGTCGTGTTTCATCTCTTCCATTTTTTCCGCCGGTTTCAGCGAGATCCCGCCTGCGTCAAACGTGACGCCCTTGCCGACGAGGACCAGCGGTTTTCGACCCCCATGGACGGGGGGAGTGTCGCGAGAGGCCATGGATGGCCGGAGCGACCGGTTTGTTTTTCGAGCCGGATGATATTCGAGAACGACGAACGCGGGCGGCTGCCGGCTTCCCTGCGCGACCGAGAGGAAAGCGCCCATGCCAATTTTCGCGCAGGCGGCGCGGTCGAGAATCCGGACACGAACGCCCTGTCCGCTCAATTTGCGGGCCGCGGCGGCCACTGTCCGGGGCGATCCAAGATTTCCGGGAAGATTTGAAAGATCACGCGCGAGATCGACTCCATCGGCGACGTGAGAAATATGAACGAGCGCCTCCGATAAAAGTTTGTGCTGGGTGGCGGAGCGGCAGACGACGGTCAACGTATCAATCGGACCGCTCTCGGTGTCTTGAGACGCCAGTGAATAGCGATATTGGGCCAGCCGTGCGCTCTCGGCGACGACTTCCGCCGCCGCAGTTGCATCGGCCGTCGGCCAGTCGGCCAGGACAAACGCGATACGCCGCAGGCCGCGTGTGCGGGCATCCTGCGACGCCTCGGCCGCGGCCTTCCGGAGCGCGTCGCGGTCAAATTTGGTCCGCGACCCGAGACCGATCAGCATTTTTTGCGTGGCGCCGTTCACCAGCAGGCGCTCCCCCGATTTCCCGGAGAAGCCGTGTTTCACGGGCAGTTCCTTTGCATCGTCGAAATAAAATTCAAGCCGGCATGCGGCCGGGCTGATATTGGCCGGCCGGTCCAGCACCGAACGCAGTTTCATGAGGTCAGTTCAACTTTTTTGGATCGAGCTGTCAATCAGGAGTCTGTTCGGTCAGCGGATGATGACTTTGAACCGGATGCGCGCTGTATCGCCGGGGTTGAACGGATTAAAGAGGGTTACCTGGACTATCGGAGAGTCGCTGGAATCGTATAAAAATTGGGTGTAGTCCGCATCATTAATGTCGGTCTGGGCGATGAATCCGTGACGCGTGTCGATTTCAACGCTGGTACCCTTGTAGTCGGAATTATACGGCATGCCGTCGATGACTTGAACGCGCTGGGCGGGACTGTATCCGGGCGTGTTGCTGACCAGAATGTGATACTGCAGGGTGGCGCCGGGAATGGTGTCGGAAGCCCGCCCTCCAATGCTTGCCCCCGTCTCGACGATTTTGCGCACGTAGATGTATTCGGCCGGAATCGAATCGCCGTATCCACGGAGCAGTTCCTGCGTGTTGCCCCACGTGTCGATGGCGGTGATGTACCAGTAGTAGGACGTATCCAGCGTCGGCGTGCGTTTGCCGGGCGCTTTGCCGACGTTGGTGTCGTTCAGCAACAATCCCCGGTTGTCGGCTTGAGAGTCCGTCCCCAGAACCATTTTGGTGACATTGATGAATTGTTTGGTGTCGTTCGGCGGATAGCCGGTGTCTCTCCAGACTGTGTAATATTTTGCCAGCGTGTCCTGATACCACCGGATCTGGACGCTTTCGCCCCACCCCATCGAAATCGCATCCGGAGTATCCGGCGGGTCGACCAGAACGGTGACCAGTCCGATTGGGGTAAGGATGGTTTCGCCGAGGCTGGTTCCGTTGACGGCGTCCCAGACTCTCACGCGCAGGCGGCCCGACGGGATGCGCGTGTCGGGTTTGTCGGCCTGAACATTCCAGTGAAACGTGTAGGTGTCGCCGGAGGCGCCCGTCGAAAGCGTCGGTGTCGAATCGGGCGCTGTCTGGCCCGGTCCCCATTCGCTGTCAATGAATGTGATCGAGTCGTACTGGTTCGAGTTGTAGGTGTCGTATTCGAAAATGGTCGTGCAGACACTTGTCGAGGAGAACTCAAGCGCCACTGAGAATGCGTTGCGTCTCCCGCCCACCGTATCGCCAGATGGGATGCCGCGAAGGATGACCGTGTCAGTGGCGAAGACCCGGCCATTCAATCCGCACATCAGGAGGGCCGCGCAGAGGACGCAGAGAAAAAGTCTCCGGGGAGACCGCAGTTTAATATTTCGCATGAATAGAGAGTCCATACCAAGCTAAAGTATCCAACAAACATGGTTTAAAAGTCAACAGGCAGGCAGCCACGCTCCTTGCGCATCCTTGCGCCCTTGAACGGAACTGAATGAGCGAGTATATAATATTGTATATGTATAGAGGAAAGGGCAAACGATGCTGGAAATCATTCCCGCGATAGATCTGTCGGACGGATGTGTGGTCCGGTTGAAGCGGGGAGAGTTTGACCAGAAGACGATATATTCAGACGACCCGCCGGCGGTGGCCCGGTCATTTGTGTCTGCCGGCGCCCGGCGTCTTCACATCGTCGATCTGGATGGCGCGCGGACCGGGGAGCCGATCCATCTGGAGATGATCCGGAAGATTGCGTCGGAGGCGCCGGTACCGCTGGAAGTCGGCGGTGGGATCCGGACGGCGACCGTGGCCAAAAAAATCGGCGGCATCCCCACAGTCGACCGGATCATTCTCGGAACCGCCGCGGTCGAAAATCCGCAAATTTTGAAAGAGATACTGTCGGCCGCCGGGAAAAAACATGTGGTGATATCGGTGGACGTAAAGGAAGGCAAGGTGGCGACGCGGGGGTGGATGGCGGAGACGGAGAGCGATCCGATCGAATTCGGGCGGAGCGTCTACGAAGCCGGTGTTCGAATGGCGGTGTACACGGACGTGCGGCAGGACGGGATGATGACCGGACCGAACGTGGAGGCGACCAGGCTTTTTGCGGAGGCGACGGGCCTTGAGGTGATCGTATCGGGAGGCATTTCGAGTCTGACGGATCTGGAGTTGATCAAATCCGAAGGGCATCCGAAGATCATCGGTGTGATCGTGGGCCGCGCCATTTATGAAGGAGTGGTGGATATTGCGGAAGCGGTGCGAGTGTTCAGTCATGATTCATGAGTCAGGGGTCGTGAGATAACAATGCTGGCGAAGCGTGTCATTCCCTGTCTGGACGTGCGCAGCGGTCGAGTCGTGAAGGGCGTGAAGTTCGTGGATATCCGGGATGCGGGGGACGTCGGAGACTCCGCCGCGGCCTATGATGCCGCCGGGGCGGACGAAGTCGTGTTTCTGGACATCACGGCTTCCGCGGACGCCCGGGCGATCCGGCAGGACTGGGTGAAACGCGCGGCCGAGGCGTTGTCGGTGCCGTTCACGGTTGGCGGGGGATTGAAGTCGATCGAAGAAATGCGTGAAGTCCTGCTTCTGGGGGCCGATAAAATTTCGATCAACACGTCGGCGGTGCAGCGGCCGGAGTTGATCTCGGAAGCGGCAGAGTCGTTCGGGTCGCAATGCGTGGTTGTGGCGATCGACGCGAAGAAAAAAATGGCCACACACAGACACGAACAGACACGAACAGGCGTGCACAACGAAACCCCGGAAAGTGGACGATGGGAAGTGCACGTCCACGGCGGGCGGACGGCGACGGGGATTGACGCTGTGGAATGGGCGGAGGAATCAGCGCGGCGCGGGGCCGGAGAAATTTTGTTGACGAGCATGGATCGCGATGGAACCAAGGAGGGATACGATCTGGAACTTCTGCACGAGGTCAGTTCCCGCGTGAACATCCCGGTCATCGCGTCGGGCGGCGTCGGAACGATGGCGCATCTGAAGGAAGGGATTGAAGCGGGAGCGTCGGCGGTTTTGGCGGCGTCGATTTTTCATTACGGGCAGTTTACGATCCCCGATGTCAAGGCGTATTTGAAAAAGAACGGGATTCATGTGAGGATCGCGCAATGAAAAACAAGAGCGGGCAACTCATTCCAGCAATCGCGCAGGACGCGCGGACGGGCGAGGTGCTCATGCTGGCGTACATGAATTGCGAGAGCCTGAAAAAAACTCTGTCGACCGGCTACGCGCACTACTATTCGAGATCAAGGCAAAAACTCTGGAAAAAGGGCGAGACGTCCGGGCATGTTCAAAAAGTCCGGGCGGTACGGCTCGACTGCGACAAGGATGCGATCCTTTTGCGGGTGGAACAGACGGGTCCGGCGTGTCACACCGGCCGCGCGAATTGTTTTTTCAGGAAGATTGGAGAACGCGGGAGAAGCCGGAAGAAGGATGGAGGAAGCGCGTCGGAAGGAAGGCTCGGGCGTGTGCTGGACCGGCTGTTTGACACGATCACTGATCGTCTGCGGACGCGTCCCGCCGGATCGTATACGGTGAAACTCACAACGCCGGACCGTGCGAAGCGCAAGAGCGGGCTGGACAAGGTTCTGGAAAAAATCGGCGAAGAGTCAACCGAAATTGTCCTGGCCTCCAAGGGTCTTCCCAAAAAATTCGTAGCCGCGGAAGTGAGCGATCTTCTGTATCACCTGATGGTTCTCCTAAGGTTGCGGGGACTGAAGCCCGAAGATATAGCGAAGGAACTCGAACGCCGGGAGAAATAGCGCCGAATTAAATATAGGACGGGGCTTGACCCGGGACGAGAACAGAGGAGGGGCAATCGTGGATATGGAAATTCAACTGCTGATTCGATGGATTCACGTGATCGCAGGGGTGACGTGGATCGGACATCTTTATTTCTTTAATTTCGTCAATGTTCCGTTGCAGGGTGTTCTGGACGATGCAGGCAAAAAGGCGGTGAACCCGCAACTCATGCCGCGGGCGTTGTGGTGGTTCCGCTGGGGAGCCATGATCACGTTCCTCGCGGGTCTTGCCCTGTTTTACCTCATGTACATGAAAGGCGGCCTGATTTACGAAGCCGAAGGCGGACTTTCGATGCGCGCCAAGTGGATCATGATGGCGATGACGCTGGGGATCGTCATGTGGTTCAACGTCTGGTTCATCATC
>JAHFCY010000033.1 GCA_023249255.1 Candidatus Lindowiibacteriota bacterium | reverse complement strand
AACCGGGCCGGCGTCATCGACGATCTGCGGACGCTTCTTGCTCCGGCGGGCATTCGGGTGTTCGGCGTTTCGGCTGTGCGGATGGGAGAAAAGATCATTCAGAGTACGGCAATCCGGGGGGCGTTGGCCGATGGAAACATCCACGACGCGGCGCGGATGTCAGGCCGCCCGATGGAGTGGACAGGCCGGCTGGAAAAAGGCGCGGGGGTGGGCCGCAAGTTGGGCGCGCGGACAATCAATCTCGCTCTTCCAAACGAGCGGCTTCCGCGACTGGGCGTGTACGCGGGCAGGGTCCGGCGCGTAACCCGATCGGGCGGGCGCGGCCGGGCGCGCGCGGCCGTCATGAATCTGGGCGTGGCGCCGACGGTTCACGCGAACAGGCGGGTTTTTCTGGAAGCGCACATTCTGGATCGCGGGCCGGTGCGTGGAAATCCGGGGGATGTCTGGCAGGTTGAGATGAAAAGATTTTTGCGGCCGGAAAAAAAATTCGAGACCGTCGAAGCGTTGAGGGAAGCCATTTCCCGGGACATCGTGCGAAGCCGGGCGGTTCTGGGAATCGGCGGTTGAGCGTTGACGAAACGAAAAGAATTGGAAATAATGGGTTGCTTTTGGGGGAGGACGGGAGAATACTGAAGAAGATTGGTGAAGGATGAAGAAGACGGAAGAAAAAGGGGAGAGGAGAGACAAAAGAGACGTTCAGGATGGAAAAGGCGACTAAAACGAAATTGATCGAAGATTATCGGGTTCACGAAGCGGACACGGGATCGACCGACGTGCAGGTGGCGATTTTGACCGAACGCATCCGGATTCTTACGGAGCATCTTCAGACGCATCCAAAGGATTACGGTTCCCGGCGGGGGCTTTTGAAAATGGTCGGCCACCGGAGGCAGTTATTGAGCCATCTGCGCACCAGCGAGCTGGGCCGATACCGCAACGTCGTGAAGCGATTGGGTCTTCGCAAATAGCCGTATCTGCGGCTGACCACAACATCAGAACCCGGCGGCGCGGTGGAGAAGCGCGCTGGATTGTCAATTGTAGATTGCAGATGACCGACCGGATGAAGGAAATCCCGCGGAGTCCACGGATGGGCGAGAGCGGGATGACCGACCGGATGAAGACCTTCGGTCGTCCGCAATCAACAGTTGGCAACCCCGCCTGTTCATCCGCCACATTCGTCCGAGGTCTGTAACAGAAAGGATCAATCTTCATGCAACAAGTTCAACTTGAAATATCGGGGCGCAAACTCACGATCACGCAGGGTCTGGTGGCCAAGCAGGCCAACGGATCGGTGCTGGTGCAATTCGGCGACACGATGGTCCTCACGACCGTCTGCGCGGAGCCCAAGCCCGAAGCGGGAATCGATTTTCTTCCGCTGACCGTGGAATATCGCGAGAAGGCCTACTCGGCGGGAATGATTCCGGGCGGATTCATCAAACGGGAGGGGCGGCCAAGCGACCGCGAGACCCTGACGTGCCGGATCACGGACCGGCCGATCCGGCCGCTGTTTCCGGACGGCTATTACAACAAAGTTCAGATTGCGACCTTCGCGATCTCGACGGATCTGGCGTCACCGCCGGACGTTCTCTCCGTCATCGGCGCCTCCGCGTCGCTTCTTCTGTCCGACATCCCGTTTACAAAAGCCGTCAGCGCGGTTCGCATCGTCCGGCTGAACGGAGAATACAAGATCAATCCGTCGACCGAAGAGTCGAACGTCGCGGATCTGGAACTCGTCGTGGCCGGCACGACCGACGACATCACGATGGTTGAAGGCCAGGCGAAGCAGGTACCGGAAGAGCAGGTACTCGAAGCCCTGAAAATCGCGCATGATGAAATCCGCAGGATCTGCGCCATGCAGGAAGAACTTCGCAAAAAGGCGGGCAAGCCGAAGTTGGCCGCGATTCCGCCGGCGAAGACTCCGGGGTTGGAAGCGGCGATCGAGGAGTTGGCGGCGGCGAAACTCGAGAAGGCGCTGGTCATTCCGACGAAGATGGAGCGATACGGCGCGCTGTCAAAAATTTCGGATGACGCCATCAGCGCCGCCGTGCAGAAACTCGGACTGGACGCCGAGGCGGTCGCGGTTGAGGCAGGCGGAATCATCGAATCGATCAAGAGCCGGATCATGCGCGCGAACATTCTGAATAACTCCCGGCGAAACGACGGCCGCAATCTCGATCAGGTCCGGCCGATCGACATCAAACTCGGATTTCTACCGCGGGCTCACGGATCGGCGCTGTTCACGCGGGGCGAGACGCAGGCGCTGGCGGTGGTGACGCTCGGCACGGCGGATGACGAGCAGAGGCTGGACAACATCGAGGGGGAGGGAACGAAGCGGTTCTTTCTTCATTATTATTTCCCTCCGTTTTCTGTCGGTGAAACCGGACGCTACGGCGGCCAGGGCCGGCGGGAGATCGGCCACGGCATGCTGGCGGAGAGAGCGCTGGAGTCGATGATTCCGGCCGAAGACGTTTTTCCGTACACCGTGCGGCTCGTGTCGGACATTTTGGAATCGAACGGATCGTCATCGATGGCATCGGTCTGCGGCGGATCTCTGGCGCTCATGGACGCGGGCGTAACGGTTCCGACTCACGTCGCCGGCGTCGCGATGGGATTGATCAAGGAGGACACGCGCGTTGCGATTCTGACCGACATCCTCGGCGACGAGGACCATCTCGGCGACATGGACTTCAAAGTGGCCGGGACGAGGCAGGGCGTGACGGCGATTCAAATGGACATCAAGATCGAAGGCATTTCGATTGATCTCATGCGGCAGGCGCTGGAGAAGGCGAAGGCGGGCCGGATGCACATTTTGGGCGTGATGGAAGCGGCGCTCGCCAAGCCGCGAAGCGACATTTCCAAATACGCGCCGCGCGTGTTTTTGATGACGATTCCGAAGGACAAGATCGGCGGCGTGATCGGACCCGGCGGCAAGAACATCCGGGCGCTGATCGAGGAGACCGGCGTCAAGATCGACATCGAGGACGACGGCACCGTCCGGATTTATTCCGACGACGAAAAGAGCGCGGCGGTCGCGCGGGACCGGATTCACATGATGGTGGCCGAGCCCGAGCTCGGGCGTGTCTATCAGGGCAAGGTGGTGCGCGTCGTGGATTTTGGCGCATTCTGTGAAATCATGCCCGGCCACGAAGGGCTTCTGCACATTTCCGAGATGCAGGAGGCGCGGACCGAGCGCGTGGAAGACGTCGTGAAGGAAGGCGACGTGACTCCGGTCAAGCTGATCGAGATCGACCATCTCGGCCGGCTGCGGCTGTCTCGCACGGCGGCAATCCGCGAAATAGAAGGCAAGCCGCCGTTGCCGGTCAAACCCAAGAGCAGCGACCGGGGTGACCGTGGAGATCGAGGAGATCGAGGCGGCCGGCCGCCAAGGTTTGACCGGGATCGCGGGCCGCGAGGATTTGATCGGGGGCCGAGGCGGGATCCGGTGGAGCATCGCAGTTAGCCGCAGAGATTAATTTCAGAGAGAGGGGGGAGGAAGAAACGATCCGGAACCATCTTCGTTTATCCTCCATCACATGACGATCCACAAAATTTACGGGATCGGTTTGATTCTGCTCGGAATCATGATGGTTCTGAGTCTGGCCAGCTACACCGATACGGACTGGCCTCAGGTGTCGTCCGCGGCCGCCGTGGAGAATTGGTGCGGCCGATTCGGCGCGATTCTGTCGTTCTACGCGATTTTCTTTTTCGGACGCGCGGCGGCGTGGCTCTGGCCGGCCGGCGTTCTGGCGTGGGGCTCTCTGGCCATCGCGCAGCCGGCGCCGGACCGAAGCGCCGGGCGGATTTTTCTTTCGTTCATGCTTATCCTGAGTTTTGTGTGCGGCATGCTGTACATGATCTGGTCAGGGCCGGGCAGTCCCGGCGGGACGATGGGCTGGTGGCTGAACGAGCGTCTTCAATTTTTCGGCGGCGGCGGAACCACGCTGATTCTGTTCTGCGCCGGCGTGATTGGATCGGCGAGTCTTCTTCCCTCCTCAATTCTTTTTCGAATCAAAAATGCGGTCGGGTCGGCGCCGGGGCAACTCAAAGCGGCGGCGCTCGCGCGTGTTGCGCGGTGGCGCGCGGATCGCGACCGGAAGCACGAACCGATTCCGGTTCAAACCGCATCCGTATCCGTGCCGGTTGAAAAAACTGTGGCCAAAGAAAAACAGACGGCTGACGCCGCAGCGTTTGTCCGTGACAAGCCGGCAGTCGATTCACGCGCCGACGCCGACTCAGCCAGCGCGCAGGCGCCGGTGGGTTCCAAGGCGATTGCATTTCCGGTGAAATCGAAGGAGGCCGAAAAACCATCGGCTGTGAAATCAGGCGTGACGGCGGAATCCATCGCCGAGGCGAACGAGACGCCGGAGGATCGAGAATTTCGGCAGGCGCTCGCGAAATACCGCCTGCCGCCGCTGGAACTTCTGAAGTGGCCGCCGGAAACGGCGAGCGAAAGCCGCGTCGATGACGAAAGACAGCTTCAGGCGACAGCCCAGATTCTTGAAAACACGATGAAGAATTTCGGTATCGACGCCCAAGTGACAAATATCGTGCCGGGACCGACCGTGACGCTGTACGAAGTTCTTCCGGCGGTCGGCGTGCAGGTCGGCAAAATCGCGGCGCGGGAAGCGGAATTGAAAATGGCGCTGGCCGCCATCTCCATCCGGATTCTGGCGCCGATTCCGGGGAAATCGGTGGTCGGCGTCGAAGTGCCGAATCCCAAACCGCAACTCGTCAAAATACGGGAGCTCCTCGCGCTCGCGAATTTTTCGCCGGGCGCGTGCACGCTGCCGTTTGCGCTGGGGAAAGACATTCTCAGCAAACCCGTGGTCGTGGATCTCCAAAAAATGCCGCACGTCCTGATCGCCGGCGCGACCGGTTCCGGAAAATCGGTCTGTATCGCAAGTCTTCTGATCACCCTGCTCTGCCGGCTCACGCCCGCCCAGCTTCGTCTGATTTTGATCGATCCCAAGCGCGTTGAGCTGTCGCTCTATTCCGACATTCCGCATCTTTTGCATCCCCCGATTCTGGACGCGAAACTGGCGGCCGAATCGTTCAAGTGGCTGCAGGTCGAAATGGAGAGCCGCTACAATCTCCTGCAGGATTCGGGGCAAAAAAACATCGAGGGATACAACGCCGAACAGGCGCGGCTCGGAATGTCGCCGATGCCGTACATCGTGCTCGTCGTAGACGAGCTCGCGGACCTCATCTTGACCGAACGCCGCACGGTCGAAAGCGCCATCACGCGGCTGTCGCAGATGTCTCGAGCCGTCGGCATCCACCTTGTGCTGGCGACGCAGAGGCCGAGCGTCGACGTGATCACGGGCCTCATCAAGGCGAACATGCCGTCGCGGATCGCATTTCAGGTCATCTCGCAGGTGGATTCGAGGACCATTTTGGACGCCAAGGGAGCGGACGAGCTCATGGGCCGGGGTGACATGCTGTATCTGGCGCCGGGCGCGCTGAAGCCCGTCCGGCTGCAGGGGGCATTTGTCGACGAGGAGGAAATCCACCGCATCGTCGATTTCATCCGTGGCCAGATGCGTCCCATGTACGTGGATTTCGAAAGCGTGCCCGAGAATCTGATGGCGGCGGTCGGCGCCGGATCAGGCGGCGGGCTGGACACCGACGTCATCGATCCGAAGTTGTACGAGGAGGCAAAACGATTTATCATTCAAATTCGAAAAGGATCGACAGCCATGCTTCAGAAAAAATTCCGGGTGGGATTCAACCGGGCGCAGAGGATGATCGAGATGATGGAAAAAGACGGCATTGTGGGACCGAACAAAGGTCCGACGCCCCGGGACGTGCTGGTTAAATCTTCCCACATGGACAGCGGCGAGGAGGCGGACCGTGGATAGCCAAAAGATTGCGGACCTGTTGAAACAGAAACGGGAAAAACTGGGCCTGAACATTCCGACCGTGGTTGAGGGAACCAAGATCAAGCGGTCCTACATCGAAGCGATGGAATCCGGAAACCTCGATGCCTTCGATTATCCCATCCTGGCAAAAAATTTCGTCCGGACCTACGCGCGGTTTCTCAAACTGCCCGACGCGGAGATTCTCCCGTTTCTGGTGGAGATCGCGCCGGCCGAACCCGTTTCCGAGGGCGCGGCGGCGGCACGGCGGGTCGCGGAAAAGAGGGAAGCCGTGGCCGCGGCAAGAACCACAGACGCCGGAGTCGGCAAGAAATGGACATCCACGGCTTTTTTGGCCGCAGCCACCGCAATCCTGGGCGCGGGGTTTTACCATTTCTACAAACCCGCGGGTCCGCCTCCGGCCAATCCCGCCGAGGAACAGCCTGCGGCATCGGCCGTGCCGGCGACTGACACGGCGGGCGCGGCAACATCCGACACAACCGCCGACACCGTGGCGGCGCAGTCAGCGGCGACCGCGACGCCAATCAGGGAACACACAGTCGAAATGCGCGCCACAACAGACGTGTGGGTCTACTGTGAGTCAGACCGGCACCGGATGGAAAAAGTGATCCGGCCCGGAGATCGGTTCACCGTGACATTCGAAAAAAAATTTCACATCCGCGCTGGAAACGCGCCCGCCCTGAAAATGACCATCGATGGAAAAGAAATGTCCGTGGAGGGCGAGCGCAAGGTGATGGACAGAAGTTATGTTGTGACGGAAGACGGCCGGGTGGTCATCGAGCCGCCGGAGTCCGGCTCGGCCCGGCGCTGATCCTCGGATGACGTCCGGCCGGCCGCTTTCCGCTCTCCAGCGCATTCCCAATCTCTTAACGTCTCTCCGGCTTGTCCTCGCGCTGTGTTTTCTCGCGGCCGAGGCCTTCGAACAGCAGTTGGCGGCGCAGATCACAGGTCTGGTGATTTTTTTTCTGGCGTCTCTCACGGACATTTTTGACGGCTGGATGGCCCGCAGATACGGCGCCGTCACACAGTTCGGCCTGCTCATGGATCCGATTGCCGACAAGATTCTGGTGGCATCGGCGCTGATCGTCTTTGTCCATTCTCCTTTCATCCGCATGCCGGCCTGGCCGGTCGCTCTGATCATCGGCCGGGAATTCGCCATGACGGGACTTCGACTTCTGGCGTCGGCCGAAGGCGTAACGCTGGGCGCGGACTGGGGCGGGAAATTCAAAACCATCATGCAGATGGTCGGGCTCCACTATTTTTTAATTGTCGACATCCTGCAAAACCCGCGCGTGCAAGCCTATCTGCCCCATCTCAGCGAATATCGCGATCCACTGCGATTGAGCGTTCTCATTCTGATGTACTTCGTCACCGCCATCACCGTCTACACCGGCATCGACTATCTGATCAGAAATTACAGGTATCTTGTCAGCGGAAGCCAACAGAGCTGACGGAGGCCTGGACAGGCTTTGTCTCAACCTGGCCACGCTGTTTGGTGTCGGCTGGATTCCCAGAGCGCCCGGCACGGCCGCGTCGCTGGTGACACTGCCGGCGGCCTGTGCTCTGGATGCGATGGGTCCGGCCTGGTACGCGCTGGCCACCCTTGCGATTCTGTTGATCGCCATGCCGGTGTGCGGCCGGGCGGCGGATCTCATCGGGCGGACCGATCCTCCGGAAATCGTGCTGGACGAGGTCGCCGGGATGCTGATCGCATTTTCGCCATTTACGATGATCGTCAACGACGGACGGGCTGTAACCGTCGGGATGCTGATTCTGTCGTTTGCGTTTTTTCGATGGTTCGACATCAAAAAACCCGGGTGGATCGGAAAAGCCCAGCATCTGCCGGGCGGTACCGGCATTGTGATGGACGACGTCATCGCGGGACTTGCCGCGGCCGTGACAACGGGTGTGATTTATCTCCTCTTTCGATTCGCCATCCCGACGCCGGTCCATTAACCCATGCGTGTCCGGCTGGATATTTCGTACGTCGGAACGCGATACGTCGGATGGCAGCTTCAACCCAACGGATTGAGCATTCAAGAAGTTCTCGAACGCGCGCTCGAAAAACTTTATGGGCAACCCGTGCCGATCGTCGGCGCGGGACGAACGGACGCCGGTGTTCATGCAAGGGGCCAGACGGCGCATTTTGATGCGCCGCGGGCAAATCCCCCGATCCCGGAACTTTGCCGCATTCTGAACCGATTCCTGCCGGTCGACATTTCAGTCAATCGCGCGCGGGCGGTTCCGCCTGCGTTCCACGCCCGAAAAGATGCGATATCACGCACGTATCTCTATCGTATTTTTGTCCGCCCGCTTCCCGATCCGTTTCGCGCGCCGTATGTGTGGCATTATCCGCCGGCAGCCGCTGTATCGATCGCGCGGATGCGTCAAGCCGCGCGGCGGTGGATCGGCACTCACGATTTTGCGGCGTTCGGCATCCGGTTGGCAGAAGACGAGCGGACGAAGCGAGAGATGAAACGCGTGGAGATTCGACGGATCGGGGATGAAATTCAATTCATATTCACAGCGGATTCTTTTTTACATCGAATGGTCCGGCGGATGGTGGCGTATCTGGTAGAGACCGGGATGGGAAAACGCGTAACGCGCCCCCCCTACGCCGCACCGGCAAGCGGACTGTGCCTTGTGAAGGTCGGCTACGGGCGTTATCCGGCGGCACGGAGGCGATAGAACTTGCGGACGCGCACGCGCTGAGTTATTTTTTCTTTCACGTCCTATGTGGCGAGGGGGAATAGACGCATGAAGAAAACACTCCATCCATGAACGTTCTGGTAACCGGATCAAGCGGCATGCTGGGAACGGAACTGTGCCGGCGGATTCAGCGGGACGGGCACACCGTCGCCGGCGCCGATGTGAATTGTGCGCCGGACGATCCGGCGGGAGCCGTGGACATCCGGGATTTTACCGCGCTGTCCCGATTCGCCGCCGACACGCGGCCGGACATGATTTTCCATCTCGCGGCCGAAACCAACGTCGACCTCTGTGAACAAAATCCGGATCATGCCTTTCAAACCAACGCCCTCGGAACCGAGCATGTTGCACTCTGCGCGCAGAAACTCGATGTGCCGCTCGTGTACATCAGCACGGCCGCCGTTTTTGACGGCTCGAAAAGCGAAGCCTACACGGAGTATGACGCCCCAAACCCGATCAATGTTTACGGCCGGAGCAAACTGGCAGGCGAAGAGGCGGTAGGCAGACTTCTTCGCCGATATTTTATTTTCCGCGCGGGATGGATGGTCGGCGGCTGGGAAATCGACAAAAAATTCGTGTACAAGATTGTTCAGCAGATTCTGGACGGCAAGCGGGAGATTCAGGCAGTGGACGACAAATTCGGCAGTCCGACGTTCACGGATGATTTTGTCCGAAACATGATGCCCATCGTCCAATCCGGCCGATTCGGCCTGTACCATCTGTGCGGCAAGGGATGCGCATCGCGGTACGAGATCGCGCGGCAGATCGTCAAAGACATGGATGCCGGATTGGATGTGAACGTGGCGCCGGTTCCCAGTTCCGCGTTTCCGCTTCCAGCCCCAAGACCCCGGATGGAGGCGCTGCGGAACCACAAACTGGATCTGCTCGGGATGAACCAGATGCAAAGTTGGCGGGACAATCTGCGGCGGTACATTGTCGAAAATCTCAAACACACGCATCCCGTTTCAGACTCCGTTGCCGCCCGAACCTGTTAGGCCATGACTGAAATCGGGACGTCTGTGCCTGTGACGATTCTTCTGATTCGTTCGAGTTCCATTCCGCATTGTGTTCATCTGTTCAAGGAGCTTGTTGAAACGCGCCATGCGAATCCGGACACGCGATGGATCTGGATTTCCCAGCCGGACGCCGCCGATACGTTGAAAGAGGCGGGACGAGGACGACGGGTTGAAATCTGGACTTACGACCGGGGTGGATTCACGTTCAGGGATCTCTTCGCTCTCTTCGCCGACCGTCTGAAAGAAGTCCCGATCGATACAGCCTGCGTTCCGGTTAACAACGCGGATGGCCGCGGCTATTTTCAAATCATCCGGTTTCTATGCCGATGCAACATTTCCACCGTCGAAGCCCATTTTCCGGACGGACATTTTGAAACGATGACGACGACTCGATATGTGCTGGGTCAGGTTGCCGGCGCGGCGGTTTCGGTGTTAAGCCAGGTCATTCTGTTGCTGGCCGTGCCATGTATCGTCCTCTATTATTTTCTCGCCTATGTCGGGCATCGGATTCTGACGGGATGCCGGAGGTCGGTTAAAAAAACAGCGGGTGGCGTGAGCGCATGACCGCCGGGATGAAGGGAATCCCGCGAAATCCAGGGATGGATGAGAGCGGGATGACCGCCTGCCGGATTTGCGGCGGGCAGATAGAACCGTTCCTTTCGTTCGGCCGGATGCCGCTGGCGAACGGATTTCTCACGGCCGACCAGTTCGACCAGGAATATTTTTTCGATCTCGTAGCGGCCTTTTGTCCGTCCTGCCTGATGGTTCAACTCGTCGATCAGCCTGACCGGGAGAAAATGTTTCATGCCGAATATCCGTTTTTTTCGAGCACGTCCCGTTTCCAGGCGGCGCACTTCGAAAAATTCGCGAACGAAGTCTCGGACCGCTGGATCGGCCGGAATGATCCCTTTGTCGTCGAAATCGGCAGTAATGACGGCATCCTGCTTCGACATTTTGCCGGAGCCGGCATCCGGCATCTTGGCGTGGAGCCATCGGCGGGCGTGGCGTCAAACGCGCGTAAAAATGGGGTGAACACACTGTCGGGTTTCTTTGAAAAAGACATCGCGCGGCAGATTGCGGCCGAATATGGGCCGGCAGACGTTTTTCTGGCGGCCAATTGTCTCTGCCACATTCCCTGTTTCCACTCCATCGCCGAAGGCGTCGATATTCTTCTTAAGCCCCGGGGAGTTGTGCTGTTTGAAGATCCTTACCTCGGAGACATTCTGGAGAAGACATCCTACGACCAGATATATGATGAACACGTATTTTACTTTTCCGTCCTTTCCGTAAACCACGCGTTCGGCATGCACGGCATGGAAATCGTGGATTTGTGGCCCCAGAAAACGCACGGAGGTTCCATGCGGTATTGCATTGCACGCAAGGGTACCCATCCCGTGTCGCCCGCCGTCGGTGTGCAAATCGGGCGGGAGCGTGAACTGGGACTGGACCGGATCGAAACGTACGAGCGATTCCGCCAAAACTGCGAAACGTCCCAGCAGAATCTCCGCCGGATTTTATGTGACCTCAAGCAGCAGGGCCGGCGGGTGGTCGGCTACGCCGCGACTTCGAAAAGCACGACGGTGACGAATTACTGCGACCTGACGCCGGACATCGTCGAATTCATCTCAGACACGACGCCGATCAAACAGGGCAAATACAGTCCCGGCACGCACATTCCGGTTCAGCCTTACGAGAAGTTTGCGGAAGCGTTTCCCGACTACGCACTGCTGTTCGGATGGAACCACAAAGAGGAAATCATGGCGAAAGAACAGGCGTTTCTGAACGCCGGAGGCAAATGGATCGTATATGTGCCGAAGGTGGAGGTCCTGGCGTGATCTCCTGCGGAAATCCGCTCGCGCAGTATGTGACATACAAACTCGAGATCGACGAAGCAATCCGCCGGGTTCTGGACCGGGGACGGTACATTCTGGGCGAAGAGGTCGCCGCATTCGAGAAGGAGTTCGCCGACTATATCGGAGCGGCCCGGGGCGTTGGAGTTGGAAGCGGCACAGAGGCGCTGCATCTGGCGCTGGCGGCCTGCGGCATCCAGGCGGGAGACGAAGTCATCACCGTGTCGCACACGGCGGTTGCGACTGTCGCCGCAGTGGAACTCGCCGGCGCGATTCCGGTGTTTGTCGACATCGAGTCCGAACACATGACGATGGATCCCGAACGGATTTCGGAGGCGGTAACAGAAAACACGCGGGCGATTGTACCTGTTCATCTGTACGGCCAGCCGGCCGATCTCGATCCGATCCTCGAGACCGCGCGGCGGCACAATCTCAAGGTGATTGAAGACTGTTCGCAGGCGCATGGCGCTGTTTATCGCGGCCGAAAGATTGGATCATGGGGTGACGCGGGGTGTTTCAGTTTTTATCCGACGAAAAACCTTGGGGCGATCGGCGATGGGGGCATGGTGGTGTTCAGCGATCCCGGGATCGCGCAAAAAGCCCGGTCTCTTCGAGAATACGGCTGGTCGAAAGATCGCATCAGCCAAACCCCGGGATGGAACAGCCGGCTTGACGAGATCCAGGCGGCGATCCTGCGAGTGAAACTCCGCCACCTCGATGAAGACAATAACCGGCGGCGCGTACTGGCCGCGCTGTATCGCGACCTCCTCGCCGACACCGATCTTGTCCTGCCCGGCGAGCGCGAAGGAGCGCGGCACGTCTACCATCTCCATGTCGTGCGAAGCGCGAGGCGCGATGAACTGCGGGAACGATTAAGCGAGCGGGGAATTGAAACGGGCGCGCATTATCCGATTCCCGCGCATCAACATCCGGCATATCGGCGATGGGCGCCGGCGATCGGCGGGATGGGCGAAACGGAGAAAGCCGCCGCAACGGTTCTGTCGCTTCCGATGTATCCGGAACTTTCGGAAACGGACATCCGAACGGTCGCCGATGCAGTTCAGGAATTCTGCCGGACGCCGGTCAGAACACCATGACGAGCGTCATTGAAGGCGTGGTTTTCAAGGATCTCGTCACGCATGGTGACAACCGCGGATTTTTCCGCGAGTTGATCCGGTCGACGGACGATTTTTTCAAGGAAGGGTTCGGGCAAATGAGCCATTCGATGATGTTCGACGGCGTGATCAAGGCCTGGCACCTTCACAAGATCCAGACCGACTGGTGGTACGTCGCTCGCGGGGTTCTCCGGGTCGGTCTGTGTGATCTTCGGGCCGAGTCGCGGGATTATAAGAAGACGATGGATTTTCTACTGGGAGATTTTCAGCCGTCGCGAATCGTGAAAATTCCGCCGGGTGTGGCCCACGGCTGCAAGACGGTCCAGGGTCCGGTCGATTTCTTTTACATCACCTCCCACACATACAACCCGAACGACGAACTTCGCGTTCCCTACAACGATCCGCAAATTGAATTCGACTGGCTCTCAGGGCCGCCGATCAAATAGGCTTTTCACGCGATGATCAGCCTCAAAGGCAAGCGGGTCCTCATCACCGGCGGGCTCGGGTTTATCGGCAGTAATCTCGCGCACCGGTGCCTCGACCTCGGCGCCGAGGTCACGATTTACGATTGTCTCGATCCCAAATCCGGCGGCAATCTATACAATATCCATGACATCCGCGATTCCGTCCACAAGATTCTGGACGACATCCGGCACTTTGAACCGCTCTGCGCGGCGATCCTGCACAAGGACATCCTGTTCAACTGCGCGGCGTTCACGTCTCATCCCAATTCGATGAAGGAACCCCTGATCGACATCGACGTAAACTGCAAGGGCGTGATCAATATTCTCGAAGCCGCGCGGCGGTTCAACCGGGACGTGAAGATCGTCCACGTCGGAACGAGCACCCAGATCGGGCGTATGATCCGCAAGCCCATCGACGAAACGCACCCTGAATTTCCGGCAGACATCTATTCGGCCAACAAGACCGCGTCGGAAAAATACGTTCTGATCTACGGCGGCGCCTACAAGCTCCGGACGACCGTGTTGCGGCTCGCCAACGTCTACGGGCCGCGGTCGAACATCCGGAGCGCCGATTTTGGATTCATGAATTATTTCATCGGCCTGGCCCTGCAGGACCGGGACATCAGTGTATTCGGCCGGGGCGAACAACTGCGAAACATCTCCTTCGTCGACGATGCCGTGGACGCCCTGATTCGCGCGGCGGGGAGCGAGAAAAGCGACGGACGGGTTTTCTTCGCCGGCGCCGACCGGCAGTACAACGTGGCGGACATCGCGAAGGCGATCGTGAAATACATCGGGTCGGGATCAATCCGGCGGGTGGCGTGGCCCCGGGACCGCGAGGCGATCGAAATCGGCGACGTGGTGATCCGCAACGCTCTCATCAAGCGCATCCTCGGCTGGAAACCGCGCGTGGATTTGAAAACGGGCCTCTTGCGGACGCGGGATTACTACCGACCGCGGCTCCGACAATATCTGGACTGACGCGAATGAATATCGTCGTCACCGGCGCGCTGGGACACATCGGCTCAAAACTGATCCGGACGATCCCCTCCGATCTTCCGGACACCGCGCTGACCCTCATCGACAATCTTTCGACCCAGCGATACTGTTCACTCTTCCAATTACCGGAAGGGGCGCGCTATCGGTTCATTGAAGGCGACATTCTCGATATGGAGTTGGGCGGAATTTTTTCGGACGCTGAGGCCGTCATTCATCTGGCGGCGATCACCAACGCGGAGGCGAGTTTCGACAATCCGGATCAGGTCGAACGCGTGAACTTCGGCGGGGCGGAGCGGGTGGCGCTGGCCTGCGCGGCGGCGCGCCGCCCGATGGTGTTTGTTTCGACGACCAGCGTCTACGGCACGCAGGCCGAATGGGTTGACGAATCGTGTCCGGAGCGGGATCTCAAGCCGCAGAGTCCCTACGCGGAATCGAAGCTTCGCGCGGAGCGGCGGCTGGCGGAACTGGCGAAGACGGACGGGCTGCGCTGTGCGATCCTTCGGTTCGGCACGATTTGCGGGACTTCTCCCGGCATGCGATTTCATACCGCCATCAACAAATTCTGCTGGCAGGCGGTGATGAAACAGCCCATCACGGTCTGGCGGACGGCTCTCCATCAGCGGCGGCCTTATCTCGATCTATCCGACGCCTGCGCCGCCCTCTCCTTTGTTTTGAAACATCATGTCTTCGACGGCCGAGTCTACAACGTCGTGACCGAGAACCTGACCGTGGACGAAGTTCTGGCGCGCGTGCGAGACGCCACCGGCGACGCGCAGATTGAAGAGGTCGACGCGCAAATCATGAACCAACTTTCCTATGAGGTGCGCTGTGACCGTATTCTGCATTTGGGATTCAGACCCACGGGAAACATATCCCGCGGCATCAGGGAAACCGTTGAATGGATTCGAGTATGCAACTCTATCGCAGTACGCGTCTAGCCGGGAACGCCAGTCGGACGGTCGCGGCCCGGCTCGGTGAGAGATGACCCGCGCGCCCGTTTTCACCATCATCACGGACACGTATTACCGCCCGGCGTATCTGCGGATCGCAGTCGCGGCGATGCGGCGGCAGACGTATGACAACCTGGAGATCATTCTGGTCAACAACGGCGCGACGCCGGAGACAGTGGAATATCTGCATGAAGTCGCCGCGCGGGATTCGCGCGTCAAGCTCGTCCATTTTTCCGATAACCAATACAGCCCTGACGATCCGTTCAAAATGCTCTTCACGTGCGGCAATGCGGCGTTGAAGATTTCGACAGGAGACTTCGTCTGGTATCAATCGGACGACGATTGGATGGCGGACGACTACGCCGAAAAAATGGTGAGGCTGTTCGAAGAAAACAGCCGGTGCACAACCGCCGCCGGCCGGGTCATCTGTGTCGATGCGGATGGGAAGGCGCTCGAAGAGGCGCGGATGAGTCCGCGGCCGCGTTACATGCCCGGCCATGAACTGGCGATGTCGCACCTGCGCGGGCATTCACACCTCGGCGCACCCGGAACGATCTTCACGATCCGGCGCGAGGCGCTGATTCGAGCCGGAGGATTTCACCGCGCCCTTGATGAGAGCCACCTCTACGGCATCGTTCCCTTCGGCGATACCGGTTTCGACCCGACGGCCGTCTTCCACTGGCGGCGGCACGGCCAACAGCTCAACACATACCTGACGTCCAACGGATGCGTCGGATTTCGGGAAGTGATGTCCCTTCTGGCGGACTGGCGGCTCGAAGATCGCTGGCGCGTATTCGGGCCGGAGATCGCGGTGGAAGCGGGGGCGCGCATGCGGAACATCCAGATCGATTCGGCAGCCAAATGGTTTGCCGTCAACTGGGCGGCCGGCCGATACGCCGCGGCGCGGAGGATCGTCGCGGACGCGGGACGTTACGCCCGATTCTGGCGGAAGGCGCCGGGTTGTCTTTGGATGAGCCGGGGTCAGTTGGTCGAGCGGTTCAAGACGACGCGAAGGATCGCGAGCCAACCGCCATCCGTTTCCGGCGCTCCGGCCACAGGCGCGGCAGGCGCAGGAGCGTGTGAAAAATCGCCCGTATCAACAGCCGGGCCGTGCCGTTTTTAATTTCGAATTTCCATTCATCGAGATAAATCCCCCAGGATTTCGCCAGCAGACGCGGCCAGGGCCAGTTGAAGAGCCGGACCTGGATCCGATGGGTCAATCGAATCAGACGGATGACGTCAGGCTGAAAACATTTGTTCGCCGTGTAGGAACCGATATGATGGGCAAGGCTTCGTCCCGCCCGCCGGATCCTGTATCCTCTCCGAATCGCGCGATAACTCCAATCCAATTCCTCGCCGTAGGCCGGGCTGAAATGTTCGGCGTCAAATTCTCCGACGTCCGTCCAGGCCACGCGCCGAAAGAACATGAGCGCTCCGTACAACTGGCCGACGTCCTCATCGTCGGAGGGACGACGGCGATCCGGCGACGAATACACGTTGGCGCAGACCGCGGCCACGCGCGGGTCCGATCCGAGCGCGGTCAGGGCGGCGGCGAGCCATCCCTCCTCGACCAGACAGTCGTTGTTGAGAACGCAAAAGATGCCGCCCTCCGTGACCGACACCGCATCGTTGACGGCACTCGAAAACCCGATGTTCCCGGGATGCGGGATCACGCGATCGACGAGTCCGGAGTCGGCAAGTTCTTTCAACCTCGCGAGGTTCGCCGGATTGGCGCTGCCGTTGTCGACCGCCACGACGGCGATCTTTTGCCGATCCGTATACCGCGCGAGATGGTCCAAACAGCGTTCCGTCATTTCGATGGCGTCAAAGTTGATCACGATAACGGGAAGTCGATCCATGCGGATCACCGATGTCCGTTCAGAAATTCGTCCACGATACGCGCGAAGGGCGTCGTGTCCTCCGGCTGAAAACAATAGGGCTTCAACATCTCCGGCTCCACCGGAACGGGATGATCGTTGAGAATCCGCGGAATGGCCGCCGACAGATGCCCCGGGTCTTTGACCCAGTAGACGGCGGAACGGGGAACCTCACCGGACGATTCGATCAACGCGGCCGGCAGATGCCGATACCGGCCCCGGCCACCGTATAACAGCACGGGGATCCGGTTGTTCAGGGCCTCTTCCACCGTTGCGGAATAAAATGTCACGAGGAGATTCGCCATCGCCAGCGCTTCCGAAAACCGCCCCTCGGCATGGATGGCCACGCGATCCGTGTCGGGAATCAGTTCCCGCAAATCATCCGGCGAGCACAAATGCTGCAGCCGGTGACGGACCACGACCACGACATCCTCCACCCCGCGGGCCGCGTGAATGACTTCGTTGAGGCTCCGGATGCACTCGTCCTGGGTTTCCGGAATGAAAAAGTGTGTTGTCTGCCGCTGACTGGCGGCGCAAACGTAAAGAATGACCCGCGTCCGGCCTGCCACAAAGCCGGGGAAGCGGTTCCGCAGCCAGGCCGAGGCGGCGGCGCGCGATTCGGGCGTGAGGCGGCTCCAGATCAGCGGACCCGTCTGCACTCTTTGCGCCCGGAGTTTCATCTCATCGGCAAACCGCGCCGCCCAGGGCGACTGGAGGGCCACGATCGGATAGGTCGAATTCATCAAGCGCCGGGAAATGTGATCGTGCTCGATCCGCGCCGCCGGATCGTCTGAAGGAACATTCGATCCATGCGAAATCAAAACGGCCGGGACACCCGACTGCCGGCAGCATTCCCCGAGGGCGCCGCGCGCGTCGTCGCTTGACTGGGACAGGACAAAGCGCGGTTTCAGATTTCGCAGTACCTGATCCATGGACCGGGCGGCCCGATAGACGGACGTTTGATGCGGAATGATCGACGTCTGAAGTTTTCGCAGAAGAAACGGCGCGACCGACACGCCGCGGTATCGAAAGACGCCCGGCGACGAGGCGATCCGTTCATTCAATTGTTCGAAGAGGCGCTGTTCCAGCAGCCGGCCCTCGTCTGCCGCGCGCGGCGGCAATCGATCCATGATTTTGAGAGGGACCGCAAAGGGGCCGGGCTGCCTCCGGACGGCAATCCGCCACATTCGAATCAAGGCTTTTTTGATTTCGAGAAATGCGCCGTCGTTCGTCTCCTGATCCAGCCAGAACCAGGTTACGTCAGGCCGGCGCCGGCCAAGTTCCCGGACCAGCTCATCCATCTCATATGCCAGATGGCTCACAACGGCCGAAGGACGCGCGGCTTGGGACCGAAAGAAACGCAGATAGAGTCTCGCGAGGCAGGCTTCAATCCATGGCATTTCGCGGATGGAAGGGCGAGACCGTGCCGGCGGAGCCGGCGCGGCGTCCAGAGCGGCGCAGTCCAGACCGCGAGCGGCGGCGAAATCCCGCGTCAGATCGGCCGTGTATCGCTCCTGAAGCGAGATGTAGGGTTTGGCGGAAGGTTGCGCCGGATGACGAACGGCAACCCAGGTCTCGACGTTGTTTTGTTCCTGGAACCGGTGAAGAATTTCCAACGTCTTCATGAGATGACCGAGAAAAAGCCGGCTGTAGAAGATGACCGTCTCCTGATACGTCTGCCGCAGGAGAAATCCATCGGGGATCGCCAGGGCGGCGGCGATCACGTGGCACATCTCCTCCCGGGCCATCTGAACGGACCGATGGGACTCGGTGTCGAAGTAGGCCAGGGTCGTATCGTGGTCAACCGAACGGCGTTGAAGCGCGACGCGGGCTGCGGGGGAGATTGCGACGATGCGCGACGCCGCGATCGCCGGCGATTCCGTTTTTCGGAGAAAAGCGTCGACCTCATCCGGAAATTCCACCAGAACAGCGCGTCTGTTCGGCGAATTCATTTCAATGGGTGGAGGAGATTGCCGGGCGGACGGGCCGTCAGTCCAGCATATCCAGGGTGATCAGCGTATTTTCCGCGACGTCGCGCCGGACGCGCCGCCCCAGAACACGGGTGATCATCGGCGGAGGAATGCCTGTTCCCGGGCGTTTCACGGCGACGCAATCCGCCGTCAAAACAGTTCCGGCCGGCAACGGCCGCGCGGCCACCAGACTTTTTCTCGACGCCCTCGCAACGGCGATCTCCGACATCACGGGTTCCTTCCGGCCGTGTCCCAGCGCCGATTCCACGGCGTGGATGCCGCTGACCAACGCCGTCAATTCCGCCGGATCGAGGGAGAAGGCGTGATCGGGGCCGGCCATGTCCTTCCCCAGGGTAAAATGTTTTTCAATCACGCAGGCGCCGAG
>JAHFCY010000169.1 GCA_023249255.1 Candidatus Lindowiibacteriota bacterium | reverse complement strand
CATGAGGATGATGACAAAAAAATGAACGGCAGAGAATAAAGAATATCGACCGTGCGCATCATGACCGAATCAACGCGTCTGCCGAGATATCCGCTCACGGCGCCGTAGGTCACGCCGATCAGCATGCTGACCATTGTGGCCAGCAATCCCACCATGAGGGAGATGCGGCTGCCGTAGAGCATGCGCGACAGCAAATCCCGGCCGAGCGAATCAGTGCCGAACGGATGCGTCGAAGACGGGGGCGCCGCGCCCAGATCGAGATTTTGTTCGTCGAATGCGTACGGCGAAATCCATGGCGTAAGAATGGCCGCCAGAACAAGCACGGACATCACGGCAAGGCCAAACACTGCCGCGCGGTTTTGCAAAAAACGCCGCCACGCGTCAGCCCAAAGGCTCTCGCCTTTTTCAGCTCCAAGCTTTTCTGACGACTCAGTCATATCGAACCCGCGGGTCGAGATAGGCGTAGGCGATGTCGACCAAAATGTTCATGAGAATGATGAGCACGGCGTAAAACAACGCGGTGCCCATGACCATCGTATAGTCGCGGTTGAGGGCGCTGTCGACGAAAAACCGCCCGAGTCCCGGGATGTAGAAGATTTTTTCAATCACAAGCGATCCTGTCACGATGCCGGCGACGGCCGGGCCGAGGAACGAAATCGTCGGCAAAATGCCTCCGCGAAGCGCATGCCGGAAAATCACACTGCGCTCCGACAATCCTTTGGCGCGCGCGGTCCGTATAAAATCCTGCCGCAGGACCTCCATCATGCCGCCGCGCGTGAGGCGCGCGATGTAGGCGGCGTAGACAGAGCCAAGAGTGAGCGACGGAAGAATGCGATCCTGCCAGGTCTCCCAGCCCGCGACCGGCAGCCAACCGAGCACGAGTGAAAAGACGAGAACCAAAATCGGTCCGAAGACAAAATTTGGAATCGAAACGCCGGTCATGGCAGTCGTCATCACAAGATGGTCTTTCCACGTAGCCGGATATAGCGCGGCGATGATGCCGGCGCCAAGGCCCAATAAGAGCGCAAACATGAGTGACCAAAGAGCAAGTTCGGCTGAAACGGGGAAGGAAGACTCGATGATCTCATTCACGGTGCGGTTGGCATAGCGGTACGATGGTCCAAGATCGAGTTTCATCAGCGAAGACATGTATCGCGCATACTGTTTGTACAGGGGTTCGTTGAGGTGATATTTCGCCTCGACGTTTTTCAGGATGTCAGGCGGAAGACGTTTTTCCTGGTCGAACGGACCGCCGGGCGCAAGGCGAATCATGAAAAATGTCAACGTCGCGATGATCCACAGGACGGGAATCGCTCCGAGAAGTCGGCGGATGACGTATCTTGCCATGTCAGGCGATGGCCTTCCGGATAAGCTCGCGAGCAGCGGCATTCAGCGGAATCTGTGATGCTAGAGATTTGGCGGCCGGGGTCATTTTGTTCAGCGTTCCTTTGAGAATGCGGATCGTCTTCGATTCATCCCATTGCGGAATGTAGTCATGGAACTTTGTTTCAAGAAATGTGAGGCAATCGGCATCCTCGAGAATCTGCGCATCGAGATCCTTCGGAAAATGTTTCATCAGGATCAAATCTGTAACGCGGGCAATCTCATCGTCGCCAAAATCCTCATCCTTCAAAATCTCCACAGCCCGCTCCGTGTGAAATTTCTGCAACTTCTTCCGCCACGCATGATAGCCGGCAGTCGTTTTTGGATACGATTCGCGGGGAATTTCCCAGCGGCAAATGGCGTTCGACCGCGAAGCCAGCCGGAGCGCCACCGATGCGCCCGGCGCAAGCTTCAGAACCCACTCGTGCAGTTTTTGCGCGTGGAGATATTCCCGTGGAAATGTCCCGCCCTTGAATTCAACGCTCCTCGGATCCCGGCGATTTGCGTCGTCAAACCGCCTCAGAGCCGCTTCTACTTTCGCCGATGTGTCCTTCGTCGACTGTCCGGTCACGCCCACTTCTTCCCTTCTACGAGCCGTAGCGCCATGCCGGCGCATCCAGCGAAAGCCCTTTGTACAGCCGCAAATCCATGACGTTCGGAACGAGGCCTTTGACTTCCGGACGTTTTAGAAAAATCCGCGTATACGTGTAAATCGGCATGATGGGAGCTTCGTCGCACAAAATTTCCTCGCACCGCTGAAAATAGCCGTAGCGTTCCTCACGAGTGGCGGCCCGCCACGCCTTTTGAATGAGGCTGTCGTATTCGGCGTTGCCCCAGCCGCTGTAGTTGTTTCCGCCGCCGGTCACATACATGTCGAGAAAGGTGTTGGGATCGGGATAATCGCCAAACCAGCCGGCCCGCCCGATATCGAAATCCAGTTTGCGTTTCGTATTGAGAAAGACTTTCCACTCCTGATTGAACAATCCGACGTCGATCCCAAGCGCTTTCTTCCACATCTGCTGGAACGCCTCCGCGATTTTGCGATGGCCTTCGGATGTATTATAGAGGATGTCGAGTTTCGGAAATCCTTTTCCGCCGGGATAGCCGGCTTCGGCCATGAGCGTCCGCGCCGCCTCCGTGTCATACCGGATCGCCGCGCGGGGCGTGAACCCGGCCGTGTTGGGCGGGACGAACGCATATGCAGGCAACTGGCCCCCACGGGTGACTTTTTCGACAATCGCGGTACGGTCGATCGACATGGCCAGCGCCTGCCGGACGCGTTTATCCTTCAACGGCCCCCGCGTCACGTTGAATTCGTAGTAGTACGTCCCGAGGCTCGGGAATTCGTTGTAGACATCAGCGCGAGCCCGCCAGTGAGGGATATGCTCGAGCGGAATGGACATTGACAGGTGGAGTTAGCCGACCCGGAACATCTTCTCCTCGGTCGCATCGTCTTCGATCGGATAAAAATCGATTTCGTCCAGAGATACGGCGCCGGAATCCCAGTACAGGGGATTTCGCTCGACCGCGATGATCCAGTTCATTTCCCAGCGCGTCAATTTGAAGGGGCCGTTTCCGACGAAATGATCTGGACGGGTCCACAGGGAGCCGTATGTCTCCACTGTTTTTCGGTGGACCGGATAGAGCGAATGGTGATTGAGGAGCGCGAGAAAAAATGGAGTCGGCGATTCGAGTGTGACGACAAGCGTTTTCGAATCGGGCGCCGCGAGACCAAGCCGGGACGGGTCGGTGAGCGTGCCGTCGTTAAACGCTTTTCCATTTTTGATGTACCAGGCCTGATAGGCGTATTCGGACGCGGTCGCGGGGGTCAACACGCGGGTCCAGCTGTAGATGAAATCCTGGGCGGTCACCGGATCGCCATTCGACCAGAGCGCGTTCTGCCGGATGTGAAATGTATAGGTTTTTTGATCCGGCGAAATTTCCCATGACGCGGCGGCCGCGGGAACGGGTTTTAAGTCCGGCAATTGCAGTGTTGTGAGTCCCTCCAGAAGCGACGAGATGATGTGAAACTCCAGCATGCCCGTCACGAGCGCCGGATCGAGATCTTTGGGTTCCGAGCCATTGCCGACACGAAGAATTTTTCGTCCGTTGTCATCCTGCGTTTGATGCGTGGCGCAGGCTGTGAAAAATATGACAGGCAACAGGCAAGTGGCGCTTGCCACAACGGCAACAGGCAAAAGCGGGATCTGAAAGCACAGAAAACGCTTGATATCAGTCCTCGATTCCGAGGTCTCTCATCAGTGCGCCGATCGACGGATTTCGGCCCAGGAATGCACGGACAAGGTCATCCGGCGGCTTGGATCCGCCCTGCGACAGCACCACCGCCCGAAACCGGATGCCGACCGCCGGATTCAAGAGACCGCCGTGGGTCTGAAATTCCTCGTACATATCCGCTGCAATCATGCGGGACCACATGTATCCGTAATAGCCGGCGGCGTAACCCATGAGGTGATCGAATCCGGCCGGACCGTACGTGCCGGGAATTTCTTCCATTTTTTCGATGTCGCGTTTCATGTCGAACCAGAGTTTGACGACATCGGGAGGGGTTTGGGACGTGTGAAGCGTCAGGTCATAGAGGGCGTAGAACAACTGGCGCTGAGTTTCGATGCCGGATGTCACGTTGCGCGACTTGACGATCCGATCGACCAGGACCGCCGGAATGGTCTCACCTGTCTGATAATGCCGCGCGAACGTCGAGAGGACGTTTGTATCCTGAATCCATTTTTCGAACATCTGCGACGGTGCCTCGACAAAATCCCGCTTGACGCGCGTCCCTGAAACTTCGGCGAACCGCGTGGTCGAAAGGATGCCATGAAGGAGATGCCCGAACTCGTGAAAAAATGTCTCAACGTCGTCAAACGACAACAGGGACGGCCTGCCGGGCTGGGGTTTGGGAAAATTGCAGACCAAGGCCGCCACGGGTAGTTGCTCATGGCCGTCGGGAAAGATTTTGTGGGGCAGGATGCCCCATGCCGCGGCGTGGGTGTATTTGTCCGGCCGAGGATACAGGTCGAGATAGAATTCGCCGATCCGGTTTCCGCCGGAATATACATCGTAGCGGACGACGTCCGGATGCCAGTACTTCTTGTTCACGCGCCGATACTCCAGCCCGTACATTTTTTGCGAGATGTCCAGAAGCGCGCGGATGACATTTGGAGCCTCGAAATATTCCTTGACCTTCTGCGGCTCATACCCGTATTTGCGCTGCGTCAGGATTTTGCTGTAGTACATCCGGTCCCATTGTTCGAATCCGCCCGAGGCGGCGCCGGTTTCTTCCCGCTTGAGCTTCGTCAGCTCCGACATCTCGCTTTTTGCCTTTTTGTCGACCCGCCCTTGCACATCCTGCAGAAACTGGACGGCGTGATGGGGTGTTTTCACCATCCGGCGGGCAATCACGTAATCGGCGTAACTGGGACGGCCGATGAGTGTGGCCAGGCGCTGCCGGAGTTGGATGACTTTTTCGAGGAGAGGGATATTTTTATCTTTGGAACGATTTCGAAATTTGGTCAGAAGAATTTTACGGACCTCCTCGTTTTTTCCGTAATCCATATACGGAAGAAAGACGGGATAATCGAGCGTGAGAATATAGAGACTGTCGCCCGCGCGCTGAAGCCGGGAGATGTAGTCGTTGTCCATGCCGGCAAGCTGGTCGAGCGTGACGGCCAGCGTGTCACGGTAGCTCCGAAGATTGGAGGAAAATTCAATCGAAAAATCGGACAGTTGTTTGGAGATCGTCTTGAATTCCTCGCGTGGCGTGTCGGGCAATGCGACACCGCCGTCTTCGAAATCCATCAGGATTTCATCCAGAAGATATTTTTCGTCGTCCGTCATGGGCATGGCGGATTGCGCGAGAGATTCGAAGGCCAGATAAAGCGCGCGGGAACTTCCGACCTCGACAAGATACTGGGACGAAAATTTGTCGATTTCCTCGCCCGCCGCGCGAATGAACGGATCCGGGTGAACATAGGCGTAAAATCCGGGCCAGTTCGAGGCATCCTCCATTTGGTTGTTGAAATCGTCAAAAGCCTCAAGGGTGTTCCTGACGGTCCGGCGCGCATTCGGTACGTCAACGATGCGTTTGAGAATTTGATGCGCTCTTCTCATCTTCTGATGAAATTCTTGGATCATCTCCGTGGCAGCCTTGCGCGACACCCACTGCGCGCGGGTGTCGAAGGTCGTATCATTATTTTCGCGGGCGACGGCCGCATAATCGATGGAGGGAAAAGTTTCCGGAAAAACGACATCAAGGGAGGGAGACGGGAACGGAGCAGTCGTTGCACTGTGAGACGGAACCGGCACGAGGATGATTCCGAAAAGCAGAATCCACACAACCGGCCGCGCCGTCTTCCTATGGGAAATCATGAACGTCCGGTTATTGCTCAGGCGGTGGGGTCTGGGGGGATGCGGGAGCAGCCGGAATCGCAGACTGTCCACCCGGTGCCGCTCCTTCTTCTTTCGGCGAGACTTTCTCCTCAATCTTTTCCTGACGGACGGACTCGGTCATTTTGATGATTGACCGCTCCTTCTCGATGACAAATGAGATCCCAATACAAAGCACAAAAAACAGGATGGCCGCGACGGTCGTCGCCTTGCCCAGCGCCGTCTGAGTGCTGCTGCCGAAAACCGTCTGCGACGCGCCGCCGCCGAACATCCCGCCGAGGTTCGCCTGCTGACTCGACTGGAGCAGAACGACCCCGATGATGAACACACAGATCAATACGTGAACCACCAACATGGCTGCAAGCATGGGGCGGAGGTTAGCCTATTTCAGGCGAGAAGACAACTTCTCCGGATCGGACGTGGCCGGCCCGGGCGCCCTCGTCGAGGAATCGGCGGATAGCGGTTTCGCCGCGAGCGCCCATGTCCACGGTCAGGTCGTTGACGTACCAGCCGACAAAACGGTCGGTAAGTGCGTGATCCATTCCGCGCGAAAAGGTTTGCGCATAGGCTAGCGAGTCGGCGCGGTGCGAGAGAGAGTAGGCGATGCTTTCGGAAAAAAGCCGGCAAAGATCGACGGATACCGCCGGATCCAGATCCCGGCGGATGGCGTTGACACCGAGCGGCAGGGGAAGGCCTCCGGTTCTGTCTTTCCACCAAACGCCGAGATCAATGATCAGATGGAATCCATGCTCTTTGTAATTGAGCTGGCCCTCGTGAATGAGAAGTCCCGCGGCGCAATCCCCGCGTTCGACGCAGTCCATGATTTGATCGAAGGGAACGACGACCGGCGTGATGTCGTTGATGGCAAGCCGCAGGGCGAGAAAGGCCGACGTTTTCAGGCCGGGTACGGCGACAGGTTTGCCACGGAGCGCGTCGAGCGCCAGGGGCATCCGGCTGACGAGAACCGGACCGTATCCATCGCCAAAAGATCCGCCCGCCCGCATCATGGCGTATCGGCTCGCGACGTCCGGAAAGGCGGCGACGGAAATCGCGGTCAGCGGCAGTTCGGCCTTCAGCGCTTTTCTATTGAGCGTCTCGATGTCGTGCAGGGCATGTCGAAAGACGTAGCCGCCGGTGTCTATTTTTCCGGCGGTGAGCGGATAGAACATGAATGCGTCGTCTGCGTCGGGGCTGTGGCCGACAATGATTTCGATCGTGGATTGGGTCATGAGGCCTCCCCGGTCAGTCGGCGTGGTTTTGGATTGATCACCTCTTCGGCGAGGATGGGCCGGCCACTTCCAGTTGTCACGCGGGCAAACACGGCTTTCAAGTAACGCCCTTCGGGAAAAGCAGACGAGACAGGATGGTCGGGTGAAGCGCCCGCAATCCTGAAAATTTGAAGGACGACGCCGGCCTCCATGGCCGCATACGAGAGGATTGACAAAAACTCCGGTTCCGAAATGAATCCGGAGCAGGAACAGGTCAACAGGACTCCTCCGGGCGCCACCGTTTTCATGGCGAGACGATTCAAATCGTCGTATGTCCGCTTGGCTCTCGGAATTTCGTC
>JAHFCY010000032.1 GCA_023249255.1 Candidatus Lindowiibacteriota bacterium | reverse complement strand
CGGATCGCCGGACGCGACCGAGTACTGGGTATACACGGACGGCGTATATTTATTTTTTGGAAATGCGTATTTCATCCCGACGTCAAACGCGAACGCTCTCACCGCGTCACGCGGCGTTTGCATGTCGTTCGCATGCCGCCCGAAATTTTTGCCGCGCTCCGTGATGTACTCGCCGAAATAGGAGAGGTTGGGCGAGAATGGCAGGGAACCTGACAGCCCATATCCCAAAAATGTACAGTCGAATTGATGGCGACCCGCGATCGGATGGGAGTCGTTGTTCTTGTCGTCGTTCAAGACGTAGAAGAATGTCATTTTGTGTCGGGGCGCGAAGCGGATTTTGAGTTCCATGCCCAGAAATTGCCTGTGTGTGTGGCCGGCCGCGGGGATGGACGAAGCGCCGAAGACGTCGGAGTTGTCATCCCGGGGAAGCTGTCGGACCGCGAACATTTCATAACTCTCGATCAGTCCTTTGGGCGCCCGGACGTTCATGTCGATGCCGTCCGCGACCTGGCCATATGCGATTCCGCGGCCGACGGAAATGTACTGCCGGCCGAACGTCCACGTATGCGAGAAAAATTTGGTCGCGATCTTTTTTTCAAAATAAGCCATGTCGAAATTGAGCTGTTCGTAGTCGTTGCCGCGGACGGATCCGGCGGTCCCGGATCGTTTCGTTTCCGTGTATTTTGTTTTCAACCGGACGTAGAGCTTGTTCATTCTCGCCTGGTCCGTGAGGGCGCTGAAGAGATTGAGTTCATAATCGTAGTTGTGGTCAGTGCTGTCGAGGGATCCCGCGTCGTGGCCCTGGTTGCGGTCGTTGTTGGATCCGCCGGTATAGCTGATGGACGCGGCGCCGCCGTAATCCATAATCATGCCGTACTTGTCGAACATCCCCGCGCCGGCCCGGGACGAAGTGCCGAATATCTCCTCGGTCGACTTCAACTGCTCGATCGTCTCAATGCGCTCCCGCCGCAGTTCCTCTTCGGACAACTGCGCGTAAGCCGCCGGCCCGACGGCAAGGGTAATCACCGTGAGCGTCAAAAGGATACTCCACTTTTTCCCAGCTATAGACATAAATTCGTCGAGTATACGGAATTGGATGTTGAATGTCAATCAAATCGGGCAAAAATTGTAACTACTCTGATTCCTTGAAAAAATTATAAGGAAGCCAGGAACATAATCCGGGTTTTGCTTTCTCCTGAATTCTTGGATTCCTTATGAAATATTTGACTCCGGCGGTGGGTCGTGTTTGATGCGCGGGAGAAGTTCCGTGAAGTTGCAGGGGCGGTGCCGGATGTCGAGTTGATCGAGAATGATTTTGTCCATCGCAAGGCGGCACGCGCCGGTTGAGCCGGGCAAAATAAACACGAGCGTGTCGCCGACGAGGCCCGCGTCGGCCCGGGACTGGATCGTCGATGATCCGATCTCGCTGTAGGACAGAAATCGAAACAATTCTCCAAATCCGGGAATGTGTTTGGTGAAGAGAGGCCGGATTGCGTCGGGCGTCACGTCGCGTCCGGTCACGCCGGTCCCGCCCGTCACGACCGCAAAATCGACGCCGGGATCGTCCGCCCATGATTTGATGATCGTCTGTATCGCCGGAATGTCGTCCCTGCAAATTTTGCGGTCCGCCACGGCATGGCCGGCCGCCGACAATTTTTCGCAGATGAGTCCGCCCGATCGGTCCTGCGCGATATCCCGCGTGTCGCTCACGGCGAGGACCGCGACGCGGACCGGAATGAAATCGGGATGTTCGGCGCCGTGCGCGGAATGTGACGGCGCACCCGTGCGGCCGAGACCCGGGCCGTCGTGATCGTGATGATCATGGTTTTGATTCCTGCCCATGCGGCCCGTATATCAAATCACCCCGCTCTTGAAAAGCTCGTTGCGTGAAGCCACCCTTTTTTCATGTGGAGACGGATGTTCGGGTTGATGTGCATTTTGGTGCAGACCGCCGGATTTGGCCTGGCGGCGGCGTGGGCTGATTCGTGGGATTCGGCCGCGCGGATGATTGCGGCGGAGTTGGCGGGTCCGGCGGCGGGGATGGATGCGATTGTCACGCATGTCGACGCAGATGCGGCGTGCGTCTATTTTTCCGGATTGGGCGGATCGGGCGTTGAGACCGGCGCGGCCGTGATTTTTTTCCGGGAAACGGACAGCGGATCCGTCGAGATCGGGTCGGGCGCGGTCGAATCGTCGCGGGGGATGTTGGCTTGGGCGTCGGTCGACCCCGCAGTCGGCGCTCTCGTTCATGAGGATGACCGGGTCAGGCCGCGCAGGGCCGTGTCGGAAATCCTCGTGACGCCGTTTTATTTCCAATCCTCTGACGGCCGCCGTTTTTCTCTTTCCATCTCGCGCGTGTTTCAAAGCCTCGTCATGCATGATCTGCGCGAGCAGCATGTCCGGGCCGATCCGCTTGACGCGCCCGCCGACGGCTGGGACGGAAATTTCGCGCCAAGTTCCGCTCTGGCAGGCCGCGTTTCATCCGGCACGGCCGTGCTGACCGGGATCATCCGGGCGACCGGAGAAACGGAACTGACGGCGCGAGTCGCCGCGTTCCGGCCGGCGGACCGGGGAACCGAAAAAATCATGGACCAGACGTATCGTCTCGATTTTTCCGTCGGGATGGATTTTCTTGAGGAGATGGAGGCGCCCGCGCAGACTGTCCCGGCCGATGATGAAACCGAACCGTCCGCGTCCGTCGCGCCCGGACTTTTGCGTCTTTCACTCCCGACCCGGCCCGGCGGTCCGGACGGCGGACCGGCATGGCCGCCCCGCACGCCCGCCGACCGGACCATCCTTGCCGCGATTTCATCCGCGCCGCCGGAACCGGACTCGCCGCTTGCGGCGTATCCGAAAACGCCGCCCGGCTTCGATTCCGGGCCGTACCGGATTCATGCGGTTTCGCCGTCGGAAATCGTCCTGTCGCGCCGGACGGAAAGCGGGGATGCAGACGGAGCGGCCGCGGACACGATTGTTTTTTTCGTCGATACTGACGCACGGTCCAGACTGGAGAGATTTGAACTCGGCGACGTCGACGTCCACGAAATGACAGACGCCGAATTTTCCAGATTCACCGGATCAACCACATACCTCAACCGGATTGTCCGGGGAAAATCGGGAACGCTCATGCTGATCCTGTTTCGGTTGTCCCAACCCGTCGTGGGCGATCTTAGTTTTCGCAAAGCCGTCGCCTACGCGGTCGACCGCCGCTCGACGCTCGACGTATTGCTGAACAATCGCGGAACGCTTGCCGCCGGATTTTTGCCGGCCGCCGCCCCGGCGCCGTCCGCGGGCCGCACGCTGAAAATGCCGGACAGGTCCATCGCCAAAGCCCGGGCGCTGATCGGAAATCCGCGCAAGCCTGTCCGCGTGCGGCTGTTGATCCCGGCGGAAGATCCCGCGTTTTCGCTGGTGGCCGAGCGCATTCAAGCCGATCTCAAGTCTCTCAATGTTCTCTTGTCGATTGACCGCGCTCCGTGGGAACGATACTCGGACCGGATGATGTCCGGACAGTTCGAGATGGCGCTGGCAAGCTGGCCGCGTTCCGGATCCGCGAAAAACTGGCTGGCGCGCCGGTTTCATTCCGCCGGCCCGGGCAACGTGACCGGATACGCGAACGCCGCGTTTGACGGACTCTGTTCGTCCGACGCGTCGATCGACCGGGCCGCCGAGATGCTGTTGATCGACATGCCGGCCATTCCGCTGTTCTATCTGACGACGTACGCCGTTCTGGGCGACCGCGCCGCCTCGGCTGAATTCGAATTCGATCCGGCATCGTCGCCCGCCGGCATTCGTCTCGCGCGGTAGGCGTCCGATGCGTCTTCATGTCCGCCTCGGTCTCTTCGTCGGCGGCGTGCTGGTCTTCTCCATGGCCGCGGTTGCGGCCATTCTCTATTTTCAAGTCCGGTCGTCATTCGTTCAGCGAAGTTCCGAGCAGGCCAAGATGCTGGCGTCGATGGCCATGGATCAGGGCGACCGGCGCGCCCGTGCGCTGATCGAGTCGATCGAGACGATTTCACAGGACGTTCAAATCGGGTTGCTGGTCCGCGACGCTCCGAAAAACGCTTCGGCCCGGCGCCGGCTGATCGAAGTTCTGTCCGTCCGCGCGCCGCAGTCGGGATTACAGGAACTGACTGCGATCGCGCCATCCGGCGCGGTTCTGGCCCGGGGACATCGCATGGCCGATTTTGACGACGCCGCCGATTCGGCGCCGGACCGGGTTCCGTACATCGCGTCCGGTTCATCGATGTTGAGATTTCGCGTCCCGGTGCTGATCCGGAATCGCCGGGTTGGAGATATCGAGGGCGGACTGGATCTGTCCGACATGTTGTCCGACATGAGCCGGATGTTTTCGGGACAGGTGACGCTGGGGACGCCGCCGTCGGAGACTTCAGCCGCGCCGCCTCCGTTTGATTTTGCCGCGACGAAACCGTGGATGCTGACCGGCGGCCCGGTTCTGGCCGGGCTTGTTTTTTCCAGAGCCGACGACGAGGGCCGCGATGTGTTTCGTCGATTGATCGCGCGCGGCGGCATTCTGTTTCTTCTGGCGCTGGCCGCGGGATGGTTCACGATTTACCGGATTTCAACCCACGTCACCCGGCCGATCCGGATTCTCGCGGACGCGGCGGCGGACATATCGAAGGGACGTCCGCCGTCGGCTCTGCCGCCGGCAACGCGGGATGAGGTCGGCGATCTGACGAACGCATTTTCATACATGGCCGCGTCGCTTGAGGAGGCCCAGCAAAAACGACTCGTCGCGGAACGACTCGCCGCCTGGCAGGACGCGGCCCGCATGCTTGCGCACGAAATCAAAAATCCGCTGTCGCCCATCAAAACCACGATCACGCTCCTGGCGCGCGCGGCGAATGAAAAAGATGCCGGTCTTGCCGGACTCGTCGACAAGGGATCGTCGACGGTCCTGACGGAACTTTCGAACCTCGAAAAACTTCTCGCGGAATTTTCCTCCTTCGCGCGGTTTCCCGTTCCAAGTCCCGCCGCCGGCGATTTCAACCGGGCGGTGCGCGCTGTCGTGGACGGATTCCGGCAAAAAGCCGGAGACGTGACGTGGGTCGAAGACTATGCGGAAAGCCTGCCGCAAGCCATGATCGACGCCGGAATGTTCGCCGAGGTCGTTCGCAACATCATTCAAAATGCGCTGGATGTGATGGCGCCGAAGTTGTCCCCGCCTGTCCGTCCGGTGATCCATCTCCAAACGCGTCAGGATGGAGACGCCGTCGTTCTGATGATCGCCGACAGCGGTCCCGGTATTTCCGTGGATCGGCGGCGGACTCTGTTCACGCCGTATTTCACGACGAAAGCCGGCGGGACGGGGCTGGGCCTTGCGGTGAGCCGAAAAATCATGATCGAACACGGCGGCGATCTGCGGCTTCTCGACGCGTCGCCGTTCTCTGACGCGGCCGGCGCGGCGTTTCGCGCGCACGTTCCGCTCGCCCGCGTGTAACATGTCCCGCCGGATTTTGATTGTGGACGACGAAACAGGCATCCGGCAAAGTCTTCGAATGGGAATCGAACGGGAGGGATACGAAGTAGCGGAAGCGTCGGGCGCGGAAGAGGCGTTGACGATGGCCGCGTCGTTTCATCCCGATCTGGCGCTGGTGGACGTGCGCCTGCCCGATCACGATGGCCTCTGGGTCCTCGCGCGATTACGGGAAACCGGCGTCCCGGTTGTGATGATCTCCGGGAACGCGACGCTCTCCGAAGCGGTTCGCGCGGTCAAGTCCGGCGCGTTTGATTTCCTCGAAAAACCGCTCTCGATCGACAAAGTCCTCGTCACGATCGGCCGCGCGCTCGACTACGAACAAATCAAAGATCGCGTGACGATCCTGTCGGAACGGGCGCGGATCGACGAACCGCTCGGTCGGTCGCCCGCGTGGAGCGCGGCCATGGAAACGGCGCGGCGCGTGGCGTCGACCGACGCGACGGTACTCTTGAGCGGCGAAAGCGGCACGGGCAAGGAACTTGTCGCCGAATGGATCCACGCGCACAGCGGGCGAACCGGCGGCCCCTTCGTCGCCGTCAACGCGGCGGCGATGCCGGAGACGCTCATCGAATCGGAATTGTTCGGTCATGAAAAAGGCGCGTTTACGGGCGCGGTCGCGCCGAAAAAGGGAAAGTTTGAGATGGCCGCCGGCGGCACGCTCTTTCTGGACGAAATCGGAGAGATGCCGATGACGGTCCAGCCCAAATTGCTCCGTGTCCTCGAATCGGGCGAGATTCAAAGACTCGGCGGCGAGCGCGTCCGTCACGCCGACGTCCGGCTGATCGCGGCCACCAACAGGGATCTGAAAGCGGAATCGGCCGCGGGGCGGTTTCGCGAGGATTTGTTTTTCCGGCTCAACGTCATCCCGATTTTACTGCCGCCCCTGCGCGCCCGCATCGAGGACATTGAACTTCTGGCTGATTATTTCACGGATTTATTTTGCAAACGGCATCGCCGTCCCGCGCTCGCGTGGACTCCGGAAGCGCGCGAGATGCTCCGCCGCGCCCGATGGCCCGGCAACGTCCGTGAATTGAAAAATCTATGCGAGCGGCTGGTCATCCTCTCGCAGGAACGCGTGACCGATGCGGTTCTCGAAGGAATGCTCGCGATTGCGGCTGTCCCGGACGGCGCCGCAGGCGAACTGCATCGCCGGCTTGATCAACACGAAACGGAAATTCTGCGCGAGGTTCTAACCGCCTGTGGCGGGAACCACTCCGCCGCCGCCCAGCGACTCGGCATTTCCCGAAGTCAGCTCTACAGAAAACTGGAACGGCTCGGCGTCCGATAAATTTTGATCGCTGGAATTTAAAATTCGGGGGCGCGCCAGAGGGACAGTCCGTTCACGCGGCCCCGCACGGCGACCGCGCCGACACATTGTTCGGCCGGTTCGATTGACGCCATAAACCAACGACCGGCCGCGTCGGGATCGTCCTCGAATCGCACGAGCCTCGCGGGAACGTCCGGCGCCAGCGTGACTTCGAACCGATCCAGCGGCATGGACAACCCGTCCCCGACAGCCTTGACGAACGCCTCTTTGCGGGTCCATCCGTTAAAAAATCCCAGTCGGCGATGTTCCGTCGGCAGGGACTCAAGCGCGGCGAATTCCGCGGCGGAAAAAAATCTCCGGGCGATATCGTCGACGTCGGCTGTCGACCGATCCACGTATTCAAGATCGACGCCGATGGGACCGGCGCGGGTGAATCCGTAGAGCGCCAGTGCGCCGCAATGCGCCACATTAAAATAAAAAAAATCCCGTGACTGTTCACGTGCCCCCTCCCCCGCCTTTGGCGGGAGAGGGTCGGGGTGAGGGTGGCAAGATTCGCGCGTTGCGTCCCCCCTCACCTCAATCCTCTCCCCCCGTGGGGGGGAGAGGAGGTGAATGGTTGCAAATTCCCCGCCCGTCTCCAGCATGGGTTTTCCTTTCGGACCGTATGAAAATTTCAGCGAGGCCGGATTCTGCCGGAGGTATTGACCGAGAATCAGCCGCAAGGTTGCCCGCGCGACAATGTATCGATCGCGTGATTCGTCCAGCTGGAATCGATCGGCTCGCTCCGATTCGTCTGCTGAAAGCATATCTCGGAGACTGCGCGCCGCGTCGCGCCGCCGCGACAAATCGGCAAGCCAGACGTGGACGTCGTTTGGGGCCGGAGTCGGAAATGGATCCGGGTTGCGCCATTCATCCATGGAGCCCTTATCGTACCTTTTCCGGTACATGCTGTCGCGCGCGTGCGACACCGACGGCCGCCGCCGCGGATTTGTTTTTTTGAACGCCTTCAGCCCAACCCGTTGCCCGTCAGGCAGTACATCGATTTCGATTTCGTTTGCGGGCATTCGGACCTTGTCTTGCATCTACTTCCCTAATCCGCCATCGGGGCGGGCAAACGAAAAACCGGATGAATCCGGGAGGTGACAAAACATGAAACGGCTCTATTACGGATTGGTTGTAGCGGCGGGGATGGCGATGGGAATGACGCAGATGACGGGATGCTCAGGCAAGGCCGAGTCCGAGCCGCTTGTCAGGACGACAGCGCCGGTCCCGGCGATTGAGACACCCGGCAGAAAAGCGGAATCGGTGAAATCGCAGACGATGTCGACGGAGATGCGCTACGCGAACGCCCTCCGTCTGTTTGACGAGGGATCGTATTACGAAGCGGAGACGGAATTCGAAAAAGTGTGCGGCGCATGGCCGAAATTTTCAAAGCCGTTCAAGCATCTGGCGCGGACACAACTCAAACTCGAAAAATTCGGCGAGGCTCTCGAAAACGCGCTGGAGGCCGTGGAGCTTAATCCCAAAGACGGCACGATCGACAACGTGATCGGCATGGCTTACATGGAACTGGACGATTTCGATTCGGCCGAGGAGTCGTTCAAGACGGCCATCCAAAAATCGCCGGAGTTTCCATGGTCCTACAACAACCTCGGATATCTGCGGATCCGGAAATCGGACTTCGCGGGCGCGAAGGACATCCTGACGGAGGGCGGCAAACTCGCGAAAGCGCCGGCAACGCTCTTTAACAATCTCGGCATCGCGATGGAAAAATCAGGCGACATGGAAGCGGCCAGAGCCGCATACACAAAAGCCGTCGACCTCGATCCCAAACACGCATCGGCCGCGCTGAATCTGGCCCGGCTGGGCGGTCCGGCGGAATGCGACTCGACCACCGCGCAGATGGCGACGGAAAGCCGCTGACTCGCAGGCAGGGTGGTTTTGAGCGGGGGACGCCGGGAAGGGCGATCCCCCGCGTTTTTATTTTTATGAACAACTCCAATTCTGATTCCGCACTGTTCGCTTCCATCCGGGTCTTTCGTTTTCCATAGCACAGGCCGAATCGGGCCTGACAATATTGGAGGAGGAAATCGGGATGTTTCGACAGAGTCGGGTCGGGGTTTGTCAAAATCTTGGAAACCGGAAAACGATGGAGGATCGGTTTAGCATCCTGGAAAAAAACAAGACGGGTACGTTTCTCGGAGTTTATGACGGCCACGGCGGTTCGGCCGTCGCGGACGTTCTGGTACACACGGTATCGGCGGAATTTTTCCATGCGCTGGAACTGATCGGCGACCGCGAAATCGCCATGAAGATGGCCTACCGTGCCGCCGAACGGGCCACGCGGGAATACGATTGCGGCTCGACTGCCGCGACGGCATTCATTAACTGCCGAACGATGGTCTACGCCAACGCCGGTGATTGCGCGATTTTTGTCGCCGGCCCGGAGTCGATCTGCCGGCTGACTCCTTCCCATCGCATCGACGATCCGACCGAAAGAGACCGCGTCACGACCGCCGGTGCGCTTGTGAAGGCGCCCTATTATCTGCACAAGGGGCTTGGCCTGATGCCGACCCGCGCATTCGGGGATCGAACGATGCGTGAAGTCGGCCTGCACGCGATGCCGGACACCGGCAGTTACATTCTGTCGCCGAAAGACCGTTATATCATCCTGACCACAGACGGCGTCAGCGACGTGGTGGACATTCCGGAACTGGGCCAACGGCTTCGGTCCTCCACAGACGCCGAACAGGCTGCGCAGAGGATCGTCGAACTCGCCCGGAAAAAAGGCGCCGACGACAATATGACGGTCCTGGTCGCGCCGGCTGCCCTCATTGAATCCGGGTAGAGGCCCCACCCTGCCCATGATAGAGTGCAGCCTGATGATCGCCAAATCCCGTTTTTCCGAAACGCTGCGACTCCTGGATGCCGTGAGCGCCGGTGAGCTGGGTGCCATCCATTCTCTGCTCGAAAAATATCAGGACAGGATACATCGGCTGGCGCGGATTCGAATGGGAAACAAACTCCGGAGCAAAATGGATTCCATGGACATCGTTCAGGAGTCGATGTTTAAGGCGTTTGAATCGGTTCGGAAAGCGCAGGACGGCGGCAGGTCTCTGGTTTTTGCGAGCGAAGGGGAATTCATCGCATGGCTGTACACCATTGTGAAAACACAGATCTATGACCAAATCCGGCGCCACGACGCCGACAAACGCCGGGCCAGCCGGCTAATCCGTCTCGACACGACCGGCGGCGGGATGGCGGCCGATGCGCTTCAGAAGAAGCGGACGTCGCCGGACAAAATCTGGGATGACCAGATTCTGCTCGAATCGCTGCTAGACCGGTTGCCGCGCGAGGAACGCGAAATCGTGATAGATCGCGATATTCTCGGATATGCATTCAAGGAACTGGCGGACTGTCGCGGCAAGACGGAGGATGCGATGCGGATGCGGCACAAACGGATCATCGCTAAACTCGCCGGGATGGTGCCGGATGAAGACTGAAACGGACGATCTGTTCCTGAAGTATTTGGACGACATCGAGGAAGGGCGCGAGCCCGACCTCTCGCAACCGCCCTACCGCGATGACCCCGAAATCGCTGAAAAAGTAAAGAAATATCGGAAGATCGAAGAGATGTTCCGGAAAGCCCGCGGCGGCGCTGGTGGCGGTCCGGGGTCGATCAAAATTCCGAACCTGAACATCACCCGGCTTCTTGGGCACGGGATGGGGAAAGTCTACCTGGCGCATGACACGTCGCTGGATCGGGAGGTTGCGGTCAAAGTCATTCCCAAAATGGAAGACAATGAGCAAATCCTCAAACGGTTTCAGCAGGAGAGCAAGATCCTCGCCAGGTTTACGCATCCGAACATCGTCGTCGTCTATTCCCACGGTGAAACTGACGAATTCTATTACTACGTCATGCAGTACCTCGAGGGCCTGACACTCGACAAGATCATCCGGCACCTTAAGGAAAACCGGTTCGCGCGCGGATCGGACGCGTTTCAGTTTGCCTCCGGACGCCTCGCCGATCTGCCGGCCAAAAATCGGGTTCGGACGATCCTCGATGATGATTTTTTCCGCATCGTCATCGACGCCGCCCGGCAAGCTTGCGATGGCCTCGCCGCGGCGCACCGCGAACGGGTGATTCACCGCGACGTCAAACCGCAGAATATCCTCTACGACTCGCACGGCATGGTCAAACTCATGGATTTCGGCATCAGCAAACTCGCCGATGGATCCATCCGAACGCGCACCAACGAGGTTCTCGGATCGCCTTACTACATCAGTCCCGAGATGATCCGCAAAAAGGAGATCACCGAACGAACCGACGTCTATTCTCTCGGCGTCGTTCTCTATGAACTGCTCGCCCTGCGTCCGCCCTTCGACGGCGAGACTCTGGATCAACTCTATCACGAGATTCTGGAATCTCCCGCGCCGGACATCCTAAAGGTCAATTCCGACATCCCGCCGCCGCTCGCGGAAATCGTCCATAACTGCCTAAAGAATAATCCAGCCGAACGGTACCGCACCATGAAGGAATTGAAATCCGATCTCGATCGCGTCCTCGAAACCAAACTGCCCGGGCGCGCAAGATCCGAACTCCGGAGCGCCGACTCGACGGGTCGGCGGAATTGCAACAAATCCGATTTCGCGCGCCTGCTTCAGTTTTATCTGGCCTGTATCGAAGAAGAGGATCGTCATTCCCTTCAGCTCGACCTCAGCCAGCATCGCCAGTCCTTCATTTCGCCGTGGACGGACGCCGAGCCGCTCTTTCATTCCGAGGAGCCGGAAGTCCAGTTGCAGTTGCCGGCTGAAGATCTGCCGATACTGACCCGCGGCGCCGCGCGGGTCGGGCCGTCCGACAAGTTTTATTACGGATATCCGGTCTTTGTCGACAATCGCGACAAGCTGTCGCCGCTTTTTGTGGTGGAAGTGGAACTTATGCCGTCTTCCGATGGCCGTTATCTCATGCGGCCGACCGATCCGAACGCGGTGACGGTCAACCATCATATCTTTGCCGCACAGCACTTCGAAGCGGAGGAGCGCCGGACGATTCAGAACGAACTTGAAGGATCGTACGGATCGTTCGCCGCGCGCCTTCGCGCCGCAATCGAGCATCTTGGGCTCGACGCAAAACTTTTCCGCCCCGACCGCATCGACCCTCTGCCGGACGGCCGGTCGGAGTCGCCGCGCTGGATTAACCGGCCCATCCTGTTTCGCAGCGAGAAAAACCAGTTCACGGCAAACCTTCGAAAAGAACTCGACGCGCTGACCAACAACGACGAATTGCTCGCGCGCGCGATGGACACCGCGCTCGGCCCGATTCTCGTTCCGGACAAACAGACATCCGCGGCCCCGGGCGGCGAAACGGAGACACCCGTGCTGGAAATTTTGTCGTTGAACGACCAGCAGGAACTCGCCGCGAAATCGGGTCTGACTCGGCCGCTCACGGTTGTAACCGGCCCGCCCGGCACCGGAAAATCCCAGGTGGTGGTCAACCTCATGGCCAGCTGCGCCGCCGCGGGCAAGGCGGTCCTCTTCGCCAGCCGGAACAACAAAGCGGTGGATGTCGTTTATGAGCGCCTGCGCGAAATTCTCGGCGACGACGATTGGACTCTGCGTTTGGGAAACAGCAGACGCATGGAGGAATGCAGTAAGGACATCACCCACCGTCTGACCGCTTTGGCCGGCCGGCCGAAAGTGTCCGAGGGCGTGGCGTCCATCGAGGAACTTCTCGCGATCGACAAGCGAATCGCCGCGGTCCGTCAGGAAATGTCGCGTCTCGATGAAACGCAAAACAAGATGCGCGTGGCGGAACAGGCCATGCTGACGGCCGCCGAATCCGTGCCGCCGTCTTGGACCGACGCGACCGATCCGGAAAATCTGCCGGTCATCCCGGCCGCGCGATTGCAAAAATCTTTCGGCGAGGTCCTCGCGATCGCGGGCCTTGCGCCGATGGGCCTTTGGCTTCGGATTCAAAAATTGTTTCTGCCGCGCCGCCTTGCCCGGAAAATTCTGAAAACATTTCAGGAATGTGTTTTGCCCACCCCGGGAATCGTTCAGAAGGAATTGTCGTCGGGCCTGACCGAGCCGCCTGACTTTAGTTCGCTCGCTGACGCCTTTCAAAAATTGCGCGACTTCACGGTTTGGGTCGAGGCGCGCCGGGCGTACTGGGCCGAGCTGAACAACATCCGCAACCAGCCGCGGGCCGAAACTCTGCGGGAGAAGTGGCAGACTCTCAAACGCGAAAAAACCGAACGATCACGCGAGGCGTTGAAATTCCGGTGGACCGGCAGAATTCGCGAGAAACAGGATGTGGCAATGCACACCGCGCGGAGGTTCTTCGACTTGGCCGAACGCGTCCGCTACAGCAAAACCGGCCCGCAGGCTAAACGCATGATGGAGGATTTCAGCCGCACGATTCAGACGCTCGGATCGTTTCTGCCGGTTTGGATCGTGACCAATCTTTCCGTCCGCCGCGCTCTGCCGCTGGAACCCGGACTGTTTGATCTGGTCATCATCGACGAAGCCAGCCAGTGCGATATTCCGTCGGCTATCCCTCTCTTGTTCCGCGCCAAACGCGCGCTCATCATCGGCGATCCGAACCAACTCCGCCACATCAGCGGCATCCGGCTCGACCGCGAAATTCATATCGCGGCCGAATTGGGCGCCGAGGATCTGCTGACCGACTGGTCGTACGCGCGAAGCTCTCTCTACGATGTCTCCGAAGCCGCGGTCGTCGGGCGGGAAAGCTCGACAATATTTCTCGCCGAGCATTATCGTTCCCATCCCGACGTCATCGAATTTTCCAACCGAGTTTTTTATCAGGGCCGGCTGGTGCTTCGTACGGCGGTGAAGTCGCTCGAGGAAAAATTACACGGCCAGCCGCTCGGCGTGTTCTGGCATGACGTCAAAGGCCAAGTACCTGAAACCCGCCGGAGCTCCATCAACGCCGCGGAGGTCGATGCGGTCGTCAATCTGCTGTCGAACTGGTCATCGTCCGGCCTGTTGCGCAACACCGCGCTGACGTTCGGCGTCGTCACGCCGTTTCGAGGCCAGATGGAAAAAATCGAGGAGTCGATCCGCCGCCAGCCGTGGTGGAACGAGGTCCAAGGCCGGTTGACGGTCGGCACCGCCCATTTGTTTCAGGGCGACGAATGCGATCTCATGATTTTTTCGCCGGTGGTGTCGGACGGAATCCCCGATCGCTTAGCGAAGTGGGTCGCCGAGACTGACCAGCTTCTCAACGTCGCCGTCACAAGAGCCCGCGGCGCGCTGCATGTCGTCGGCAATCTGGACAAATGCAAAAAAGCCGGCGGATACTTGGGCGAGTTCGCCGACTATGTCGATTCCGGTTACGTCTCCGGCCAGACGCCGTCCGATATCATCGAACCCTCCGAATCCAAAATGGCCGAACTGCTCACCAAAACCGGCCTCTGGTATCACCACCATTTCCGAGAATCCCGCGACGAACTCGATTTTCTCGTCGTCTCCCCTTTTGGCGCCCGCTACGACCTCGAAGTCGACGGCGCCCATCACCTCTCCCCGGAACAACTCCGCGCCGACAGAGTCCGCGACAAACGCCTCGAAAGCGCCGGCTACAAAGTCGTCCGCGTAACCGCGCGGGACGTGTTAAAAAACGAGCCGGCCATCGCTGAACTTTTGGCGAGGTTGGTATGACCTGCCATCTCAAATAAATGGACAAACACAAAAGTGGAGATAGGATGTTTAGACTGTGAAGGTGAAGGAATTCGATTTGATTCTGCAGGAGGGCGAAGGGTACAGCGTCGAGTTCAAGTCTGAATTTTCGAAACTCGACCGGGAGATGGTGGCATTTGCCAACGCGTCAGGCGGTCGCATCTTCCTCGGCGTGGCGGACGACAAAAGCGTTCCGGGGATTCGTCTCACCAACCGCCTCAAATCACAGATCGTCGATATCGCCCGCAACTGCGATCCACCCATCGACTTGACTGTAACCGGATTCCGGAACGTCGCCATCGTGGACGTGAAGGAAGGTGCAAACAAGCCCTATCAATGAAATCGTCATCAACATGATCTTTCACCGGAATTATTTCGATAGGACAGGCGCGTCGGTGGTTGAGGTTTTTGCGGATCGCGTGATCTTCGCCAATCCCGGCGGTTTGGTCACATCGATATCGCGGGAAGATTTCGGCCGGGTCAGCCGTACACGAAATCCTCTCATCGGCGATCTGATGGCGCGAGCCCAAATTGCCGAGAAAATCGGCACAGGCATCGAGAAGATATTGAACGCTTGCAAGGATCGCGGCATAGACGCGCCAACGTTCGACTGGAACGAATACACGTTTACAGTGACCTTCATCCGCCCGCCGGGCATCACCAAACCGACGGGTGGTAAAAGCGGCCGTAAAAATGACGGAATAAATGTCGGAATAAAAGAAGGCCGTGAATCGCGCCGGGAATTCATATTGTCCAGCATCATTGGAGGCCAAAAACTCACGGCCGATTCATTGGCAAGGATGCTCAAAGTGCGGAGCAGGACTATTGAACGAGACCTCCGCGATTTAAGGGCACAAGGCCGGATTCGTTTTGTCGGCAGCCGGAAAACGGGTCATTATGAAGTGGTGAAAGTGAAGGGAAGACTCCGGAAGAAGAAGTCTTCCACGGTCGAGTTTATCCGCAGATCAGGACTCATCGGGGTGGACCTTGAGATCAAGCGGGACCGGTCGCCGGGCCGCAAACCGCCGGATTTCTCGTGAATTACCTGCTCGACACGAATGTCCTCTCTGAACCGATCCGGCCGCGCCCGGACCCGACCGTGATCCGCTGCGGACGCGGGGACGGAGTGTGAAACATTGAAAGATGAGGAATGACGCCCGGCGCGCGGCTATTTCGTCAAGTCCGGAAACGATGCCTCGATTTGGCGGGCGGACGCGCTTGATAGGTGGGCTCGATCGGCAAATTTTTTCCAGCGGCGGACGGCGGCAAGCACTTCATCAATGATGCTGCCGGCCTCGCGTTTGGAGATGCCCGCCTTCCTGGCAAGTTGAAGCATATGCTCCCGGCCCGGATTTTTGCCTTCGCCGAGAATGGTCATGCTGCGAACGGTGGGGTCACACTTACAGCTTTGCAGTCAATTGATCGTATCTGACACTGTACAATGGTTTCCTTGACAACCCCGCTCATCCCGCATACGTTTGGGGGAATGAAGAAAAAAAAGGAGTTCTCCAAAATTTATGAGTTGGCCGCTCAATTGCAAAGCCTTCGGCGCAGGGCCACACAGCTGGGAATGTTTGTCGACGACCGGGAACTTCTCTCCTGCGCCAAATGCGGTCTCGAAGAGGATGTAACCATTGAAGGATTGCTTATCGTTGTTCAGCCGTCCGCACCGGGTTCCGATACGGGGTTTCGGTTTTCGCCGGTCGGTAAATCCAAAAGAAGATACCGGTGTCCGCAGTGTAAAACGATTTTGATGTGCGGAAATGAGGCGTAACAAATGAAATTTACAGCCACACTCCCCATTCTATTGAACAGCGTTTATCGCCTTCTCAAAAAAACACAGCCCATCGACGACCCAAGCGACGTGGCGTGGTGGGGTCCGTACGTGATGCCCAGCCGGGGACTCTGGTGTCCCAGTCATTTTGTCCTTTATCACGGAGTTCTTTACGCGCGGCTTCAGATTCCGCCGGGAAGTTGTGATCTGTCGTGGGAAATCGGGGGGCGCGAAGTGAAATTTGAAACGCACACCGTCTCCGGCTATGTCAACGGCGAGGCGCTGTGGGAAATGGCGTTGGGTCAGATTGAACGGCGATTGAAGAAGGCATTGAAAAATTTTTCCGGATACAATCGGTTCGTGGAAAAACATCTGCCCCCGTCCTGCCGCACCGGCAAAATCCGCCGGGACCTGACTTGGCCCCGGAACTTTCGACCCATTCCGGAACGGGAACTTTGGTCTATCGAAAAAGCATTTGATCTGGCGATGAATTTTTCAAAGTTTTCCCGGATGACTCGGACTCGATACTTGAAAACAGCGGCCTGTGCCTACGACGCCGTATTCAAAGAACTTCGCCCCTATTCTCCTCTGCAAAAGTACAAGAAAAAAGCCGACGGCAGGCACGGCGGACTGCTCGATTTGCCTCCGAATAACACCGTCGCTTTTCAAAAATGGTTTTGTTCACGGGCTTGGTCCGGGTGTCATCCTTGGGAAATCGTTTTCGGCCACCCGCACGGGATCATGATATCGCCCCGTTATCACGCGGATGGCTGCTCTTGGGACTTTGTGCTGTGGGTCGACTCGCCGGGATGGTTCGTCTCTGCCGTGCGAATGGCCAAAGCGCTGGCAAGAGAAAAAATCCCATTCGAACTGCAAAATCGGGACGCGGTTTTGGCCGCGCTCCACGGACGCGATGAGGTCGAGGTCGGTCCGGATCTGTACAGCGTCCAATACTCCGAGCTTGCAAAAGAGCGCCCGGACTCGCTTGCGAAAATCCGCTGGGATCCCATCCCCCAATTATCCCCCATCATGAAGCCTCGGCTCGACGAGGCGCGGAGGGCCGGCGGGTGACATATTTACAAATGGGTCGAATCAGCTGGTGAAATGGCTTTGGTTCAAGAGGATCTTCGTGTGTGTCCTTCCTATTATAAGACTTCACTCGGCCGTCGCCGTGTCTTCGGCCAGCACCTTCAGGTATGACCGATAGGCGTAGACTCGGCCTCGCTTTTTTCCGGTGATCTCACTAAGCACACCCGCTCGGCGGAGCGCGTCGATGGCTTTCCCTGCCGTGGGTTTCGTCGTCTTGAGCAGGTCCAGCGCTCGAGGAAGCGTGACCATCGGATTCTCCGGCAACAGGTCAAAAAGACGGATGGCAGACACGGTTGTCGCCTTGTGCCGGGCGACGGCGCCGCGGTCACGACTGATCAGATCGAAGAGCCGCTTGGCGGCGCTGACACCGTCCGTTGCGGATTCCGTGACACACCGGAGGAAAAACTTCGTCCAATTTTCCCAGTCGCCATTCGCGCGCACTTTCGACAGGCGCTCGTAATACTCCGGCCGGTGTCTCTTGAAGGCGAGGCTCAAGTAGAGAACCGGCGTATTGAGAATGCCCCAGTGTTCCAACAGGAGAGTGATGAGCAGCCGCCCAATTCGGCCGTTGCCGTCCAGAAACGGATGGATGGTCTCGAACTGGACATGCGCCAGACCGGCCCTAACCAGCGGCGGGATCGGATCGGCCCCATGAATCCAGCGTTCGAGATGGGAGAGCGCGTCCGGCAAATAGTTCGCGGGCGGCGGAACAAATCGCGCGTTCCCCGGCCGGTTGCCGCCGATCCAGTTCTGCGTCGTGCGGACGGTACCGGGCTGCTTGTCGGCTCCGCGCGTACCGCGCATGAGGCGTTTGTGCGCCGCACAGATGAGCCGCATGCTAAGCGGCAACCCTTTTGGTTTGGAAATCTCGGATCGAACGAATGCCAGAGCGTCGATATAGTTGCACACCTCCTCCACGTCCGCAGGCCGCTCGGCCTTTCGCGTGGCCTCGTACGCGACTACATCCATCAACGTGGCCTGGGTGCCCTCGATCTGCGAGGAAATGACCGCCTCCTTCCGAACGAACCCATACAAGAACCAGTTCGTGCTGGGCACCAAGTCCGCGGCGACAGCCAGCCTGCCTATGGCGGCCAAGGCCTGGGCATGAAGTTCGGCAAGTTCTCCTTTGATGAGGATCGCCGGCCCCTTGGGCGGCAGAGGATGCGGAACGAATGCGTTGATCTTTTCCCCTCCGACAACACTGGTTCGATAGGTTCCCGTGATCCGCGCCATTTCAGGTTGACCTCCCTTTACCTGTGATTATCTCTGGTAAAGTGATCTTACCCATTAAACTCCATAAGTCAAGCGCACTTTACTGACAATCGGAGGAAATTCTGGCCGGATGCCGTCGTGTTGGCCGGCATCCGATTCCAAAGATCGTCGTTCCTCCACAGCGAGAATGGGATCATATGCTCAATATCTTCGCCACGGTGATAACAACCCGTATTTAGACTATGTCGCTTACTCCCGCGCCAGATATTTGTTATTTGGAGTGAATGTCGCCGCTGCGTCTGTTCACCATCAGCAATCATTGTCGCTGAAGATGCCCGGCTGAAGTTCACACGGCGAACCATGCCGACACGAACCAGAAATCGACAAGGAAAAATGGGTCACACTTACAGTTTGACAGTTTCGGACATCCGGCGTTTCTAAGCATTGAGGATCTTGAAGCGGTTACAGTTGCGCGGATCGGGCGGGCATACGTGGACCATTGGCGGCTGAATGCATATTAGTAGATACAGCTACTAATTCGTTGACTCTGCCGCGCACAGGGGGTATATTTGGACCATGTCGAAGGGGATGTTTGTCAGGCCTGCGGCGAAGGTATTGACGGAACGGATGCGGGAGCCGTCGCGGTTGATTCAGATACTGATCGGGCCACGGCAGGTCGGCAAAACCACGGCCATCGCGCAGGCCATCCGGGCGCTGAAACGCGATGGGTTTGCCGCCGTGTCCGTCAGCGCCGATGTTCTGTCCGTACCGCCGCGCGCGTGGATTTCGGATCGCTGGGCCGAGGCCAACCGCATCGCGAAAAC
>JAHFCY010000031.1:13394-19432 GCA_023249255.1 Candidatus Lindowiibacteriota bacterium | reverse complement strand
CGTAGGTGATGAGACACGCGCGCGGCATGGTCGGCTGCCCGTCGAGTCGCCCGGGCGCTACTTGGTCTCGGTCGAAGACGGCGTGGCCGACGCCGGAGCGGTCGACGCCGGAGCGGACTCGGACTGCGACATGGCCGCGGGATTTCGGAACATGAGGTACCGAATCTGCGTGATGTCAGCCTTGAGGTCTCCGTACGTCGTCGTCACCAGGACGTCCTTCGAAGTGAATCCGACAATCTTGCCGGTGAGATAATCCTGATTTTTGAGATAGACGCGGTCGGCTTTGGACTGAGTGTACTCCTCCTCGAGCGTCTGATCACCGATCATGTCGATGTCGACGTACTTGATGAAATTGGTCTTGACGTCGATGTCCGACTCGAAATTGCTGATAAAGCGGAACGAGCTGTTTTTACTGCTGCTTCCACCCTTGTACTCCTCCGCCTTCAAAACGTCGCCCGTCGTGAGATAGACGACGAATTTAAACCTGCGATCCTGACCGGTCGACTGCGCGGAGTTTTTTTTCTTCGCGCCGCCTTTCGTAAAAATCTGATCAAACAGATCGGCCGAGGCCGGACGCACCGCCGCCAAAGCCAGCACCGTAAGAATTCCCACCGCTCTCACCCATCGTGTCACCATATTCCCTGACCTCCTCGAACAAGAATTTGAAGACCACCGCCCGGTCCGCCCCTCCGGCGGAAACGGGATCGAACCCGATTTGCGGGTTGGCGGTCATGGCTGAACTATAAAACTTTCGAAGCGGCGCGTCAATTGCACCCGCTCGAAACGCCGGGAAAGCACTCAGCGGTCGATCTCAAGACCGACCGTCAGCGGCTCCTCAAAAAATTCCTTTGGCACGCTCTCGATCTCAAACGCCGTGTCGACTTTCCAATACGCGGACGGCACGGTTTCAAATTGTCCCTCCGCGTTGCCGATGTAGAGCGGCAGGACAGGCTCCCTGGGAGATTCAAACAGCACCGCACCGTCGCGGTTTTGAAAGACCAGATGCATGCGAAGATTCTGCCAGCCGGAGAGCCACTGGCCGGCAACCGGTTCCGGAACCCCGATCGAAACCGGATTGTCAAAAAGATCCTGCCGCACGAACGTCAGTTTTCGGTCCGGGCCGGCGGCCGCCGTGTCCCGGCCGATGCGGCGGATGGCGTAGAGCCAGAGGTTGACGTAGTCGGGCCGGACGCTGAACTGCAGGGGAACTTTGACGTTGGTCCGGGCCGTGTCATCCGCAATCGGTGTTGTGGACGGCTCGCCGATCACAAAATCAAACGCGTTGGCGCGCGCCAATTCCAGAAGATCGTCCACCGACTGGATGCTCGACGCGCCGAGGACCGCCGTCTCGGAAGTTTCAGCCCGAAGGATCGCCTTGCCCGACATCACAAACGCCATGCCGCTGATCGCGCCGATCGCAGGCCGAAAAAATTTATCGGCGTCGATGCTCGACTGAAAATACGATCGCGCCTGGTCCCGATCGTCGCGGTCGATCGCGTCGAGGGCCATCGAATAGTAGGCAAGCGCTTTGAGACTGCGTGTCGGAATCTGTAGAAGCTCAATCAGGCCGTGATCGTCGAGATGGATATCCAGAAGTTCCACGATTTTGAGCGCGGCCTGTTTCTCCAGGTCCGGCAGGGCGTCCGACGGGCCTTCGATCTGGCGCCATCCGGTCTGCCTCTGCTGTTTGGTGTCGTATATTTTGATTTCGATGATCAGATCGGTGTCGCGGCGGGAAAACCGGCCGGCGATGAGGTACGGCACGCCGAGAATTTTGGCCATGCGAAGCGCGATAAGTTTGTTGACGAATGCGGTTGACTTGAGATCGCTGTATGTCGCCATGGCGTGCTCGACCTGATTGCGCGGGACGACATTCAGACGGCCGGTGGCGGCCAAGTCGCGAATGAGTGAATCGGCGAATCCTTTCGGAAGCCACGACAGATGGTCCAGGCCGGTGGCGTTGTCAAAATAGATGACAGCCACAGCCGGGACCTCGGCAAACTGCGCGGCGGTCGACCCGCAGGGGAGCGCGGCCAGAGCCGCAACCGTCAGCCAAACCGTCATCCAGCGATTCATGCCCGAAAGTTTAGCACAGACACGCCGCGGATCATAATTTCCGAATCTGAATCAGGACGGCCTGAAGACCCGTCACGGCGAAATAAAACGTGTCCGCCGACGTCACATTCAGATTCTCCGTCCGCATGATCTCCGTCGTCTGTTCGAGCGTCCGCATGTGCCGGCCGCGGTCCATCCGGCGGATCAGCCACGGCAGGACATTCAGCCGGCAGGTCGGATAAATTCCGTCGATGAAAATGATCCGGCCGCCGTTTTTCAGGACGCGGAGCGATTCCCACAGGGACGCACGGGTCTGTTCGTCCGTCAGATGGTGGTAAAGGCCGATGGAGTAGACAAGATCGAACGACGCATCCGGAAAATCGATGCGCGTCGCATCCATGACTCGATATGACATTCGGGACGAAGCGGGGTTGGGAAAATAGTCGCCGTTAATGTCGGTGCCGATGTATTCGACGGCGGGGCGATCAAGGCTGAAATATCCGGTGCCGCATCCAAGTTCCAAGACGCGGATCGTCCGGCCGATTTCCGCCTCCAGCGCGGCGTTCAGGCGTTTCCAGATGTTTCGGAACATCCCCGGAGCGAGAATCTGCTGGATCAGGTTGAAAATAAATTTATTTTCGAGAATACGGTAGAGGACGTTCACGGGACGAAATTCGATTCAGCTGACATGCGCGCATCAAAACATGCACAAAACGGGATCGTCAATGGCGAAACAGCCGGGGCCAGACCGTGGCCCGCATTTCGTCACAAATTATCCTTGATTTTTGGCTTCGTATCGTGAACAATACGGCCTTATGTCCAAGACATTCAAGTTGGGATTTGCCCTCTGGATCGGCTGGGCGCTGACGGGCGCGTCGGCCGCGATGGCCGGATACCGCATCACCTATGAGGCGGTGTCCTATTCGCAGGAGACTGAAACGGCCCAGGTCGTCAACCGCCAGAAAAATGTGCTGTTGATCGACAAAGGCAGGTTTCGGACGGTCGGCGGCGACGTTCAGGGGTTCGATCTCATCGCGAACATCGGTGACTCGACCATCTACGTGATCGACGCGGTCCAGAAGGCCTACGCAGTCATTCCGTTTCCAGATCGGGCCGACACGGACGGCGTGGTGGACAACGGAACGTTTCGGATCGAGACGGTCGAAACCGGACCGACGCTCAACGGATACCCGACACGCCAGTACAAAATTTACGAAGACGGAAACCTCATCCGTGAACTCTACACGTCTGAACGATTCATGCTCGGATTCGATTTCATGTTCGCGATGGAGGGCCTTGAGCGCGCCTTCCAGGATTTTGCCCCGTCTGAAGATTTCGGAGACCTTCGATCTCTGTTCCGGCAGGTCGACGGGGTTCCGCTCAAAGACATTCAGTATTACCCTTACGGCCGGGACGTTCTGCAGACGCTGAAAATTGAACGCGTGGCGTTTCGCCCGGAAGAATTTTTCCCGCCGGCCGGATGCGCAAAAAAAACTCTGCGGGAATTGTCGGAAGGAGGGGTGGACGGGGAGGACAAGGACACTGAAAACACTCCTTCCACAAGCCCCTGACGGTTGAGCCCCGCGTGCGGGGCGCGCCATGTCAAATCCCTCTCTCGTCCGTCTCCAGAAATTTCTGGCCCGGCACACGACCTACGGCTCGCGCCGAACCTGCGAACAGCTCATTGCCAGCGGCGCCGTCCGTATCAACGGACAGCCGGCGCATCTCGGCCAGTCGGTCGATCCCGAGCATGACCGCGTCGAAGTCGACGGCCGGACGGTCGTTCCGAAAAAATCCGGAGTCTACGTCCTCTACAATAAACCGCGCGGTGTGCTCTGCACGTTCGCGGACGAGCCGGGTGAAACGACGCTGACGGACGTCATCCGGCGGATGAAACTGCCCGTGCGGGTCTTCAGCGTGGGTCGGCTCGACGCGGACGCGGAAGGCCTTCTTCTTCTGACCGACGACGGAACTCTGGCGGAACGGTTGACCCATCCGAGATTCGGCGTGTCGCGGACGTATGAAGTGGGGTTGAATCAGTCGCTCACGCCGGAGGTGGCCGAGCGCGTCAGGCGGCTGCGAAGCCTGCGACCGTTTGTTCTGCCCAAATCCAGACAGGCGCAGGCAGAGGGCCGGGCGGATATGAGGCCCCCGCGGCGCGACGCGTTTCGGGACACCAGACCGCAGCGGATCACGCCCCCGAAAATTCTGGACGGAGTGGGCGGCCGGCACGTTCGGATTCTCCTGAAAGAGGGGAGGCAGCGGGAAGTAAAAAGGATTTTTGCGGAAGTGGGCCTTCGGGTGGAATATTTACGCCGTGTGGGGTTCGGCCCGCTGCGATTGAAAGACCTTCCGCCGGGCGCGTGGCGGACATTAAGCCGCGCGGAGATCGAAGAATTGAAATCGGAGAATTCCTGAACCATGCCGACAGCGCGATCGATTTACGCCATGAAAAACGACGGGGAGAAAATCCGCCGCCTGATCACCGTTTTGCGAGGCCCCGGCGGTTGTGCGTGGGACCGCAGACAGACTCTGCGGACGCTGGCGCCGCTTCTGATCGAGGAGGCTTACGAAGTGGTCGACGCGATCGAGCGCAAAAGTCCGCGGATGTTCAACGAAGAAATAGGGGACTTGCTGTTTCTGGTGATGACGCTTTTCGCATGCGCCGAGGACACGGACTGGGCGCGGTATCGGTCCGTCATCGCGCGCACGGCGCGAAAATACATCACCCAGCATCCGCATGTTTTCGAGGCGCGGCGGAACATGACGCCGGGTCAGATTCTCGCGGCCTGGGAAAAGCGGAAGGCGGCATCCGGAAATCCGTTCGACCGCGTCCCGAAATCGCTTCCGGCGCTGTATCAGGCGAAACGAATTTACGACAAAGCCCACCGGCTCGGATTACTGGATGTCAGGCCGCGCAGACCGGAAAAAGACGCGCGGGCCGGCGGCCGAAAACTTCTGGGGATGGTCCGGGCGGCGGCCGGACAGGGCGTTGATCTGGAAACGGCCTTGCGGGCGGAGATCCGGGCGCTGCGGCGCAGGCTCGGCGGGCGTGCGGCAAGGACGGGAGGGAGGCGGCGGTGATCAAAGTGATATCATGATATCATGATGTATATCATGATATCACTTTGCATCCGGGGGCGGCTCCGTCGGATCACGAAAGGGGACATCCATGCGGGATTTCAAGTCGGTCTTCAAGGAACTCGAAAACAATCTGCGGCGGGCGAAATGGTTCACCGGCGACTGGGACATCTACAACCGCGGCGTCTACATGCAGGTCTACAAGCGAAACTGGTTCAACGACAATCAGGGCGGGATCCACTTCGAAACGTATGTCGAGGACTATGAACTTAAGGACAAGCTCGTGCCGATTCACATGCACGTCGAGGACGAATTCCCCGCGCAGGAGGAATTTATCCGGAAATTCACAGAAACGGCGCGGAGGACAATCGAGGGCTGGAAAGGCTACAAAGTCTACGGGACCGGCTATCTCGTGTGCCAGCGGAAACTCCCGCTCGACCCGCAGAAGCTCGCGTCATCGCTTCTTGAAGAATTCGGAAAACTTCAGCAGTTGTCGGCGGCTATCGATCAGACGATCGGACAAGTCGTCGGCGCCGACGAGCGATAGACGAGGCAAGCGCGCATTAGAGCATTTCCTTCTCGATCTCATCCACCAGCGCTTCAGCGTGGGTGAAATCGCCGTGTTCAACCATGTGTTTCGCGTCGTCGATTTTGTCTTTTAACCGCTGATAGCGTTCCTCCATTTCAGTCTCCAGACGTTGGATTTTCGGAAGCCAGTCAGGCGCGGCCATCAGATTCTGAATCGCCTCGGTCTGTGCCTCGTAAATCACGTCGAGCCGGATGCGATAAAGCGGAATCGGCTCGTCCTTGCCCTTGAGTTTGGTCGGGCCCATGTACTCGATGGCTTCGTTTCGTCTCGGGATTTCCCGAAAGACATCCTCGGTGAAACAGATGCACATGGG
>JAHFCY010000031.1:0-13384 GCA_023249255.1 Candidatus Lindowiibacteriota bacterium | reverse complement strand
CCTCGACCCGGGCCGCGACATTGACGGTGTCGCCGAATACGTCATCGCGGTCGACCAGGACATCACCGACGTGGATGCCCGCTCGAAGCCGGACGCGGTCCTCCTCCTGGAGAAGCTGATTTTTTTGAGCGAGGTAGTGAAGCATTTCAAGCGCCGACGCAAGGGCGTGGGTTGAGTTCGGAAATGAAACAAGGAATCCGTCGCCGAGGCGCTTCACAAGCGTTCCGTCGTGGTTTTCGATGAACGGCATGACCTCATCCTCGACCTGGACCAGAAAAAATCCAAGCTCGATCGCAGTCATGCGCGCGGCCCGCGGCGTAAATCCGGTGATGTCCAAAAACGTGATGGCGCGGCGCCGGATGGATTTGGCGATCTGGTAATCGGTCGTGGCCTTCGACGCCGTGCGGTGGCGCAGCATCTCTTTCAAATCCTGGACATCGTCCGCGCGCTGGCGCTGGGGTTTCAAAAATTCGACAAAGGGCCTGCCCGCCAGCACTGTGCGAAACGCCTCGCAGACCGCCTCCTCGTCGTCCGTCATCCGCCCGATCCGCGACATGAGCGATTGAAACAATTTCGTGCGAATCTCGTCCGAAATTTCTCCGGCCATAAGGTCGGTCACCAGACGGTATGCGCCGACAGGGATCGGTCCCTCCGTTGAAATCAGTTCCGACACGAGATCGACACGGTTGTCATCGTTGAGGCGCACCAGAAGCCCGATGGACGCGGCCCGGACGAAGCGGCTTGGATGGTTGTGAAGTTCATATAACGGCGCCGTGACCGTGTCGGGCGGAAGATCCGAATTGGCGTCGAACAGTTTTTCGAGGCCGAGGAGTCCCGCCAGCTGACGGTCCTCCTCCGGCGCGCGAAGTTCGGTCAGAAAAACGGGCAGATGGATGCGGTCGCCCATCCGGCCAATGGCCTGAATTGCGACAAACCGCATGGCGCCTTTCAGTGACGGCAGTCGAAGCATCAGGATATTGGAAACCTCGGCATCGACTTTCGCCGACATGACTTCGACCGCCGCGCGAAACGTCCCGGGATGGGTCGACCGTCGAATGAGGGCCAGAAGCGTCTCCCGGACTTTGGCGCTGGTCGAAGAAATCGAAACCGCGCGAATCCACGGCGTAACATCGGCCAGAGCGCGGGAAACGCCCGGCGCGGTGGTCTGCGGCGCCGTGGATGACCGGCTGGATTCCTCGAACAAAATCGCGTCGCATACGCCCGCGAGCGCCGACATTTCTCCCGCGCCCGCAAGATGCATGAGCGTGATCCATTCCAGGTCCGCATCCTCATGATATTTGGCCAGATCCTTGATGAGCCGAAGCGGCGCGATCAGGGCGGTCTCCCGAAACGGGGGGAGAACTTTGAGAATTTTTTTGATCGGCATGAACGCGCCGGCCGGTATCGCGCGCACTTCGGTGGCGATCCGTTTTCGAATTCGATCATCCGCCACGTTGAGAACGTCCTGAATGACCGGCCGCAATTCCTTCTCTTTCGGATAACGCCGCAAAATTTCATCGACCGATTCGAAGACGCTTCCCGGCGGCGCCTTGTCCGCCAGCACGCGCAGGAGATCATCCTGAATTTTTTCGGTGCCCGTCCGAAGCATCGCCCGCCTAAGGCGGGCCAGGAGCCTGTCCATCTCTCCGAGAACCGTTCCCGGCGCCGGAAGAAATTTTTCGAGAATGCCGCCGTGGCGTTTCAAGATATATAAAAACGCCTGGACCAGAATCATCCGGTCCTGTTTCGAATCGTTCCATCGGCCGAGGCTTGCCATCAACCGGTCGGCCACAACAACCTCCTCCCGCATATCCGCACTGTAGACGCGGATGACATCCCGGACAGCCGAGGCCGGATGGTCGGACGAGAGAATCCGCTGGACCGACGCGGCCTGCACGACCCGTTGATCGGACTTCAGCGCCTCTTCCAGAACCGTCGACGGAACGGACGGCGCGGTCGAGATCAGCTCGGCCTGAATGCCGGCCGGGAGAGTTCGGAGTTCCGGCAACTCGAAGACTCGATCCTTGAGAATGGTTGCGAGCGCCTCGGCAGCCGCGGCGGCCACGCGCGCGTCACCGTCCTTCAGGCATTTTCGAATCAGCGTCACGAGCGATTTCGGATTGGGGTGGGACGACGCCATCATGCCGTAGAGGCCGACCGCCTGGGCCCGGAGTTTCGGATAGGGCGTGTCGGTCCGCAGAAGACCCTGAAAAAAACCGTCGATTTCGCCGGAAGACGAGCCGCGCGCGGCGATGACCTCGAGCGCCGCCGATCTGACCCGCTCCGTCAGCTGTTCAAATTTGCGGGCAAGTTCCTCGGCAATTTCGATGCCTCCGATCTGCCGCAACGCATAAAACACGTCGAGCGTGAACTGAAGCTCCGATGACGACTGTTCCCGGCCGTACAATTTTTGAAGCCGATCGAGAATGTTGGGCAGGAACTGTTCGAGGCCCAGATCGCCAATGAGCCGGATTGCGCCGCCGCGAACTTCCGCGTCTTCATCGCCCAAATCGGCCTGAATGATGGAAAACGATTCGCGGTCCTGCAGGCGGCTGAGCACACGCTGTAGTCCCAGACGAAACCGGGCATCAAACGTGATTGTACTCAAGCCGAAGGTGACAGGATCAAAGGGAAATTGTCAATCAGATGAACCCCGTCGACGGTGACTGCCGCAAGTATCCGATACGGCGTGTTGAGCGCAAGACGGTCGCGGACCCGGGCAAAGTCGCCCTCGCGGACGATCACTGCATACCGGACGCGGACTCCGTCCGCGCGAAGTTTGCGGACGACCGATAAAGCAATCGCATCGGCCGTGCGGAGTTTTGGGGCGCGGTCAAGCGCATCCGACATCGCCCGATTGAGACTCGCCGCCTTGCGGCGGCCGGATCCGGACAGGAAGGCGTTGCGCGACGAGCAAGCCAATCCCGTGCGATGATCGCGGACGGTTGGAACGCCGATGATCCGGACATCGAACGGAAATTCGGAAACCATCCGCCGGATAAGCCAGATCTGTTGAAAATCCTTTTCGCCGAAGAAAGCCATCGATGGTCGGACATGCATGAACAATTTGGCGACAATCGTCAGCACGCCGTCAAAATGTCCGGGCCGAACCGCGCCTTCGAAGAGCCGCGAGACGGTCGTTTCGGTCACGCGCACCAGAGTGTCGGCCGGATAGACATCCGCGCCGGGACAGTAGGCCACGTCGACGTTCATCGAACGAAGAACCGACAGGTCGCGCTTCGGATTCCGCGGATATTTTCGGAACGCGTCTGACGTCTCAAATTGGATCGGATTGACAAAAATGCTGACCACCGAAAAATCGGAGGCGTTGCGGCATTCCTGCACCAGCGCCTGATGGCCTTCGTGTAGCGCGCCCATGGTCGGGACAAATCCGATCGGGGCGCCGCGGCGGCGGGCGGGGGCCAGCGCATGGGCCAGAGATTGAGGATCACGCGCAAGTTTCATGATGGCGGGATTATATCACAAGGGCGGGGAATACGCCGCCGGCTGATACGGCGGAGGGACTCAGGCGTCGTGGAAGACGTTGTCCTTGCCCGGGAATTTTCCGGTTGAGACATCCGTCGAGAATCCGCGAACGGCCCGGACCGCCTCATCGCCCAGACGCGCGTAGCGTTTCAAAAATTTCGGGGAAAATTCCCGGTTCAGGCCGACGAGATCGTGAAACACGAGCACCTGCGCGTCGACCCGCCGGCCGGCGCCGATCCCGATCGTCGGAATGCCCACGTGTTTCGTCACAGCCTCGGCCGATTCCTCCGCCGTCAACTCCAGCACGATGCCGAACGCTCCGGCCTGCTCAAGCGCTTTGGCGTCCGCCATCAGGCGCTTTCTCTCACGATTACCCCGGCCCTGCACACGATATCCGCCGAGCCGGAAAAAATGCTGGGGCGTCATGCCGATGTGACCCAGCACGGGAATCCCACGCCGGACCATGCCGGCCACGATGTCGGCGATCTCCGCGCCGCCCTCAACTTTGACGGCAGATGCGCCGGCGGCCAGAAACCGGCCTGCGTTTTTTACCGCGTCGGTCTCGCTGACGTTGTGCGTCAGAAACGGCATGTCGGCGATGACAAATGACTGCCGGGCCGACCGGCAGACCGCGCGCGTATGATACAGCACGTCATCGATCGTGACGGAAAGCGTCGTTTCAAGTCCGAGGATGGAGGTGGCGAGGCTGTCGCCGACCAGAAGGACGCGAACGCCGGCGGCCTCGGCGATTTTCGCCGACCATGATTCGTACAGCGACAACACGGCAAACTTCTCCCGCCGCTTCTTTGTTTCGGCGAACCAAGAAACCGTGACGGCCGGAGGCATACGCGAAGGTCAGATGTTTTTCAGAGCGCCGCTGTCGCGGTTGAATGATTCGATCTCTCCGTCCCACATCGGACCCTGCTTGAAGATGTCCCGCCAGAACGCCGGATCCCACAGGCGGTTCAATTCCTCCGACGTTCTGCCCTGCTGTTCGACCCACGTGAAATATTTGAGGTGGTGCAGACGCTTGCGGTCGTAGTAGCCGAGGTCCTGCATGTAATCGACGCCGATGCCGTCGATGTAGCGGGTGCGATCGTAGAGCGCGTTTTTCTTTTGGTACGCGCCGTAGGTGTCGCGCAGTTCCTGGATCCGCGAGCCGTAAAGTTCCATCGAGTCGGTGAAGACGGTGAAGACGACATCGTCCTCGCCCAGCTCGAAATATTTTGCGACTTTGATCGCCGACAGGAGATTTGAAATGCCGGAGATGCCGACAAGGGGAAGCTTGTCCAAAAATGTCTGCGGCACGCCATGGGATTTCAAAAGTTCAAGGCCCGCCGGCTCGTTGAACAGGCGCAAAATCTGCATGCAGGCTTCGTCGTCCATCGCGATGACAACGTCGGTGTTTCGGACGTTGTGCACCCACGGCACGTGCTTGTCGCCGATGCCCTCGATCCGGTGCGCGCCGAATCCGTTGAAAAGCAGGGTCGGGCATTGAAGCGCTTCGGTGGCGACCACGCGCAGATGCGGAAAGCGCGTCCGGAGATAATCGCCGGCCGCAATCGTTCCGGCCGATCCGGTCGCGGACACAAATCCGGAAAGCGTCAGATCGTCGCCAAGACTCCTGACCACTTCCTCAATCGCCGGCCCCGTGACTTCGTAGTGCCACACCGGATTTCCGAATTCCTCAAACTGATTGAAGATCACGCATTCGGACCGGTTGCGGCGGATGTCCCAGCATTTGTCATAAATTTCCTTCACGTTCGACTCGGTGCCGGGCGTCGCGATGACCTCCGCGCCTATTTTTTTCAGCCACGAAAACCGCTCCTGGCTCATGCCCTCGGGAAGGATCGCGACCGGCACGCAATCGAGCAGGGCCGAATCAAAGGCCCCGCCCCGGCAAAAATTTCCGGTCGAGGGCCAGACGGCCTTCTGCGTCGTCGGATCGAATTCGCCGTTGACCAGCCGCGGGACGAGACAGCCGAACGCCGCGCCGACTTTGTGCGCGCCCGTCGGGAAAAATTTGCCGAGAAGACCGACAATGCGGGCTTTGACGCGCGTGAGTTTGGACGGAAATTCGATGTAATTGACCTTGCCGAACAGTCCGGTCTTGACGTCGTTTTTCCACGTGATGCGAAAGAGATTGAGGGGATCGACGTCCCAGAGGCCGATTTTGGCCAGCCGTCTTTTGATCGTCGCCGGAATTTTTTCGGGATTTCGAAGTTGTTCGAACGTCGGAATGACGACGCCGCGTTCGCGGCATCGCGCCCGGGTTTTTTTCAGAACATCAGTCTTGGACATCTCGGACTCCTTTTCGAGTTGGCGCACAGCCATCCGTATCAATGCAGGGCACGGAGTGTAACATGCCGCCGGAGGGCGTCAACACGCGGCGGCGAATCGGCGATGCTTTCAATCCGGCAGTCGCTCGACGCTGAGCAAGGTCGTCCATGTCTTGCCCTTGTCCTCCGACCTCCACACGAATCCGTGGCCGCCGGTCAGGTAGATGACATTCGGATCCTTCGGATCCCAGACGAGGTTGGTCGGCCGGAGTTCCATGACGATATTTTGTTGGTTCAATTGCTTCGGCAGGGAGCCGGATCGTTCCCAGGCGCGGCCCGCGTCCCAGCTTTCGACCAGAAATCCTCCGTATGAAACGCCCAACATGTGCCGGGCAAATTCATCGTGCGGATCGAATTCCGCGAGGAATGGCGCACCGGGCGATTCGAGGAACACCCTCCCGCCATTGGTCGAATAAAATCCCTTGAACGGGACGCCCGCGTTCTGCGTCATGAGGTAGATGTGCGAAAAGTGATGCCCCGCCACGCGCGCGCCCGCGATGGCCTGATAGTCCGGGGGCAGCCGGTCGGCGAGGGACGTCCATGTTTTTCCGCCGTCGTCGGACATCATCGGACCGAGTTGCCGCATGCCTCGGGATTTTTTCGTATCGCCGCGGACAATTGCCATCGTAGTCAGAAAAAGATGCCCGGGAGTTTCGGGATCAACAAAAATGGCGTTGCACCGGACGTCGGACACAAGCCCGGTCGGGAGTTCCTCCCACGTTTTTCCGCCATCCGTTGTTTTATAGAGAATTCCCCTCGTCACAAAATGCCGGTTGGGATCCGCGTTGCCCCAGGACGCGGTCTGATTGCCGGCGCCGTAGTAGATCGTCCGCGGATCGGACGGATCAATCGCGACGCCTTCGATGCTGCCTCCGGCGTTCATCCAGTCGGCCAGGATTTGATGCCAGCTCTCGCCGCCGTCCGTGCTCTCGTACAATCCGCTGTTTTCGGTCACCCAGTCTTTGAGCGTGCCGGGACTGTCCATGCGAAGCAGAAGCACGCGCCGCGGGTTGGATGGATCAATGACTATTTTGGCTATTTCGTGAATGCAAACCCCGGCCGGATTTTCCTTTTTCGGATAGCCCTTCAGTCCGTTGTTCATTTTTTCCCAGGTGCGGCCGCGGTCGACGGATTTGTAAACGCCTTTGTACTCAATCCCGACGTAGAGGACATCGGTGTTGGACGGATCAATCGCAAACGCGAAATCGGTCCGGTAATTGTCGTGTCCGCGGGGGGAGCAATCCTCCAAGGGGGGGTTGCGACCGCGCCCGTCCGGGCCGGACTCGCATCGCGCAGTCGGAATCGAAAATACCAGCGCAAGCAACACAGCCGGCGCAAGGGATCGTTTTATTGCGCTCATGCCGGATTTGTATCAGCGGCGCAGCCGAGCCGCAACGTAGGTTGCGTATTGGTGCCGCTCTGCTATAGTCGGCAGTCGGACGGAGCGGGACGCCCGCGAAAATATATCCAAGGAGTCATGACGTGCAGTCGTTTAAGGATTCAGTCACCCTCATCACGGGCGCATCAGCCGGCATCGGCGCGGCGCTGGCGCGGGAGATGGCAAAGCAGGGCGCGACGCTGGTCCTGATCGCGCGGCGCAAGGACCGGCTGACGGCTCTGAAAGACGAACTGACCCGGACCCACTTTCAACTGACATCGACATTTTATTCCGTCGACATCACGAAAGCCGACCAGGTCGACCAGATGATCGACGACATCATCCGGCGGTTCTACCGGATCGACGTCCTCATCAACAATGCGGCATTCGGGATCGACAGCCTGTTCGGCGACACGCCGATGCAGGCCGAGCGGGACATTTTCGAAACGAATGTCTTTTCCGCGCTTCATCTCATGAAACGCGTCCTGCCAGTCATGGAAAAACAGGGGGCGGGAAAAATCATGAACATCGGCTCGGTTGTCGGACACCGCGCGATGCCGGTCATGTCGTCGTACTGCGCGACCAAGGCGGCCCTGCGGTCATACACCGAAGCGATTCGAGTCGAATACGCCAAAAAAGGCGTGCAGATCATGTACGCAAGCCCCGGCCACACACGGACGGAATTTCTTCAGAATCAGAAACGATTCGGCGCTGCACACCGGAAGGGCGTCGGCGTGTCACCCATGCCGGCCGAAATCTGCGCCAAACGTCTCGTCTGCTCCCTTCGCAAAAACAAACGGGACACCGTTCTCACGTCCATTGGCAAACTCGGACTGCTTCTGAACCGGTTCGCGCCGTCTTTGCTCGACCGGATTTTGCTCTCGCGCGTTTAACGCCGCCGACACCGGCGACGAGGTCATTTGGGATGGATGAATCCTTGCAGGATTCGGAAGAACGGTTTCGAAATCTTCTTGAGGCCATTCCGGACATCGTCTACCGCCTGGACGAGAACGGTTGTTTCACGTATGTGAACGGCGCCGTCCGGACGCTGGGATTTGAGCCGGCCGGACTCCTCGGAAAACATTTCAGCCTGATCATCCATCCGGACGACCTCCCGAACGTCAGCCGCGAAAACGTCCTGCCACACCTGCGCGGGAAGGAGACCGGCGATCAGGGAGCGCCTAAATTGTTCAACGAGCGCCGGACCGGACGGCGGATGACGAAAGGCTTGCAGGTTCGGCTCATCCACAGGGACCGGCAGGACGTGATGCACGCAACGGTCGCCGCCTACGGCGAGATCATTTCGACGGGACAGTACGACAGGGGCGTTGAGGCCCGGGACAAAAAAATGGTGGGGACGGTCGGGATCATCCGCGACGTGACGGACCGGCGAAGGGTTGAGGAGTCACGAAACAGGCTTGCGGCGATCGTCGAATCCTCAAACGAGGCCATCATCGGCTCCACCCTCGATTACGTCATCACGAGCTGGAACAAGGGCGCCGAAAAAATTTACGGATACACGGCGGAGGAGGTGATCGGACAGTCGATCCGGATTCTTCTGCCGGCCGAGGTCCAGGATTTTCGCGGCGCCACGCGGGACATGGTCGCCCGCGGCGAAACACCCACGGTCTACGAATGCCGACGCCAGCGCAAGGACGGGACGGTCATCGACGTTCAACAGAGGCTCTCGCCGATCCACGACATCGAAGGAAAGGTGACCGGCATTTCATCCATTTCGCACGACATCACCAACCTGAAAAAGGCCGGGGAGAAGGAAGCACTTTTGCGGGAGCAGCTCCTGCACTCGGAAAAAATGAGGGCGCTGGGCGAAGTTCTGTCCGGCGCGGCCCATGAACTCAACAATCCCCTGACGGCGATCCTCGGCTATGCCCAACTCATGTTCGAGTCTGAAAATCTTGAAACAGGCCGAGCCGATCTCAAGTCGATCTGCGCCGAGGCGAAAAGATGTTCGACGATCGTCCAGAGCCTCGTCGCGTTTGCACGTAAAAAAGGCCCGCGGCGCGAACCCTGCCGGGTCAACGACATCATCCGCGACACGGTCAAACTTCGCGCGTATCAGATGACGGTTGACGGCGTCCGGACAGATGTGCGGCTGGACGAAGAAATTCCGATGACGATGGCCGACATGAATCAACTTCAACAGGTGTTTCTCAATATCATCAACAATGCGCTGGCCGCCGTGGAACAGTCGCCGGAGAAACGACTGGTCATCACCAGCGTCAAGGCCGGTGAGACCATCCGCATTGCGTTTCAAGATTGCGGCCATGGCATTCCAAAACAGGTCCTTCCGAGAATTTTTGAGCCTTTTTTCACGACCAAGGAAGTCGGCAAGGGCACCGGCTTGGGACTCAGCGTCTGCTACGGCATCATCACCGATCACGGCGGCTCCATTCACGTCGAAAGCGTCGAGGGGAAGGGCGCGACGTTCACGATAGAACTTCCGATTGTGCCGCCGCCGCTGGTGTTTGAATTCGGCAAGGAGGCGCACTCAAGCGCACAGGATGGCGGGGGAGAAGGCGTGCTTGTGGTGGAGGATGAGGACTCCTGCCGGATCGTGCTGGAGCGGCATCTGGCCAAACGCGGATATCGGGTCGTGTCCGCCTCGAATGTCAAGGATGCCATCCGGCTGCTGCATGAGACTCCGGGTATTCACCTGATCATCTCCGACCACAAGATGCCGGGACAAAGCGGCGAGGATCTCTATCGCCATGTGGCGGAAAAATTTCCGGCGCTTCTGCCGCGATTCATCCTCGTGTCGGGCGACCTTCTCAATCCTTCAAGTTCAGGCTTCATTCAGAAAACCGGCCTGCGCGCGATCGAAAAACCGTTTGGTTTCGATCAACTCAACGAAATCGTATCCAATCTTCCCCCGCTGAAATAGCGCGGCAAGTCAGGCGGAGAGAACCGGGAGTCGCAAACAAAATCGGGCGCCGTGCGGCGCAACATTTTCGGCGGACACATCGCCACCGGCCTGCCGGGCCAGCGCGAGGGCGATCGACAGGCCCAGGCCGCTTCCCGGCGTCTCAGAGTTTCCGGCGTTGGCGCCGCGATAAAATCTCTCAAAGACGTTCGGTAAATCTTCCCCGGCAATTCCCGGTCCCGAGTCCGTCACTTCAAATTTGTACGATGCACTCGCATCCCCCTCTCCGACGCCCTCGATTCGAATTGTCGCGCCCTCCGGCGAAAATTTCACGGCGTTGTCGAGGAGATTTCGAATCACCCGCGCAAGTGCATCTTCGTTGATCGACACCGCGCCCTCCAGGACCCGCACGTCGCAAATCAGGCGCCGGGCCTCGACAAGCGGCTTCATCTCCCCCATCACTCGCTTACACACCAACGCCGGATCCGACCGGCCGGACGACGCCGGATGTTCTGCGCGGGCCAGAGTCAGAAGATCTTCGGACAATTTTTGCAAACGCATGGTCTCATCCCGTACCGCCTCAAGCGCCTCGCGATATTCGTCCGCAGTCCGGTCCCGGCGGCGCAGGGTGACGTCGACGGCGCTCAGAATGCACGACAGGGGCGTGCGAAGCTCGTGAGCGGCGTCCTGCGTAAACCGGCGGATTTGTTTGAACGAGGATTCGATCCTATCCAGCATCGAATTGAGCGTCACAATCAACCGCCCGACCTCGTCGCGCCTGTCCGGCGACGCGATGCGCAGGGACATGTTGGATTCCTGAATCTGCGTGGCTGTGTGCATGACTTCCTCGATCGGCGCAAGCGCCCGGCCCGCCATCCACCAGCCGCCCGTCACGGCCAGAATTAAAAAGAGCGCCATGAGCACCAGGGCGGCCGCGCGAAGACGGACCATGACATAGTCGATCTGATCCAACGGCTCGTCGAGCAGGATGAGGTCCCCGGACAAATCGCCCGCCCTCTGCAGAATGATCCGGCGGGCCGCGCCACTTTCCTCGGTTTGTAAAAACAGCGTCGCGCCTGATTCAGCCTGCATCCTCTCCTCCGCGGAAATCTCCGGAAACGTCCGCGGAACGGCCTCCGAACCCATGAGAAACGTGTGATTCGTATCAAAGATTGCGTAATGGAAATCCATTTCGGAGACGGACTGCCGAAATTGGTCCAGAGTCTTCTCGCCTTTTTCATCCAGATAAATCTTGTTGACGAGAATCATTTCGTCCGACAATTCCCGGTCGAACTGCTGGAGTAGCACCTGACGGATCCGTGAATAGCCCGCCATCCCCGCCGCAAACAACGACACGAACAAAATCAGCGAATACCAGAGGGAGAGACGCTGGCGCAGATTCATTCGTCGTCCGTCGAGTGAACGCGGCTGATCCGGTATCCTTCCCCGCGGATCGTCGTCAAATAGTCATGATCCGGATCGAGTTTGGATCGAAGCCGGTTGACGAAGACGTCGATGACGTTCGACTCGGAGTCATAGGGGAAATTCCACACGTGGTCGGCGATCCGGCTTCGGCTGATGACTTCGTCGGGATGCCTCAACAAAAATTCGAGCAGGGCGAATTCGCGCGCGGTCAATTCCACCGGCCGGCCGTCACGCGACGCATTGTGTGTTTTAAGATTGAGCCGGATGGTCCCGCAGACCAATTCGTCGCCCACGGCGGACTGGCGGCGCAGCAGCGCCCGGATCCGCGCCAGAAGTTCGTCGAACGCAAACGGTTTGACGAGATAATCATCGGCCCCGCTGTCGAGTCCTTTCACCCGGTCCTCCACGCGGTCGCGCGCGGTCAGCATGAGAACCGGTGTCGCAAGTCCCGCCGCACGGATTTCACGGCAGACCGTCAGGCCATCCATGGCCGGCAGGGCGATGTCCAGAATAATCAGGTCGTACTCGCCGTGTCGCGCCAGCTCCAGTCCTTCAGCGCCATTCGCTGACGAATCGACCGCATAGGATTCTTCGCGCAGTCCCTTTCGCAAAAACGCCACCAACCGTTTTTCGTCTTCGATGAGCAAAATCCGCATGGACAAAATGGTACACGAAACAAAGCGGAGGAACAAGCAAAGCTGGCCGCGAGGCTGTGGCCGCCCTCAATCGTCTTTCTTGCGAAACGTCCCTCCGTAGTGCAGAGCGAGCGCGGGCATGACGAGAAGATTCAGGGCAGTCGAAGTGATGAGGCCTCCGAGAATGACAATCGCCATCGGGCCTTCGATTTCCTGGCCAGCTGATTCGCTGTGGATAGCGAGGGGCAGAAGTCCAAGTCCGGTGACGAGCGACGTCATGAGGATCGGTGCCAGCCGTTCCGCCGCGCCGCGGATCGCCGTCTCAAGGCCCCACGGGACGTTTTCGACCGTGACCAGATGTTCGTAGTGGGAGATCATCATGATGGAATTTCGAAGTGTGATGCCAAATAGCGTCACAAATCCGACCATCGATCCAAGCGTGAGTTCGCCGCCGGTGAGCGCCGCGGCAGCCACGCCGCCCACCAGCGCAAACGGTGCGTTCAGCAAAATCAACAAAAGATGCCGGGGGCGGTCGATCACCATCGACAACAGCACCACGATCCCGCCAAGCGCCAGGAGAGAATGCATCAGAAGATCGCGACGCGCGCGCGACTGGGCCTCCGCCTCGCCCGTGAATTCGACGTAGCTTCCGGCCGGCAGCCGCATGTCGGCTGAAATTCGCCGTTTTGCTTCGGCGACAAAGGATACGACATCCCGGCCCGAGACGTTGCAGGTCACCGTCTGGACGCGCCGGGCGCCGATGTGTTCGATCGAATACCGGCCCGATGACAGACTCACGTCCGCCACCTGCCGGAGCCGCACAAACGAGCAGGAGGGACTGCGAAGCGGCAGATTGCCGACGGCTTCGACGGAATTTCTGTCCCGGGGGCTAAGGATCACCGCGAGATCGAACACGCGATTTCCGTCGTAAATCTGACCGACGGCCGTTCCCTGATACGCAAGCCGGACTGCGTCGAGGACGTCGACCGCGTCAAATCCCCAGCGTGTCAACTCGTCCGGCCGAAGACGGATGGACAGTTCCGGTATCCCGGAGGGCGACTGCAGGCGGACGTCGGCCGCGCCGGAAATTTCACCGAGCGCGCGGGTGATTTGCGCAGCGGTTGAATCGAGCGCGTCGAGATCGTTTCCGTACACGCTCACGGCCACCGCCGCCGTAAATCCCGAAACGGTTTCCTCGATCTGTTCGCTCAAAAAAGTCTGGACGTCGAAGTCAGTCCCG
>JAHFCY010000168.1 GCA_023249255.1 Candidatus Lindowiibacteriota bacterium | reverse complement strand
TCGCGCGCAAACGCGATTCGCTTTCCTCGAGCTGGTTTTTGGCGACGACGGTCTGCAACATGCCCCGACGCGTTTCGGCCAGTATTCGGAACTCTTCTTCTGAAAAAGAGTCCGGATCCAAGTCGGCGCCGGGGGAGGAGGGATCCGCCATATAGGCATAGCTCGCCTTAACGAACCGCTGGATAGGTCGAGACGCCCTGCGAGCAAAGGCCCGGAGAGACAGAATCGTGTAGAGGATCAGGACGATGGAGATGATGATATTTAGAAATAGCACATGCGTTTTCCATCGGTGCGCTGTAGAAAGGATGGTCTGGGCATCAATCGTCCTTTTTCTCGCGGTCTCCGAGAGAAGTTGGAACGTGGCGGTGTACAAATTCTGATAGGATTGGACGCTGGTATCTGTTGTTGGTCTTTGAACCACTATAGAGGAAAGGAGTCCCCACGCCGATTGACGTGTCTGATCGCAAGCCGCTTTACCGCGTTCTATTTCTTCACGCAGCATATCCGGCAGTTGTTGCACAATACGCCCCATCTGATCTTCCACGTCTTTACATTGGGACAGACATTGTTTCAGTTCCTGGATGTAAATTTCCCGAGCCGATAAATCTTCGCCCAGCGCTTCTACAACAATGTCGTTCATGTTTTGCAGGAGAATGATCTGCTCAAAGGCGAGGAAGGCATTTTCCTGCGCTACCGTGGCATCGTCCATTTTTTTTGTTGAATACTGATTGAAAATCGCAAGTATTCCGATTCCCGCCAGCCAGAACGAACACAGGACCACCGACGCCCTGGTGACACGCCGTTTAAAGCTCGTCGGGGCGCGAGAAGGACGTACAGGCTCGGCGAAGGTCGGATCGATGGATTCCGTCATCAGGGTCGAGCACCCGCCATTGTCGGAATTGTAATCGCGTGAATACGAATGGCGCCTTTTTCCTTCGTGGCCACATACGGTCTATTCGTCCCGTCCAGAAACAGCGAGACAAGTTCTCCCGGCACGGGATCGGTCTCCCACTGTTTTTGAAGATTTCCGGAAACCCATTTCAGAATCGACAAACGCGCGCCCTTCGTTCCGGCGCCCCTTGTTGCCTGATCAAAAAGAATGCCGTGCTCCTGCTGCAGATCGCCAACGGCTGCCAGGACCTCATTTTTACCGTCGCCGTCCGCGTCGAAGATCAGCGGTAGAACCACCTGGCCGAGCCGGTTCACCCAATACGGCGTATGAATCGCCGCGGGGGAAACGGCCATCGGCAAGTCCGACTGATTCCAGAGCCTTCGGCCGTCTTCGCTGTAGACAACCATGGCTCTGTCGTCTCCTTCGGCGCAGATGATTTCCCTGTCGCCGTGGCCGTCCAGATCACCCCGGACAAAATCATAGAGCGTCACGCCCGGCGGAAGAGAAATTATTCCGAGGGACGAAAATTGCAAACGGCCGGACAATTCGACGGCCATCCATTCGGCGTGAACCGGACCGCCAAGAATTTGTCCTTCACCCGGACGTTGAGAAAGAACGGCCGGGTCCATTCGCCTGTAGGCGACGGACGAACGGCTGAGGGCGCGCCGGATGCGCCGCCCGTCCCAGGCATAAAAGTTCGTCTCCATCCGCGCGTCCGAAATTTTGACGGCGGCCTGATGGACATCCGCCTTTTGAAGGGTGACATAAAACCACAGCCGATCGTCATTCGACACGGCCGGCAAAAAGCCTGCACACACGGCGCGCGCTCCGGTCCAAATTCTGTCGAGCAATTTGTCCTGCAGATATAATTTCGCGTCATTCTCCCCGAAAACTAAAATGACCGTCGTATTCCGCCAGTTCGTCATATCGACTCCGAGAGCGTCCTTGGACTCCGGTATTATCAACTCCGGCGATGCTGATGGCCGGGCGGCCGCTACGGCCGGATTGACCGGTTTCCATTCAAATTCTTCGCAAGCGGCGCATCGGGGGCATAAGACGATGACAGCGAGGCCGGCGAGGAACCGGGCGCTAAGGAATCTCGGCGACAATTTTGACCCCCCGAATTTTTCTGGCGGCGGCTATAGGTAAATATCCGATGACAGTCGTATCCCGTTGCAGAACATTGGCGATCTCATCAGGCTCGAAGACCGCAGGCTGCGCCGCCCCTCCCGCAAGAGCCTCCCGCAACCAGTACCTGGAAACCTGTTTTTCCGACATGCCCAGCGCCGCGCGATTAAAATCCCTCCGAATTTCGCTCGATATGGGTAGCTGGACTGGCGTCACACGCTCTCCCGAAACTTCGCGTTGCATGCCCAGAAAAATCCGTTTGAGCGTCGCTTTCGGAATGCTCGTGATCCGGCTTTGTTCAGGGACAATGACGGCGATCGTATCGGCGACTGCGGGCGCCGGATACCACATGAGACAAAAAAAACCGCCCACGATCCACAGGCTCAAACTCGCCGTCGGACCCGCCTGCACCCTTGCCTGTCGAATCATGCTTAAAACTGGATTCCGATAGACGCGCCGTACTGTACGTAGTCATCGATTTTGGGATCATCGAAGTTCAGGCGGCTCAATTCCAACTTTACCCGGACGTTCGGATGGGGATCCATGCCCCAGGTGAGCGTGTGGACTGCAACTTTACGGTCTTTGGAAAAATTCGTGCTGTCGACGCCGGACCGGTTCTCATCCTGGCCGCGGTCATAGCGGTAGTAGAGATATTGATCTTCCGGCAAAAAGGACATCGTTTTTCCGGACAAATCATATTTGACGGCCGCGTACCACGAGTTCGCATCATTTTCCCGCGTACCGTCAGCGCGATTTTTGCGACGAAGTAAAAAAGCTTCGGAGCGCAGCATCAGCCGATCCAGAAATCCGGAATTGGCCGGCCGACCATTGAGCCAGCGGCCAAATCCCTTGTATTCGCCCCAAAATCCCAGCATCCGTTCCTTTCGTTTGACGTTGGTCTTTGGCTCGCGGTTCTGAAATGCGCACGTTGCACCCAGCATCAGTTCCCCGCGCCGGCCCTGCAATGTTCCGCCGATGCCGTTTTCGTCGCTAAGATCCGTGGTCGATCCGTTATTGGCCGTGCGCGCACCGGCGTCGGCAAAGAAAACGTGTTCAAGCTCCTCCATGCCGGCGACGTCAAACTGTTTTCCAAAATATTCGACGCCGAGCAGATGGGCGCCAAAGTATGAATTTTGGACTTCGATGGGTTTGACAAGCGATTCCGACAGGATGCTCCAATCGGCCGTCTTCCAAATGCCGAAGGGTGTTGTCCAGCGGCCAAATCGAAAATTATTTGCCGTCGAACGGTTATATTCGACGTAGGCGCGGTTGATTTTCACATCGCCGCCGCCTGCGCTGCCTCTGACGCCGGCGGCCGTGACGCGAGGAATATCTTCAACCTCGATTTCTCCGTATGCGCGCCACTCGTCGCTGACCCGGCCGTCGATCAGGATGAGGTACTGGCCGACAGCGAGATTGGGAATCGGCGCGGAGTCTTTGCTCCGCGTCGTAAGATAGGTCAAATCCACCGTGCCTCCGATGCGAACACCCGGTTCGACGGCGAACACCGGCGCGGCGATCGGGAATGCGATGAGACACATGGCCAACAGAGCCATGTTGGTCCATCGACCGAACCGCCGCCCAAAGTGCTTCGCTTCTACCAAGCCTCCAACCCCTCTTGCGCCCCATTCCCTCTTCGGTGTCATGGGGACTCCTCTCTTATTTCGCTATGTTCTCGTCACCGTTCCTGCCGACGACTTCAACGACGGCAAATAGTCCGGCAGAATATCGATCAGGTCCTTGAGATTGGATCCCTTCTGAAAAAATGCATCGGCGCCAGCTTTGAGAACCGCCATCTCGTCCTTCACGTATCCCGACATCGCAAGGATTTTGATGCCTGCATAAGTCGGCTCCGATTTCAGGCGGTGGATCACATCCATCCCATCCATTTTCGGCATGAGAAGATCAAGGATCATCGCCTGAGGAATTTCGTGGCCGATTTTGAGAAGCGCGTCGACTCCGTTGTCCGCGATGTCAACCCGCACGGATGAGTATCGGGCAAGAATGCGCCTGGGCAGTGTTTTCAATATGGAGGGTTCATCGTCGACAATGAGAATGAGCGGGCTTTCCGGCTGAAGTTCCCGGGGGATCGGCAAACTATTCGCTCTAAGAAATTCCAGAATCGTCTCGCGATGAAAACGGGAGTGGCCACCCAGCGTTTTAATGGCTGGAAGACGGCCCGAATTGACCCAGTCCGCCACCGTCACACGGTTGACTTTGAACATGCGGCAAATGTCGCCGGTGGAAAGTAAATCCGATTCTTCCGTCATGGGAATGGAAATGAAATGCCTGCTGCAGGATCTGCGGCATTCGGCAGAACTGACTTTTCAGCAGGTTGTTCTCCTGTAGACGTTTCTCCTGTAAGAAATTGGTCGATGATCTCGATCATCTCCGTCTCGGACTGCCGCAACGCGTCGCGTTCGACCCGCAGTCCTTCGGGCAATTGATCTCCGTGCATGGCCGACAGCCGGTTCAGAAATCGAACGACGCGGGACGATCCGACATGGACGATCTCCGCGAGATTTTCGTATTGGTCCCGCTGCGCTTTCAGTTTGCGATTGGTTTCCTGAATCTCCGAGCTGTACTGCCGGGCCAGCCGAACCAGCGCTCTGCGGGTAAGCGCCCTTTTTACGGAAAAGCGCACCGCCTGCAGGTTGTCGAATGGTTTGAGCAGGTAGTCCGCAGCGCCCAAGCGCACAGACTCGGCGGCGCTTCCTACGCTGGCGTTCCCCGTCATCATGATGACTTCGGTCTCGGGATTTCGAGACTTGGCCTCTTTCAGAATGGCAATCCCGGACGCCCCGGGCATGACGATGTCCGTGAGGATCAGGTCGAAACTGTGAACCCGGATCAATTCGACAGCGCGGTTGCCGTCCGGCGCCGTCAGAATGGATAAATTCTCGTCCTCCAAAACCCGGACGAGAACCCGGACAACGGCCTCCTGATCGTCGGCGATCAAAAGGCGGCTCGCTTCCAATTCATGCCCTTCAAGAATACCCTGAATGCGGTCGATCGACGAAACCATGGTTCCCCCCGTTTCCAGCAAATATTCTATTTTGAATCTTACTAACATTTCTAACATTTGTCAAGAGCAGCCCGCAGGATGCGTCGGATTCCGTTGATTGCCGGAGATTAAAAACGAAGGAGGAAAGAAGCGGCATGGGCGCTAGAGGACTTGAACCTCTGACCCCCTCCATGTCAAGGAGGTACTCTAACCAGCTGAGCTAAGCGCCCGTTATTTCGGAATCAGGATATTACGAGGCCGGGCATTTTTCAACCACGGCGAAACCAGACTGCCATTCTTAATTATGCCAGCACATCCTGAATTCCGCGCCGGGTTGCCGCGACAAGCCTCGAGAGTTCTGCCGGCGTCGACGACAGCGGCGGCGCCAGAATGAGGACGTTCCCGATCGGCCGGACCAGAACGCCGTCCTCACGCATCCTCGCGCTGACTTTTCGGCCGACGGCTTCCACCCACGCATATGGCTCGCGGCTCGAGACGTTCCGGACCAGTTCGATTCCGACCATCAATCCAGCCTGACGAATATCGCCGACATGCGAAACGCCGCGGAGTGTCTCAAGCCGATCGCGGAAATATCGTATTTTCGGGGGCAGTGTTTTCAGTACCTGACGGGCTTTGAAATAATCGAGATTGGCCAGCGCGGCGGCGCAGCCGATCGGATTGCCCGTGAATGTATGCCCATGGAAAAACGTTTTGAGTTCCTCGTATCGCCCCAAAAATGCGCTGTACACGCGCTCGGTTGTCAGCGTCGCGGCCAGAGGCAAAATGCCCGCCGTAATGCCTTTCGCCAGACACAGAAAATCCGGGCGGACATTTTCATGTTCGCAGGCGAACATCCGGCCCGTCCGGCCAAATCCGGTGGCGACTTCGTCCGCGATCAACGGCACATTGTACTTTCGGCAGAGGCGCGCCAGACGCGCAAGATATCCGGGCGGCTGAACGATCATGCCTCCGGCGCCAAGCACTTTCGGCTCCACGACAAACGCGGCCAGCCTGCGGCTGTGACGTTTGAGCGCCGATTCAACCGCCTCGAGACATTTGTACCGGCACGATGGAAACTTCAGTTTGAGCGGACAGCGATAACAATACGGCGGATCAACCTTGACGGACTTGAACAAAAGCGGTTTGAACGTCGCGTGAAAAATATCCAATCCGCCGACCGACACGGCGCCCATCGTGTCGCCATGATAACTCAACCGGAATGACATGAACCGCGTCCGATGGGGCTCACCGCGATTCTGCCAATGCTGATACGCCATCTTGAGCGCCACTTCCACTGCCGTTGCGCCGTTGTCGGAATAAAAGACGCGGGAAAGTCCTTTTGGCGCGATGGACACCAGACGCCGGCCGAGTTCCTCCGCCCACGGATGCGTGAGGCCCAGAAGCGTCGAATGGTCGAGCGTTGCGGCCTGACGGGAAATCGCACGGACAATTTCGGGAATGGCATGGCCATGCAGATTGCACCAGAGCGACGAGACGCCGTCAAAATATTTTCGGCCGCGCTCGTCATAGAGATAATTCCCCCTGGCCCTGACTATGCTCAAAAATGGCGCCGCCGCCGTTTCCGACATCTGCGTGAACGGATACCACACGCACGAGCGGCCGGGACGGCTCATGAATGACCCGCTCTTTCGTACAATACAAACGCCGGCGTTTCAAAATTCGCTTTCCATTCCGCAAGAAATCTCGCGTCATGGGACAGAACCGTCAGGGCATCGCGGGGAAGACACACAAGAGTAATGCCAGGATAATCGTCAAATAGATCCGGCCGGCCCGTTTGAACCCAGAGCGTCATCAGTTCGAAGGCCCGATCATACGCGGGCGTGTTCGGCTTATGACCCAGCAATGTCCTGTGGTTGGTAAAAACCGGGATGAGCAGACCCAGATCGCCGTCCGATGCGACGAATTGGCGTTCATGAATTGTTGCGAGATGCCGGAGTACCGCCGCCTGATCCGAAGAGATCGTTTCCGGCGGATCATTAGCTCGAATATCAAGAAACAGCAGATACGCTGACTGATCCAGCATCAGAAACGCCATCGTCGCCAGAGCCATGCGGCGGCCGGGCCGCAAAATCGGCGGAACGCGGTCACGGATTTTCAACCAGCCCAGCGCCGCAATCATCACCATCGCAACAAACAAGTGCCCGCGATAAAAATGTGCGGGCTGTACGTAATGCTGAACGAGCAGATGATGGTTCGCCAGAAGGCCGACGACCGCCGCCTGCGTCACAAGACATCGAATCACTCCGTCTGTCGAAAAATCCCGAAGACAGAGGACAATCCCGGCCAAACCGGCGACGAGCCAGAGGCCATACAGGGAAACTACGTGCGTGAACGGAATGATCGCGGCAAAATGTTTCCACGTGTACTCCAACGCACGATGGCCCGAATCCTGATTGAGCCAGCGC
>JAHFCY010000167.1 GCA_023249255.1 Candidatus Lindowiibacteriota bacterium | reverse complement strand
GCCGTCGACAGTCGGTTTTCCGACACGGGACGATCCGTTATCGCCCACAAAGAGGACATCGGCTATGGAGAGGGCCGCACCCTCAGCCTCGACCCGGCGGGGAACGACAACCCGGTCACCCTCCCGCACCCAGAATTGTTTGTCTCCCACACGTACAATAGCGTACACGAACCCTTGCTCCTCAAAGACGTTTCTGCGGTTGTCAATCCGGTCAGACCGTGTTAAACGACCATCATGTTGCTCACATTGGTCGGCCGGAAAGGCTCAGGAAAAAGTTCAGCCGCGCAATACCTGATGAAAAAACACGGCTTCCAGAAATTGACTGCGGCGGAAGCGCTCCGACGGGACACCCGCAACGGCTTTTACCTGGTCGACGGGCCGAAATCCGACAAAAAATTACTGAATCGGCTCATCGACAAGGGCTCAACCGTGTGGCTGGTGCGCCGCAGAGGCCACCCAGACAGCTTCGCGGGCCGACACGTCTCGATTGTCGTCGAGAACGCCTCGACCCTTGAAGAGCTACAAACCGCTGTCGAACAAAAACTCTGGGGTTGCTGTTGAGTTAAGTCTTAAGCGCCGACTTTGGTGACATTCAGGGCTTGCTTGCCCTTCTTGCCCTCGCCGACCTCAAACTGAACCTTCTGGCCCTCATCCAGCGTTTTGAATCCATCCCCCGAGATGCTGGAGTAGTGGATGAAAATATCCCCGCCTCCTTCGTCCATCTCGATAAACCCATAACCCTTCTTCGCATCAAACCACTTAACCTTACCTGTTGCCACTTGCCTCACCTCTTAAACTTTACAACGCCGCGAAAATCCGTGCGGCTCGTGCCCGTTCCACATCCCAAATGGGCAGGAAATGAGCATTCCTTGTCAACTGCTGTGAACAGTAAACAGTGCAATATTACAAAATCTATTTATAAAGTCAATAGCTGAATTAGCGACATTTTTTCCATCATTTAACTGTCCTTCCACGATGCTTTGTGGTACAGTTCGGTTGAATCTAAAAATGATAGGGGGGGTGCCGGATGAAACGACTTCAACCCACGCTTGCCGGGGTTGCCTGTTTGATTTTGTGCCTCGGATGGGTGACACGCGCGTGGCCGGTGGATGTTGAGGAGGGGACACTCAAAAGTATTGTGGGCGACGTGGAGGTCAAAAAGCGCGGCGAGAAGGACTATGTGACCGCCAATAATGGCATGAAAATCGGGCCGGGAGACGTCCTCTCGACGGGAATCACCGGACGCGCCATCCTCAACTTCAAGAACAGCGAAACCAAAATCAGTCCGCTCACCCAGTTTGTGATCGGCCGGAGCATGTCCGAAGACACGACGATGTACACGGAGTTTTATCTGCTCTGCGGCAAAGTCTCCTCCCATGTGATCAAGACAAAATACACCGGGATCAGAAACAGGTTCAACATCATCACGCCCACATCGGTCGCCGGCGTCCGGGGCACCATCGAAACCGTCGAGTACCAACCCTCTCTCGGCACGAGAACCGACATCCGGGACGGCAAAGGATACGCCGCGCCCCTGCCGGTCGACAAAATGCCCCGGGCCGTCCTGGAACTCCTCGGGATTGCGCCGCCGGACACCACCGCCGTCGACACTGAGGTGAAACGGGAACTGAAAGAAAAAGAGAAGTCCGAATAGTTTGACCCGCAACGCGTGAACCGATTCTTTCCCAAGCTTGTTTTTTTTCTGGTATTGGTCTACGCCGCCAGTTTTGCCGTCACGTATGCCCGGATCCGGTTCGAGGAAAATTCCGGCCTGATCTCGGGCGTTCGCGCGCCAGGCCTCGTGTCCGGGCGATTGTCGATCACCCGCGAGCTTTCCGATGTCGTTCAGATTCCAGGCGGACCCACGGCGCTGATGGTCGAGGACGAAGTCAACGACCGGTTTTTTTCCATGCAGGTGACGGGGCAGGCCGACACCGACGGCCCGATCGTCGACGTTCTCCTGCCGGGAGGATTTACGCTGAAAGACATGGAAGGCGTGGCGGTGGACACCCGGGGATTTGTCTACGTGGTCTCCTCGCACTCATTAAATTCCGCCGGAAAACCCCGCCGGGGAAGCGCGCTGGCGCGGATGAAATGGATGGATGGAAAAGTGGGTCCGGCCGAAACCGTCGCGGACCTCCGGCCGTGGCTGCAGTCCGTCGTTCCCGAAATCGCCGCCGTGATGGATCTGGCCGCCGACAGCGGCGGACTGAATATCGAGGGTCTCGCCTACGACCCAAACGGCGATCGCCTTCTGCTCGGCCTTCGCGGCCCGCTGATTCGCGACCATCCGGCCATCATCCCGATCCATTTGATCGCGCCGACCGGCCCTTTCCGCCGCGAGTCGCTCGATCTTCAGCCGATGATCCGGTTGGATGGGATCGAAAATTTCGGAATTCGCGCGGTGTCGTGGGATCCTGTTTCGCGCGGGTTCTGGATTCTGACCGGAGGCGGAGGCGAATCGGCAAAGACCAAAAACAAGTTCCACCTGTGGTTCTGGAACGGATCGGAAACTCAGCCGGTTGCGGAGCCGGTCGAGTCGATCAAATTCGAGAAAGAATTAAAAGTCGGCCGGCAGAAATTCAAATTGCATCCGGAGGGGATCTGCGTGATTCACAACCCGGGTGCGCGGCCGTTCCTCCTCGTCGTCACCGACGGCAGTCCCGCTTATTTCAAAATGGATGTTCCTGCAATTTTTAACGGAAAAAATAATACGCGCTGACGGAGCCGGCGACGCCGACGAGAATCACAGCGGCGCCGAGGGTCAGGATGCGCATGCCGAGATAGAGAGTGGCCAGCGTGTTGTATTTCGAAGCGATGAGCGAGGACACCGCGTGCACCTGGTACGCGAGTTCCCGATTGAGCCGATCGTAATCCATGCTGCGGATTTGATCCCAGTAATCGTCCGCACGGTGCTTGACGATATCGAGATAAAACCGCAGACCCGCCGTGTCGGTTGTGCCGGCCGCGATGTGCATTGAGGATACCGGCGCTTTCCTCGGACGGATCGAATCTATGGCGAGGATGAAAAAATAAATCGCCGTGATGCCGTAGAAAAACATCGCCGCCCCGCAGGCAATCTTGATCTCGTCCGGTAGATCCGACATCAACTTGTAGGACATCGATCCGCCGACGATGATGGCGGCGTTGAATGCGGCGAGTATCATCAACGCGAACCGGGCTTTCCGGTCGCCGATGGCGATCAGCGTCTGCCCCTCGTCCAGGATGTCGATCAGCGCCCGGTACCGCTCCCGCGGCCGGATCCGGTTGCCCTTTTTCTCCGTGCCGGCCCCACCGCGTTCCGGCTCTTCGTCCTGCTCGTCGTCTCCCATGGTCCCTCCTGTGTACCATCATCTGCCTTAATTGTTGATATTCGAGTGTCCGGTCCGGTCCGGAAGCGCCGGCGGGACGATGGTCCTGGTCGTGCTCACGGCCGGCGGGACGCCTCCCTCAGACGTGGATGTGATGATCGCGTCCTGCGTGGCATCATCGAAAGTCGACTGGTCTTCGCTCACGCTCACCGACAGAGGCCTGTCGACCGCTTCGACCGTGGTCAGAACCTCCTGGCGCTCATCCTGCGACAGCCCGGCCGGCGCGGCGTCCGTCTGCGCGTCCTGCGTCTGGGTCGATTCGGTCGTCAGGAATGCCTCGGGGTTGGCGATGTCGCTGATGCTGATCCGCAGGCCGTCGTCGACGGGCACTGCATATTCGAGCGTTTTATAATCGATCAGGCCGAGATTGTCGATGCCGGCGTCCGGCGTCAGAAATTTATCCATCTGGTCCATCCACGAATTGAACGCGTCCACCGCCGCTTCCGTCGTCCCCGGTCCCGCCTGCGCCATCGCCCGCTCGTTTAATTCCGAAACCGCCGACGCGCCGCCGCCAAAATCAGATCCCCCCACCCCGGGAACATCCGACACCGCGCCGCCGGACTGCATGGACGCGCCGCCCGGCCCGCCCTCGTCTTTTGCCGGCACCACTGCTCCGCCTTCCCCCGTCAGCCCGTCTTTCTGTTTGTCCGTCTCTTCGCCCTCTTCCTCGACATTCCCTTTTTCCTTTTTCTTTTTCTTCTTCTCGTCGTCCTTGCCTTTCTCGTCTTTGTCTTTGCCTTCTTTGCCCTTGTTCTCATCCACAGATGCGGGCTCATTCTGCGCCAGCGTCATGCGGGGCGCCTTGTCGGGCGCCATGCCAAGGATGCCTTGGACCTGCGGCGGTAGAGTCTTCGCGTCGACCGGGGCGGCGAATCCTTTTCCATCCTTGATTTTGGCCTCGGTGCCGATGCCGGGGAAATATCCCACGGACTCCTTCGTGCCGCGAACGCCCGCGACGGCGGTCGGCGTGACGATGTTGAACCGGTTGTGCTGGGCGGAATGCTTGGAGACCTCCGATACCACTTTCCCGACACGCAAGAAGAGTTCGGTATATACCTCGGCATCGGACTCCACGCACCGGCCGACGACAAATTGCGTCAGACGCGAAATTTCGGTCTTGCTGTTTTTGATGATCAGCACCGCCCGACCGTCAAGTCCCGTGGAAATCTGGTCGCCCGGTTTGACCCGCATCCCGGAGCGCGCCGCGACCCAGTCCTTTTCTCCCCGGACCTGGATCTCGACATCCCCTGCCACGTCCGTCAGGATCCCATCGACCACCCCGGCCGATATTGCCGGCGGCACGAGCGCGGCCAGAAAAAGAATAGTGGTCATGAAACAATGAACAATTGGCAATGAATTCAGAATCCGTTGAGAATGGTTCATTGTTTCATTTTGCATTCTCCGTCCCCCGTCCGCCCCGGGTGCCATCACAAATCCACCGATATCTTCATCCGCAGAAACGTTTCATGCGAATGAGTCGTGTAGGCCGCGCTCGGGAAGAACCGGCCGATTTTCAGGCTGTAGCTGACATCGCTCATCAGGCGCCACGCGATGGACAGGTCCATTTCCTTGCCAACCTCGCGCGAGGCTCCGGCCCCGCGGAAGATATACGGATCGGATGTCGCGCCCGACGTTCTGTCCCGCTTGTAGATGTAAAACTGCGGATGGACTTTCAAGTCATTCCAGAGGCGGTTCTCGGACGCGCCGAAAGGTTTGAAACTGAACCCGCTTTTGAATACCTGCAGGTTGGTCACGGTCGGCGCGAGCGCATATCCGAGATTTTTTCCGCCAAACGATATAAACCGGTTGTCCTTGCCGCCGTCCGCGCTGCCGAGCAGCGACCCGCTGCCGCCTTTGGTCGAAAACGTGTTCCCGACCGCGTCCCCATCGCCGCTGCCGATGGTGTATCCGGCATGCAGGACGGGTTTAAGGTCGCTGTTGAAATAATATTTGAAATCGCAGTCCAGCGCGTGCGCGTTGATCGAGACTTTGCCGGTCGTCGCGGGATTCGTGGCGGTGAAATTCGGGTACGTCCGTCCCAGTTCCTGAATGTACTGCGCCTCGTATTCCAGTCTCGACATCAGCATCCCGAAGAATGTTCCGCCGAGGTACACCGAGTCGAGCTGGTATCGCTGGCCGGTCGGATCGGGTCGTTCTGGGTTGCGGTCGCGGTTCCATACCGAAAAGAAATTGAGGTTCTGGGACGGAAGGTATTTCAACGAATACTGCATTCCGTAGAACAATCTCTTGGACCGGCCGGCGTTCGGCGAAAGGAAATCAACGTTGTCGGTACCCGCCATCTCCAGCAGGAAAAAGGACTCCCATGAGGACTGCCGACTGATCAACTCGAACTTCAGACCGTCCGCCACCTGGCCGAACGCGAGCGAGTTTTTGACCTTCACGAACTGCCGGCCGAGAGTCAGTTTTTCCTGAAGTGTCGTGTTGCCGTACGAGCGCTCGATGTAGAACATGTCGAGTTTCGACTGGGTCCAGTCGGTTTTGCGGACCGCCGATGATATGGCGCTGCTGTTCACCAGCAGTGTTCCCGCGCGGAAATACAACTTGGTTTTCCCGCGTGCGTCCTGCGCCGTGGCAAAGATGCGAAAATCGTCCTCCCAGGAATGGTCCAGCACGTCCTGGGTCTTGCCGTCCCGGTCGTTGTCCGTCCCGGAAACGAAGGACGACGCCAGCCAGCCCCCGTATCCGTACCGCCAGCCTGTCTTGCGGGACAGGGCCCCGATAAACCGGTTCGACTGCCCGGACCAGTCCTCCGTCTGTTTCAATTCCTCCATTTTTTCCGTCTGCTCCTGCCGAGTCTCCTCTGCGGACATCTGGGAGAAGGCGGGAGAAGGCGGGAGAAGATGGGAGAAGTTGGGAGAAGTTGGGAGAAATAAAGATGATGCAAGCAGGAACAATATTCGCCCGGCTCGATTAATCACCACTTCTCCATTCCTACTCCAATGATTCTCCATTACTTCTCCCGCATTCTCCCCTCTCATCGCACGATCGCCACCTTGTCCACGAGTTTCGCGCTGCCGGATTTGATGATGTAGATGTACGTTCCGGAACCGATTCTCCGGCCGTTGCCGTCCGTCGTGTCCCACGGGGTTTCGTTTGTCCCGGCCGTTCCGCCTGATGTGAGCACGCGAACCAGCCGGCCGCCGACGTCGAATATCCGGATGATCACGGGCGCGGGCGCGGCGAGATTGTATTTGAACGTCACTGTCCCGGTGACCGGATCCGGGCCGGGATTCGGATACGCGAAGGTCATTTCACTGGACAACGGCGACGCCAGGAGAGCCGCGAGATAATCGGGCAGGCCGACGACGAGTGTCAGCGAGATCGCGGATTGGGGCAGGGCCAGGGACCCCGCCCGGCGGAGATTCTGCGGGCCGTACGGACTGCCCAGGAGGTACACGTCATACCTGGACGGGACGTCCGACACGTTGTTCACGGACAGAACCGTCGGGCCTTCGAGGTCGGACGAGACGTTCAGGGTCCAGGATTTCTCGGTCGCAATCGGCTCGACAAAACTTGCCGTCCGGCTTGTGCCGTCCGCATCCTGAATCGAAACGGAAACGAATTGCGCGGCCGGCAGAGGCGGTTCCCGACGGCTCGCCGCCGCCGCTTCTTCCGCCGTCTTCTTCACGCCGATATAATTCTGGAAATCCTGCATCTCGCCGTGCCGGGCTTCGACCTGAATCACCCAGTCATGATCCGATACATCCGGGTTCTGATAATTTGTCGCGGTCAGCCGCGGCGCCTGCGCCCAGATTTCGGTTGCGGTGTCCGGCGGCTCGTCCGGGTTCGGATAGACAATCATCGTACAGCTTTGCAGGGCATACAGCGCGAATCCCGTCATCGGTTTCAATAGCATCTTCGACAGCCGCGCCGTCACGGGGTCCGGTCCCCAGTAATATCCATTGCCGCTGTACCAGTAAACCGCGTTTTCGATCACGCCCGATTCCGACGCCTGTTTCGGAGTCAGCAGACCCGATATCGCTGTCTGAAACCGGACGTCGGAATCCCAGTCGACATAGAAATGCTGGCCGCTGCCGATGAGATTCCATGCCGCATTCAGTTTCATCGACAGCGTGTCAAACCCCGCCGCGCCCTGCAGGATCAGCCGCCCCGGATTTTCGCTGTACAACCAGTAGGCACGG
>JAHFCY010000166.1 GCA_023249255.1 Candidatus Lindowiibacteriota bacterium | reverse complement strand
GACAGGCAACAGGCAAAAAGCGGCGGCGGCGGCGGTGACAGACGATAGGCGGTTAATGCCTTCACCAGCGCTTTGAGCGCGGCGAGCTGTTCGCGAACCAGGCGCTCGACCTGCGGCTTTTGCCGGATTTCCTTGTTGGCCACCGATCGCATATACAACTCCATGGCTTTTTCATTATTGCCCAGCCGGCGGTAAATTTCGCCTAACATGTATTGAAACCCGCATGAGCCGAGTTGTCCGAACTCCGTCGCCTCGTTCATGTACGCCTTCTCGTAATATTCCAGCGTTTTTCGCAGATACATATTTTCCAGTTTCTCGTCGCCCACCTCGCGGCACGTCCAGGCGGCGCGAAGGTACATGCCGCCGATCACATCCGACGTTTCGCCTTTCAATTCAACCGTGAGCGCGCCCAGCTCGAAACTTTTCACCGCCAGCTCGAACGTGCGGATCAGCCGGAAATTGAATCCCCCGCTCAACCGTTTGAGCGAACTCAAACCCGCCTTCACCGCCATCAGATGTTTGCCTTTGATCTCCTCGAAATTCTGCCGGCGTTCGGCGTAACAGCAGTCGGGGCATACCACGACCGCGTAATAGAGAGGGCTCAGGGGATCAAAATGCGTGTGAAAATCCTCATCGACACGGACCGACATGAGTTTGTTCTGACGGACGTTTTCAGACTGAAATTTCCCGCCGCAGACGGGGCAAACCATCTCCTTGAGCCAGATCAGATCCATTCCGCTACGCCGGGCGGTGGGATTCGATGAGTACCCGCGCGACTTCGGGACGCGTGAATTCCACCGGCGGGATCTGACCGGCAGCCAGCATCTGCCGCACCTGCGTGCCGGAGAGGTTGACGCGGGATTCAGGCGGATGCGGACAGGTCTTCGGCGTCGCCATGTTGCCGCATATTTTGCAGAAGAAACTATTGTCGAAAAAGAGCGGCGTGATGCCGAGCGCCTGGGGATCAAACTCGTCGAAAATCGCGTGGGCGTCAAACGGCCCGTAAAAGTTTCCGACGCCTGCGTGATCCCGGCCGACGATGAAATGCGTACAGCCGAAATTTTTCCGCACCAGCGCGTGGAAAATCGCCTCACGCGGGCCCGCGTATCGCATGGCAGCCGGATTGACCGACAGCATCGCGCGGTCCTTCGGATAATAATTCTCAAGCAGGGCCAGATAGCATTTCATCCGGACGTCCGCCGGAATGTCGTCCGACTTGGTTTCGCCAACGAGCGGGTGGAGGAGCAGGCCGTCGACGATCTCCATCGCGCATTTCTGGATGAACTCATGCGCGCGGTGGACGGGATTTCGCGTCTGAAATCCGACCACGCGTTTCCAGCCGCGCTCGGTGAACCGGCGGCGCGTTTCGGACGGATCAAGGCGATAGTCGAGGAATGTCGAATAGGTGGGACGCCGGACAACCGTGACGGGACCGGCCAGAAGCACGTCTCCCTGATCCATGAGAATTTTGACGGCCGGATGTTCCGGCGACGCCGTCCGGTACACCGACTGGGCGTAGACGTCCTTGTCGTAGAGGTATTTTTCCTTGAGCGCGAGAACCGCCAGCACGGTCCCATTCTCGCTTTTGAGCGCCACCGGCTTGCCGACTTTGAATTTGTCCGCGGTCGCGCCGTCGACCGGAAGAACGATCGGAATGGTCCACGGCAGACCATTGGCCAGATGCATCGTCTTGAGGACCGATCCGAGTTCCTTTTTGTTCATGAATCCCGTGATCGGCGACAGGGCGCCGGAAGCCATCATGTCGATGTCGGATACGATGCGGTCCGGAACCGTCACGCACGCCTCGCGAGCCAGCCGGTCGGCCTTCTCCTGCATCTGCGCGCGTTTGGATTCAGACGCGACACTGTTCAGAACCAGTTTTCCCCCGTGGGGGACGGAAGTTGTAAATTCAATTCGTTTCATCGTGGCGCCAAGGCTAGCATGGCCATTTCGGAAGGTAAACGGGGCGGACGTTGAACGTTCATGCCCGAAATGATTAGTTGAAGGACAGCCATGATCGACCTGAAACTATTGCGCAAAAATCCGGAAGTGGTTGCGGAGAGTCTCCGGCGACGGCGGTCCAACCTTGCGCTCGACTCGCTCCTTCTGAAAGACCAGACCCGGCGCGATCTTCAGAAACAGGGCGACGACCTGAGAAGCAATCACAAGCGGCGATCGGAGGAACTGGCGCGGGCCATGCGGATGAAGGCCAACGTCGACACGCTCCGGTCCGAACTTCGCGGGCTGTCGGCTAAAATTTCGGCCCTCGAAGACGAACAGAGGAAAGCCGACGCGGAGGTCGAGGACGAGGCTCTGCTCTTTCCCAACCTGCTTCTGCCCGACGTGCCGGATGGAGCAACCGGCGATGATAATCCCGTGGTGTCGGCGTGGGGCGGGAAGCCGCCGTTTTCATTCGCCCCAAAAAATCACTGGGACGTCGGCGAGGCGCTCGGTATTCTCGATTTCGAACGCGCGGCCAAAGTTGCGCGGGCGCGGTTCACGTGCCTGAAAGGCGGCGCGGCGCGGCTTGAACGCGCGCTGATCTCGTTCATGATGGATCTGCACGCGTCGCGCGGTTACACCGAAATCTGGCCCCCGTTCCTCGTCAACGGGGCGTCCATGCGCGGCACCGGACAACTTCCGAAATTTCGCGCGGATCTGTTCAAATGCGAAAACGAGGATCTATGGCTGGTCCCGACGGCCGAAGTTCCCGTGACCAACCTTCACGCGGATGAAATCCTGACCGAGGATAAACTTCCGGTCCGCTACTGCGCCTACACGCCCTGTTTTCGGGCCGAGGCCGGCGCGGCGGGCAAGGACACGCGCGGCATGATCCGCCAGCATCAGTTCGACAAGGTGGAGCTGGTGAAATTCTGCAGGCCGGAGGAGTCGGCGGCCGAACTGGAACAGCTCCGGCTCGACGCCGAGGAGGTCTTGCGCCGGTTGAACCTCCATTACCGCGTGGTGTCCCTCTGCAGCGGCGATCTCGGATTTTCCGCCGCCAAGACATACGACATCGAAGTGTGGCTGCCGGGCCAGGCCGCCTACCGCGAAATTTCTTCCTGCTCGACGTTTACCGATTTTCAGGCGCGGCGGGCGATGATCCGCTATCGGGCGAAATCGGGCGAGACCGCGCTCGTGCACACGTTGAACGGCTCGGGCCTTGCCGTCGGCCGCACGCTTGTGGCGGTCCTTGAAAATTATCAGCAATCCGACGGCTCTGTCGTCATTCCGGATGCTCTGCGCCCCTACATGGGCGGCATCACGCAAATTTCCCTGCCCCCGAAATGACCTCCAAGGTTCTGTCCCGGCTGCCGGTCATCAAGTGGGTCAGCATATTCGTGCTGATCGTCATCGTGGTCGGCGGCGGCTGGATGATCTCGCCTTACAATTCGTTCGAATGGTTCTTGAAGGAAAATCTCGGGCAGGTGTCCGGCTACGCCATTTTGGTCGTCGTCGTTCTCTACATCTCTTTTTCGCTGATCGAATATCTGGTCGGAAAAAACGTCCGCCTGAACCGCTGGCTGCAGGAAGTGTACCGGATCACGCGGGAAGCGCAGAGCGAGGAAACGGAGGAGCTTCTCCTGAAACGCTCGATGACGAACATTCTTCAGGTTTTCGAATATGACCGCGCGGCGTTTTTTCTTCTCGACGACGCGGCGACCGGAGAGCGGCTCCAGCCCGTGGCGGCGGTCGGATTTTCGGACGACCGGAAGGGCCGCGGCGGAATCGACGTCCGGCGGGACTCGACGATCTGCCGGACCGCGGCGGCCGGCCGGCCGAGGGTGTACGAAAACGCGTCCGAGGTTGCGTTCGAACGGGAGATCATCCTGGGCGGCGACACCTCCGCGCCGATGAGATTCGCGCTGATCCCGATGCGGCTCGAGGGAAAAACAACCGGCGCGCTCTACGTCGACCGCGTCGCGCCCAATCGCCGCGACACGCCGATCGTGCCCGAGGAAATTCAGCTCCTCGCCACCTACCTTGACCAGGTTTCCGTCGTTCTTCAGCGGACGCGACTGCTTTTCCGGGAAAAAGAATTGTCCAAGACGCTGGCGCAAAAAATTCAGGAGGCGCTGGAGCGCGAGCGGACGCTGGAGGAGAAACTGCGGCTGTCGGAAACGCTGGCGGCGCTTGGCGAGATGGCGGCCAGCCTGTCGCATGAAATCAAAAATCCGCTTGGCGGGCTCGATCTCTACGCCAAACTTCTGAAACAGGACCTGGCCGCACCGGATTCGTCGGACGATGAAAAACGGGATCTGGTCGAAAAAATCATCGACGGCGTGAAGACGCTGAACGCGATCGTCGGAAGCCTCCTCGGATACGCCCGCGTGGCGCGCGGGGATATGAACACCCGTATTTCGATCTCCGACGTCATCGGAGACGCGGCCGAATACGCCAAACCCGAAATGCAGAGGCTCAGCGTCACCTACCAGAACCGCGTGCCGGAACATATTCACGTCACGGGAAACTTTGACCAGCTTCGCCAGGTCTTTTTGAATCTGCTGTTGAATGCCGTTCAGTCCATGAGCCAGAACGGCGGGACGCTCACCATCCAGGCGATCCGCAAGGAATCGCAATCGTCCGAAGCCGCCCACGGATGGGTGGTGACCGAAATCGCCGACACCGGAGTCGGGATGACCGAGGAACAAAAAACTCGAATATTCGAAGATTTCTATACGACCCGAGAAAAAGGCACCGGACTGGGACTGGCGATTTCGCGCAAGATCATCAAAGTCCACGGCGGTGAAATCACGTTTGAGAGCGAGTGGAAAAAGGGAAGCACGTTCCGCGTGTATCTGCCGCAGGCGCCGGCCACGGAGGCCCAGATGTCCGTGAAAACAGCGGGGGCGGCCTGATGGTTCCCATCATACTCGTCGTCGACGACGACCGGTCGATGCGCGACTCCGTCGCCAAAACGCTTGAACGAAAAAAATACGCGGTCCTCCAAGCGCCTGACGCGACCCAGGCGGCGGCGATTATTGCCGAACGGGAAATCGACGTCGTCATTTCCGACATCCGCATGCCGGGCCTGACCGGCCACGACTTGTTGAGGGAAGTCAAACGCAAATCGCCGGAGACGGAAGTGATTCTGCTGACGGCGTTCGCGACGGTCGAGTCGGCGCTTCAGGCAATGAAAGACGGAGCGTTCGATTATCTGACCAAACCGATTCCGGGAGGGCCGGAGGCGGTGGAGATGGTGGTGGCGAAGGCGCTCGAGAGAAAAGATCTGCGGTCGGCCAACCGCAGGCTTCGCGAGGAACTTTCCGAAAGATACGGATTCGAAAACATCGTGGGCAAATCGGGCGCCATGCAGAAAATTTTTCACGTGATTCAGGAAGTCGCCGCGACCGACGTGACCGTCCTCATCACGGGCGAAAGCGGCACCGGCAAGGAACTCGCCGCGCGGGCGATCCATTACCGGAGCGACCGGAAGGAAAATCCGTTTGTCGTCGTGGATTGCGGCAGCATTCCGGGCACGCTGCTCGAAAGCGAACTCTTCGGATTCGAGCGCGGAGCGTTCACCGGCGCCGTCAAAAGCCACCGGGGAAAATTCGAGTCTGCCGACAAAGGCACGGTGTTTCTGGACGAGATCGGGAATATGGACATGTCCCTTCAGGCGAAACTTCTCCGGTTTTTGCAGGAACGGACATTCAGCCGGCTCGGGGACGAAAAGGAAACGCGCGTTGACGTCCGCATAATCGCCGCCACCAATTCCGAACTTCAACAACAGGTCCGGGACGGCAAATTTCGGGACGACCTGTTTTTCCGTCTGAGCGTGGTGCCGATCCGCATGCCTTCTCTGCGGGACCGGCGCGAAGACGTGCCGCTTCTCGTGTCACACCTGTCGCAAAAAATATTCAAAGAGTTGAACGTCTCTGAGAAACCATACTCCGATCAGGTCCTTCGGCGATTCATGGACTACGGCTGGCCCGGCAACATCCGCGAACTGGAAAACGCGCTCAAATATTCGATCGCGCTGTCCCAGAAAGATTCTGAAATCGGGAGCGAGCATCTTCCGGCCTGGCTTCAGGAGCCGCATTCGGCCGCGCCGAAGGATGTCGGAACGTCCGACGCCCGCCTGCCGCTGGACGAAATCGAAAAGCGGCACATCCTGAACGTCCTGAACGCCGAAAAATGGAATATCAGCCGGACCGCGGCCGTCCTCGGCATCAATCGGACGACTCTCTATAAAAAAATGGAGAAATACGGATTCGGCGCGACGGCCGCACCGCCGACCGACGACTCCACCGCGCCGTGAAAAAGGGATTCATCATTGGATTTGTAACCGCGTCGCTTTTGTGGGCTGTGGTCTTTCTTCTGCCCATCCTCGTTCCGCAGGCCGTAAGTCGTGCCCTGTTTTCTTTTTTGGACATCTCCGCACCCGTTCAACGCGTCGATTATCTGCTCGTTCCATCGGGAAGCCTGTTCTACCGCCTGCCCTACGCCATGGGCCTTCTGGACGAACATCTTGCCGACACGATCGTCCTCACCGTGACGGAGCCGTCGAAATGGCGGAAGGACACGCGAAAATATTTTGACGAGGATTTGACGGAAGGCTCGCTCGTCCTGCGCCTCCTGCGCGCGCATGGCGTCGGAGACACACAGGTTCTGTTTCTCGGTCAATCCCGCAGTACGTGGCAGGATGCGCGTCTCTTCACAAGATTTATGAAGGAACATCCGGCCGCGCGGGCATCCGCCGTCTCCGACGGCTATCACCTCCGAAGATTCAGGCTGTCCATCACGCGAAGCGATGAATCCGCCGCTCCGCGGATCAGCTACGTCGCGTCATCAACGTTCGACGATCTGCTCCGCCGCGACACCGAGTACTCCGACGCCTATCAACTCATTTTCAAGGAATGGATCAAACTTATCTTTTACGCCCTTGGCAGGGCGTGACGAAAAGGAGGGATAAACTTGCCGACGTATGAATACGCTTGTGACGCTTGCAGTCATGAGTGGGAAACATTTCAGTCCATGAAATCCAGGCCGGTGAAATCGTGCCCCAAGTGCCGAAAACCCCGCGCGCGGCGCCTTCTGTCCGCCGGTGCTGGATTGTTGTTCAAAGGAAGCGGATTTTACACGACCGATTATCGTTCCGCATCGTACAAAAAGGCGGCGTCATCCGACCGGCCGGATGGAGGAAGTGCCGCTGTATCCAAGGATGGTTCAAGAGCGGCCGACAAACCGGCATCCGACAAACCCTCGACGGACAAACCGGCGGCGAAGCCCGATACGAAGACGGAATCAAAAAGCAAAACCGAAACGAAAACCGAAAAACATTCGAAGAAATAGGGCGCGGCCCGGCAGAAAATCGCCTCCGTCAAACCATCCCCGGACCCAGCAGGATCAGCGCGTTGAATACGGCATGCGCGGCAAGACTTGACCAGACTGTGCCTGTCCGCTCGTAGAGCGCGCACATGAGAAGGCTGCCGATGAGCCGGCCGGCGGTTTGGGTGGCGTCAGAAAATCCGTGGATGGACGCGAACATGACCGAACAGGCGATATTGGCGGCCGGCGCGGAGGAGAGTGATCGAAGGAACCGGTAAAAACATCCGCGGAAAATC
>JAHFCY010000030.1 GCA_023249255.1 Candidatus Lindowiibacteriota bacterium | reverse complement strand
CGTCGGCAGTTTCCTCAACGTCTGCATCCTTCGCCTGCCCCTCGGCGAATCGATCGTGACGCCGCGCTCGAAATGTCCGTCGTGCCGGACGGTCCTCGGTCCCGCGGAACTCGTGCCGGTTGCCAGTTGGCTGATTCAGCGCGGCCGATGCCGGCACTGCGCCGCGCGAATTTCGCCGCGATATGCCCTCGTCGAAATTCTGACCGGCTCGGTTTTCTGGTTCGTCTATGTCGCCTATGTTACGCATCAGGACTATTCGACCGCCGCAACGTTTCTCGTATTTTACTGCGCGCTGATCGTCATCACGTTCATTGATCTCGATCATTTCCTGATTCTCGACGTGATCACGTATCCCGGTATGATTGCCGGCATGCTGTTGTCGCTCTGGGGGCATGACCCCCTGACGGGCGTCCGTCCGTCCGCCCGGCTGGCCGAATCATTTCAGGGATTGGTCATCGGCGGCGGAATTCTGTGGCTCATTCAATTTCTCGGGACGCTGTGGTATCGTCGTCAGGGTCTTGCCGCGATGGGACTCGGAGACGTGAAATTCGCCGCGTTTTCGGGCGCGTTCCTGGGGCCGCGGATGGAATCGGCGGCTCTGCTCTATGCAGTTTTCATCGGCGGTGCGTCGGCGATCGTGTTCATCCTGGCCGGCAAGAAAGGCCGCAAAGATTACGTTCCGTTCGGTCCGTCGCTGGCGCTGGGCGCGGCTATCGCGCCGTATTTCGGCGACTGGCTGATTTCACGATACGGTTTTTAGAGGGAGCATGTCATGAACAATCTGCGTGTATTGACGGCTGGCGAATCGCACGGCAAGGCGGTGGTTGTGATTCTGGAAGGCATGCCGGCCGGCGTGCCGGTCGACCCGTCCCGCGTGAACGCGGAGCTTAAGAAACGCCAGGGCGGACACGGCCGCGGCGGCAGGATGAAAATTGAAAAAGATGAGATTGAAATTCTATCGGGAATCCGATTCGGCAAAACGCTCGGCAGTCCCATCGCCTTTCAGATCCGAAATCTCGATTTCGTCAACTGGGAAAGAAAGATGGCGGTCGAAGGCGCGCCGCCCAAAGATTACAAGCCGATCACGCTCGCGCGGCCCGGCCACGCGGACCTTGCGGGCGTTCAAAAATTTGGCCATGACGACATCCGGAACGTCATCGAGCGGTCGAGCGCCCGGGAGACCGCCGCCCGCACGGCCGCCGGCGCGATCTGCAAGGAACTTCTGCGGCCCTTTGGCGTGTCGTGGCTTTCGCACGTGACGAATCTCGGGTCCGTCGCCGTCCGCCGCCGCGATTGGACCGGCCGGGCGAGTCCCCCGAAGTTTGTCCGCGCGGTCGACTCGTCGCCGGTGCGGTGCGCCGATCCGTCGGCGTCGAAAAAAATGGTGGCCGCCATTGACGCGGCCCGCCGCCATGGCGACACGCTCGGCGGATTATACGAAGTCGTTTTTTTCAACGTGCCGCCGGGACTTGGAAGTTGCATGCAGTGGGACCGGAAGTTGGACGCGCGGCTGGCGTTCGGAATTCTCTCGATCCATGCCCAGAAGGCGGTCGAGATCGGCGATGGATTCGGCGGCGCCGTTTTGCCGGGATCGAAAGTCCATGACGAGATTTTCTATTCCCGCGCCCGCGGATTTTACCGCCGGACGAACCGCCACGGCGGGATCGAGGGCGGCATGTCGACGGGCGAGCCGATTGTCGTCCGCGGCGCGATGAAACCGATTTCGACCCTCTTGAAGCCTCTCCGGAGCGTCGACCTGAAAACCCGCCGTGCGACGATCAGCCGCTATGAGCGGTCCGACGTCTGCGCCCTGCCGGCCGCCGCGATCGTGGCCGAAGGCGTGCTGGCCTTTATTCTGGCCGACGCATTTTTGGAAAAATTCGCTGGAGATCATCTCGGGGACGTGCAGTCGTCCGTCCGGCAATTTTTGAAAAGGATCCGGTGACCTGACATGGCGAAAAAAGAATCCCGACGCGTTTTGATCGTTCACGGTCCGAATCTCGACCGCCTCGGATCGCGCGAGAAAGACATCTACGGCGATCTGACGCTGGGCGAAATCGACGAGGACATCCGAAACACCGCGGAAAAATTGGGCGTGACGGTCGAGATATTCCAGAGCAATTCCGAAGGAGACCTTGTTGCCAAAATCAACTCGGCCGGCGGCGCCCACGATTTTCTCATCATCAACCCCGCCGCCTACACGCATTCGTCCCATGCCATCCGCGACGCGATCGCCGCGTCCAAACTTCCGGCGATCGAAGTCCACCTGTCGAACGTCGGTTCTCGCGAGACGTTCCGCCGGTCCAGCGCAGTCGCCCCGGCTTGCGTCGGCGCCATCGCGGGATTTGGCGTATTTTCCTATCTGCTCGCTCTTGAGATGGCCGTGACGATGCTGGAGTCCAATGATGAGTGAAGCCGGAGAATGAAAATCCGCCATCCCGATATCGACTCGCCGTCCGTCGCGGCCATTTTTTCGGATCCGGTCAGCCTCCGGTATCTGACCGGCGCCCGTTTTACGGCGGGCGTGGCGGTGGTTGGCCGGCGCATCCGGACTCTTTTTGTGGACGGCCGCTACATTTTCAAGGCGCGGCGGATGCTGGGGAGGAAGTGGTCGGTCGTCAGAAGCGGCGGAGATTTTGCCGGCGTCTTCCACCGGCTCCGGGCAGGCGGAATTCAGACTGTTTGTGTCGACCCGGACAGCCTGAACGCCTCGACATACAAAAAAATTCTTGGCGCCTCCAATGGAATCGAGGTTTCAGACGCTGAACATCTCGCCGACCTGATTCGAGTGGTCAAAACGCCGAAAGAACTGGCGGTGATTCGCGAGGCCGTCCGTCTGACCGACGAACTCTGGACGCGCCTGCGCTGGATCGTCCGAATCGGCATGACCGAGAGGGAACTGTCATCGGCCATCAAACTTGAGGCGATGCGTCTGGGCGCGGAGGAAATGTCGTTCGAGCCGATCGTCGCCTCGGGTCCGGCCACGGCCGAGCCGCATGCCGAGCCGGGCGAAAAAAAAATTGCGGGTGACGAACCTCTCATGGTGGACATGGGCCTGAAACTCGGCGGCTATTGCTCCGATTTCACGCGAACGCCGTTTTTGCTCCGCCGCCGCGGTTCCCCGCCCGCGTGGTTCGTCCGGTTCCGCGATGAGGTGATGGGCATACAGAACCTCGCCTACCGTCTGATTTCCGGCGGCTGCCGGGACCCGGTGACGATTTCAAAAAAGATAGGGCAGAGGTTGAAAAAGAAGCGCCTGACCAATTACTATCTTCACAGCCTTGGCCACGGCGTTGGCATGAAAATCCACGAAGAACCGTATCTGTCGCCCAAAGGCCGGACGCTCCGCGACGGCATGGTTTTCACGGTCGAGCCGGGACTGTACCGGCGCGGCATCGGCGGCGTGCGGATCGAGGACATGGCATGCCTCTGGCGAGGCAGGTTCGATGTTCTGACAAAAAGTTCCAAGGAATTATCCTGGAGGATGTGACATGGCACAAATTGGACCGAACGAATTTAAAAACGGCATCACCATCAAAGTCGATCATCGGATCTGCACGATCCTCGAGTTTCAGCACGTGAAAATGCAGATGCGCGCGCCGACCATCAAGACGCGCCTGCGCGACATCAAGACGGGACAGGTGCTGGAGATGAATTTCCGGCAGGGCGACAAGTTCGAGCAGATGTTTCTCGAATCGCGCAAGATGCAGTTCATGTATTCCGACGACGACGCGCTGATCTTTCTCGACCTGAAAGACTACGAGGAGAAGCGGATTCCAAGAACGATCGCGGCAGACGCGGCGAAATTCATTCCGGAAAACGCCGAAGTGCCGATCAATTTTCTTGAAGGCGCGCCCATCGGCATCGAACTGCCGGCCGCCATGACGCTGACCATCAAAACGTCGGAGGCCGGCGTGAAAGGTGACCGGGTCAGCGGCGCGACCAAACTCGCCATGCTTGAAACCGGCCACGAAGTTCAGGTCCCGATTTTCATCCAGCCGGGCGACCGCGTCCGCGTGAACACCGAAACCGGCCAGTATCTGGGAAAAGAATAACGGAGCGGATTCGACCCCGTCATGAGGCTGTCTGACTTCCGCGACATGCTTTGCTCCGCGCTGAATCTGCTCGGTGACGGCCCGGGCCGCGTGGAGATATCGGACGGCTCGCGCCGTGTGCGGGTTGGCCGGTCGTCGGCCGATCGCGATGAGCCGCAGGCCGGCGAACCGGTGAATCCGCTGCGGACTGCAGGGCCATCCGCGGCATTGGCCGTCCCCGCCGGCGTCATTGTGCGCGCGCCGGCCGTTGGCATCGTGAGTTTTCGTGATCAGCGCACGGACAAACCGTTTGCGGTCATCGGCCAGACCGTGACCCAGGGAGAGACGCTCGCGTTTATTACGTCGATGGAGATCACCACCAAAGTCGTCTCGCCGCGCGCCGGCGTGGTCGAGGAGGTTTTCGTGGAGGACGGCGACGGCGTCGAGTACAACGCGCCCCTGTTGAAAATTCTTCCGTCGGCATGACCACCCATCTTCCCGCAGTGCCGCATGTTTAAAAAAATTCTGATCGCCAACCGCGGTGAGGTCGCGCTTCGCGTGATCCGCGCCTGCCAGGAACTGGGCATCGCCACCGTCGCCGTTCATTCGACCGCAGACGCCGACACCGTTCCCGTTCATGTCGCCGACGAAAACATCTGCATCGGTCCGCCGCCCGTCACCAAAAGTTATCTCAACACGCACGCCATCCTGACCGCCGCCAAACTCACAGGCGCCGAGGCGATTCACCCCGGATATGGATTTTTGTCCGAGAGCGAAACGTTCGCCCGTCTTGTCCGAAAAAGCGGGCTGGTCTTCATCGGCCCGAGCGAAGACCACATTGCGAGGATGGGTCAGAAGGCGGAGGCGCGCAAGACGATGAAGGAGGTCGGCCTGCCCATTCTGCCGGGAAGTCCCGACATGCTTCCCGACGCTGAAAGCGCCCGGCGAGTTGCGGCCGAAGTCGGATATCCGGTCCTGCTCAAGGCCGCATACGGAGGCGGCGGCCGGGGGATGCGGATCGTCCGGAAAGAGGAGGAGTTGGAGGCTGCGTTTTTGCAGGCCAGCGCCGAGGCCGCGAACGCGTTCGGCGACGGCGGCATGTATCTTGAAAAATTCATCGAAAATCCGCATCACATCGAAATCCAGATTCTGGCCGACCGGCACGGCAGTGTCATCCATCTGGGCGAGCGCGAATGCTCCATCCAGCGCCGCCACCAGAAACTCATCGAGGAGTCGCCTTCGCCGTTTCTCGCGCCCGATCGCCGCTCGCAGATGTGCGAACTGGTCCGGCAGGCCATCGCCAAAATCGGATACGAAGGAGCGGGGACGGTCGAGATGATCGTCGACGAGGAACGCCGGTTTTATTTCATGGAGATGAACACCCGCCTGCAGGTCTAGCATCCGGTCACCGAGGAAATCACGGGCATCGACATCGTCAAGGAGCAGATCCGGATCGCCTACGGCCAGCCGCTTCGGATCCGGCAATCCGACGTGACGTTCCGCGGCCACGCCATCGAGTGCCGTGTCCTGGCGGAAGATCCCGCGCAGGAATTCCGGCCGGCGACCGGCACGATCGAAAAATTGCATTTCGGCCTCGGCCCCGGCATCCGGGTCGAGACGCACATCTATTCGGGCTATCAGATTCCGGCGACGTACGATTCATTGCTGGCCAAAATCATCAGTTGGGGCCTGACGCGCGCCGAGTCCATCTCGCGCATGCGCCGCGCGGTACACGAAACCGTCATCGAAGGCATTCCGACGACACTGCCTTGGCACCTCAAAGTTCTTCAGGAATCCGATTTTCTCAAAGGACGCTACACCACGCACTACGTCCCAAGCCACCGGCAACTCCAGGAACGCGCCCCCGTCGTCTCCGACGCCGGCTGAATCGTCTTTCCCAATCTTAAACTGTCTGTGTCTGTCAGTGTCTGTGTGTGGTTCTGTTTTCTACAATTCCACCTGCATCCCCAACTCCTCGACCTGCTCGGGCGGGATTCCAAAATACGCCGTGGCGCTCCGGGAATTTCGGAGGATGATCGAAAAGAGGGCTTTTCGCCAGTAGGACATCCCCGTGCTGGCCGACGGGATCAGCGTCTCCCGGCCCAGATAGTACGTGACATCCTCGAGATCGATGACAAGATCGAACAGGGCGCAGCCTTGAAGGATGATGGGCACGTTGGGAATCTGGATGTAGCCGTACGTGGCGACCACGCGATAAAATCCGTTTCCAAGATCGAAGAAGGTCAGCCGGTTTTTTGCCTGCACATGTGGAACGTGCGAGGTGATCACGGACAAAATCACGACCTGCTCGTGGAGCGCGTGACCGTGCTTCCAGTGGTGCACGAGGATTGGAGGCACGCCGGCCGGGTTGGCTGTGAGAAAAACCGCCGTACCTTTCACCCGCGGCGTCTTCTGATCCCGCACCTCTATTAGAAACTCCTCGGGATCCATCGACCGTCCTCCCAGATGCTTGGCAAGCCTCCGGCGGCCCTCCTTCCACGTGGTCATCAGCGTGAAAATCCCGATGGCCATCAGAATCGGCATCCAGCCGCCCTGAAAAAATTTCACCGAATTCGCCGACAGAAACGTGACGTCCACCGCGAGAAACAGCACCAGGAGAGGCAGGGCCTTCCGAAGGCTCCAGCCCCACGTCCGGCGGGTGACGAAGTAGTACATGATCGATGTGATGAGCATGACGCCCGAAACGGCAATGCCGTATGCGGCGGCCAGGTTGTCCGAGGATTTGAAAATCCAGACAAGCGTGATGCAGCCTGCCATGAGCGCGTAGTTGACTTCCGGAATGTAAATCTGCCCCTCATGCGTCCGCGATGTATGGACGACGGTCAGGCGCGGGCAATAGCCGAGCTGGATCGACTGGTTGTTGAGCGAAAACGCGCCGGAGATCAGGGCCTGGGAGGCGATGATCGTCGCCGCCGTCGCAAGCACGACCATCGGGTACAGCCCCCAGTGCGGCACCATTTCATAAAACAACGACGCGCTCGCCTCCGGCCGCGACAGAAGCAGAGCCCCCTGGCCGAAATAATTCAGAAGAAGACTTGGCATGACGATCGCGATCCATCCGATCTGGATCGCGCGTTTGCCGAAATGTCCCATGTCGGCGTACATCGCTTCCGTCCCCGTCACGCACAAAAACACGCCGCCCAACACCAGAAATCCGTGGAATCCCGACGATGACAGAAATCGGATTCCAAGCCACGGGTTGAGCGCCCACAAAATTTGCGGCGTCTGCACGATGTGATAGATCCCCAAAAACGCGAGCGCGGAGAACCAGACCAGCATGACGATCCCGAAGACCCGTCCGATGCTTCCCGTGCCCTTGCTCTGAACCACGAAGAGCGCCAGCAAAATCCCGGTGGTGATCCAGAGAATATACGGCTCAAATGCCGTCGTCGCCACGTTCAATCCCTCGACGGCCGACAGAACCGAAATCGCCGGCGTGATGACGCCGTCTCCGAACAACAACGCCGCGCCGAACAGCACCATCCACACCGCCCAGGTCGGCGGCCCGGCGCGGTGACCGGCTGGATGGAGGGAATCCCGCGAAGTCCATGGATGGACGGGAGCGGGATCGCCGTTGGATTTGCGCGTGAGCAGGGCCAGGAGCGCGAGGATGCCGCCTTCTCCCTGATTATCAGCCTGAATGACGAACCGGAGATATTTGAATGACACGACAAACATGATCGACCAGAAGACGAGTGACAGGACGCCGAGAACGTTGTCCGGCGTCGGCGCGGCTCCATGTTCGCCCGAAAAACAGATTTTGACCGCGTAGAGGGGGCTGGTGCCGATGTCGCCGTAGACCACGCCGAGGGCGGCGAGCGCAAGAGGATACAATTTTTCTGTTGAAATGGACTGTTCGGCTCGGGTTGGCGGCAACAGCCCCCCGCCATCCGGCGCTCTCGTCTCTTGCATCATCAATCAATCCTCGTTTCGTGCAAGGACGGTTGCGCCTGTTGGCGCGGTTTGGATCGCCGTCCTCCCCGGTTGCGCCTGCGGAGTTAGTTGACGGGCTCGGGCTGGAGAGGCCGCCCTTTCCATCCGCCACAAGCGGACGAAATTCGCCCCGGACATTCAGGTCCCCCGCTGGCCCCAACATGCGGGGCCATTCGGCGCGAAGGGCACTATATAATATGGAGAGGCGATACGCAAATGCCTGCCCGCCTCCGGAGGGACTGCCCGCTCCGGGCGAGGCCGCCGGCCCCTGCAGACTTGACGTCCCTGCGCCCCCGTGTTCCACTTTCGGCGTGCAGAAGGAATCTGATCCCACGACTCCGGCGATATCGGGAGATGACGCGCGCGGCGCCTGTCCGGCATGTGGCTATTTTGTCGGCGCAGGCCCGACGTGCGTGCGCTGCGGCGCGCGGATCGCCCGCCGGATTTCAGTCCGCCTCATCCGCGTCATTTCCGTCGTCGGGTCAATCGTCGGCGTCGTCGCGCTGTGGTTCGCCGCATACTCCAAACAACCTCATGAGGTCCGCGTCGGCAGTGTCGACGAGATGATGAACGGCGCGTTGGTCAAAATTTCGGGCAAAGTCACGGCCGCCGACGAAAATCGGGACAAAAACACCCTGCGCCTCAAAGTCGACGACGGCACCGGAGAGATCACGGCCAGCGCGTTCAATAAACTGTCCCAATTCAAAAAAGTCCTCGGCGACCGGATGCCCGGGGTCGGCGACGAAATCGAATTGGTCGGAACGTTGAACGTCACACAGAAATTCGGCGTGTCGATGTTTCTGTCCGTGCCAGACCGTGTCAAGGTTTTGAACAAATACACGGTGAAATCCGTCCGCATCGGCGATCTGACGAAAGAGAACGTCGGCGATATGGTGGCCCTTCGCGCGCGCGTGGCTTCATACGATCAGCGGTCGACCCGCAGTGGCATGGTCCTGCACGCCATCGTCCTCGCCGACGCCACGGGAACGATCGACATGACGTTGTTTGACGCCGATGTGTCGAAACTTCCGGATGAAACACGAAAGTTACTGACCGAACAGGGCCCCGATCTGGATCTCACAATCAAAATCGGGGAATACCGCGGCCGGATTCAGGCCGAGTTGGTCAATCCTTCCGCCGTCATTGTGGCAGGCGGGCCGGCGACGGTCGCGTCCGCTCCCGTTTCCAAGCCGGCTCCCCCTGAACCCGCAGCCGCGCCTGTCTCACAGCCGCCGCAGGCGTCTTCCGCGCCCGCGTCGAAATCTCCGCCGCCGGCCGTAAGCAAAGGCCCGAAAAAAATCGGCGAAATAGAATCGGCCAATGTCGGAAACGTGTATGACATCGCGGCCGACGTCGTTTCCGTGAGCGAACGCGAAAAGGGAACACTCGTGACGGTGAGTGACGGCACGGGGGAGATCAAAATGATGATCTGGAAAGACCAGTCGGCGAAGATATCGGGCTTCGATCAGCTCAAAATGGGCGTGAAGATTTCCGGGCCGTTCAAAATCGACGAATTCCACGGCCACGTCCAGCTCAAAGTCGACGCCCCGGAACGGATTTCGATCAAGTAACCCGATGGAAGGATTAACCGTCGTTTCATACAGTCTGCTCGGGACACTGGTCGGCGCTGTCCTCTGCCTCATCCCGTCTCTCCATATTTATAACTTTGCCGGTATTGCCATCGTCATCTGGCTAAGAGTCCGAACGTCCATTCCCTACTTCGCCATCGGGCCGTTTTTCATGTCGATGGTCGTTGCGTTTTCTTTCATCAATACAATTCCCATGACCTTTTTCGGCGCCGCGGATGAGTCGGCCGGCGCGTCGATGCTCCCGTCGAACGACATGCTCATGCGCGGCCGGGGCCGCGACGCGGCGCTGTTGTCCGGCGTCGGGACGTTTCTTGGCGCGTTGATCCTCATCGTCCTCACGCCGTTTTATTATCACGTCTGGACGTACGTGAACGTCATTCTCGACCGGCATCTTCACTGGGTGCTCGGCCTCGTCGTCGTGTTCTACGTCATGAGCGAGTGGCCCAAAGGCGCCGGCCGCGGCAAAACGCCCTGGGCGAAATTTCGCGAGGCCTGGCGGAATGTTTTCGCGGGACTTGTGACGTTCGTTCTCGCCACGATCGTCGGGCTCATCGTGACGACCAAACCGCTCGCGCCGCCGGAATTGAGTTTCCAGAATATCATGCCGGTTTTCGTCGGTTTTTTCGCCATTCCGTCGATCATCCAGACTCTGATTTCGGAAAATAAAGCGCCGTTGCAGTACAAAACCGGCTATCTCAACGCCGACTGGGCCGACGTCGGCTATGGCGCGTTGCCCGGAACGATTGGCGGCCTCATGTGCGCCTACATGCCCGCGGTCACGGTCGGTGTATCGGCCATTTTTTCCGGCCATATGTCCAATCACCGAAATCTTCATCAAGCGTCGTTCGAAAAACCGCGAGAGAGCGGAACGGTCGTCGATTTTCACACGCCCGAGATGTATTACCGGCAGGAGCGCGTGTTTCTGATCGGAGGCGGCGTCAACAAGATTCTGTATTACGTCGGCGCGTTTTTATTGGTGTTTGTTCTGACCGCGATGACGCCCGCGGGCATGGGACGCGGCGGGCTCAACATCATGCTGAAACCCGTCTTTTCGCCCGAGCAGGGCGACTATTTCGTCATGGCCGCGACGGTTCTTTTCAGCGCGGCCTTGTCGATGCTCCTGTTGATTGCCTTCACCGACCTCGTCATCCGCTTTCTTCCGAAAATCAACATCCGCGCGATGTATGTCCCGATTCTCGCCCTGATCATCGGAATCGTCTTCGTCATGGGCGGTGGATGGATCGGTCTTTTGGTCTGCGCGGTCACGACGTGCGTCGGCTGTATTCCGGTGTTCTACAATTGCCGCCGGTCGCACTGCATGGCCGTTCTTCTCGTTCCCATCATCCTGAATTTTGCCGGATACGGCGACGCTGTCGCGCGCCTGCTTCGGCTGAATTGATCGAAGCCGAATGAAAGGATTCACGCATTTCATGTCGGGCGTGGCGGCCGCGACGTTCATTCCCGAAGTTGTCCGCATGTCGGCTCTCGGACACGGCGAATCAGTCGAAGGTGTCTCGGGATCGTTCATCATGCTCCTCGCCGGCGTGTACGGACTTCTCCCCGACACCATGGATTTCAAACTCGGCCAGTTTTTTTCTGTGGCCGAACATGAAATTGATCCCGATCCGAAAAATCCAGACCCGCAATCCATGGCCGAAACGTTTGCGAAAGCCGTGAAAGAGGCCGGCGACACCGGCAAGACCGTCCGCGTCCAGTTTTTCCCGATCCAGCTCGGCGCCAACCGCTGGCGGCAGTATAATCTGGTCTTCGAAAAAAACGAATTCATCATCCAGTTCAACGAAATCGTCAGCACGTCCCAGATTCCCATTCCCGGTACCGCGCCCCGGTCTAACCGCGTCGGCCGCGCTAAATTAGCGTATGAACTGAAAAGCCGCACGTCGGACATCGATTGGCTGAACACGGCTGTCCGCTGGATCCGGCAGAAGATCAAAGGCCCGGACCGGCCGCCGGGTCCCGTCAAGCCGTCGACGATCGACATATTGAGCGGCACGCAGTTCGCGTTTCAGCGCGAGTCGGACGGAAAAATCTATTTCAACTGGCTGCCGTGGCACCGTACGTGGAGCCACTCCTACGTTCTTGGCGCGATGTTGACCCTGCCGGTCTTCGCGATCACCTATCTCTTGAGTCTTCCGAACTGGTGGCTCTATGGTGTCGTCGCCTTTCTCGGATTTGCCGTCCACATCACGGAGGATATGACCGGCCACATCGGCGGATCGTTGTTCTGGCCGATCCACATACCGCGCTGTGAAGGACTCGATCTTTTCAAGCCCAGCGACCCCCGGACGAATTTCAGCATTGACTACGCCGCGATGGTTCTCATCCTCTGGAACCTCGACCGGTTCGGCGCCCGGACGATTCCTCTGCCCGGCTGGCAGGTTCTGTCGTTCTTTCTGGTTCTGCCCCTTGTGGTCTATTTCCTCGTCGTCGGCCGTATCAAAAAGAAGGTCTACGAGAGCGGCAAAGTCACCGAAACCGAAATCGAAAACGCCGGAGACGCCATCGCGGAATAGCCGGGCGATCCGCACAAGACCCGAAAAATCATTGACATCGTAGAATCAATGGGATAGCCTCAACATTCACACACTCTGGATTTGGGTGGTTGTGCAACCAATGATCGAAAACGTTCAAGAACTTGGAATTGTCAAAATTTCAGATGAAGTTGTGGCGACGGCGGCGGGCATTGCAGCCATGCAGGTCCCCGGTGTTCATGGGCTCTACGGGACGCTTCGCGAAGGTCTGGCGGAGTTGATGGGCAGGAAGTCGGCCACGCGGGGAATTGCCGTTCAGATGGGCGAGGATTCTGTGTCGCTGACGCTTTCCATCGAAGTTGATTTTGGCGTCCGCATTCAGGACGTCGCTTGGAAAGTCCAGCAAAATGTGAAAAAACGCGTCGAGGAAATGACGGGTCTTCTGGTTCGGGACGTCAACGTCAGTGTTCAAGGTGTCGCCCTGCCGAAGGTTCAGAAAGACAGGACGCCGTGAAGGCCCGGCGCGGCTCCGAACCGCAGGCGCTCGTCCGGGTGCTCGACGCCAATTTCAACCGCGCGATTGAGGGGTGCCGCGTCATCGAAGACACGCTCCGGCTTTCCTCCCGCCGCCCGGCCCAGTCCCAATCCGAATTTTTTGAACTTAAAACCATCCGTCACCGCCTGTCCTATCTCCGCGCGCGATTCGGCGTTCGGCGGCTGGTCAAGGCCCGCTGTGTGGCGGTCGACCCCGGCGCGTACCGCAAGCACCGCGAGGAGCGGCGGTACCGGACCCATTTCGCGATGCTGGTCGCGAATCTTCAGCGCGTCAAGGAATCCCTGCGTGTGATCGAGGAAGTCGGCCGCGCGGTGCCCGCCTCCGGCCGCCTGTTCGAGAATGCCAAGCGCCTGCGGTTTCGAACGTACGAGTTGGAAGAGCATCTTCTCGGAGGCGGGCGCGCGTGTCCCGGCCAGTCATGATCCCCATTGAAAAGATAATCGAAAACGTCGACAAACTTCCGTCTCTGCCGACTTCCGTCGGCAAGGTCATCGAAGTGGCGAACAACCTGAAGGCCTCGCCGAACGATCTGTCGAACGTCATCAAGGTCGATCCGGTTCTGACCGCCAAGGTCCTCAAGCTGATCAATTCAGCCTATTTCAGCATGCCCGACCAGGTCACGAACTTGAATCGCGCCATCATCCTTCTTGGCGTCAACACCATTAAAAATCTTGCGATCTCCACCGCCGTCGTCGGGCAGTTTTCCAAGACCCGGCACCCGCTTTTTGACATGGACAAATACTGGAAACATTGCATGGCCGTCGCGGTCATCTCCAAACAAATCGCGGCGCACATGAAGGTGGACCGGCGGTTTCTCGAGGAATATTTCATCGCGGGACTTCTCCATGACATCGGCGAAATCGTCATCATCGAGCTGTTTCCGGAAAAGCTCGATGAGATCATGGCACGCATCACCCAGGCCGGGCAGACGTCCGAGGAAGCGGAACGCGAAGTTCTCGGCGCCACCCATGCCGAAATCGGCGGGGCGCTCGGCAAGCACTGGAAGATCAGCGATAACCTCATCTCCGTGATCGAGGAGCACCACGATCCCAACATCGTCGGCGATTTCGCCCAGATCGTTCTCACCGTTCATGTCGCCAACATCATCGCCAATCAGAAATCCATCGGCATGCCCGGCGGCAACGTCGTCCCGCCCGCGCCGGAGATCATAGAAAAGTTGGGACTGGACGAGGCCGTCACAACAGAAATTCTAAGCCATCTGGACGAGGAGCTGAACAAGGCCGCGGCGTTCCTCAAAAGCGCCGGCGGATGAAAATCACCTTCTGGGGCGTTCGGGGATCAATCCCCGCGCCGGGGCCGCAGACCGTCAAATACGGCGGCAACACAACCTGCGTCGAGCTTCGCACAGACGAAAACAAACTCATCATCCTCGACGGCGGCACCGGACTTCGTGTCTTCGGCGATCATCTGATGTCCCGCAAGGAGAAAATCAACACGAATATCCTGTTGTCCCACACGCACTGGGACCACATCTGCGGATTTCCCTTTTTCATTCCGGCCTACATTCCCGGAAACTCCTTCACGTTTCAGGGTCCCGTCCATTACGAGCAGAGTCTCAAGGACGTCATGGTCGGCCACACCCAGTACGCCTATTTTCCCGTCCGCGTCGAAGACATGGCCGCCGAGATCAATTACAAGGACCTCAAGGAAGGGACATTCGAGCTTGAAGGATTGAAAGTCCACGCGCGATATCTCAACCATCCCGTGCTCTGCCTCGGATATCGTTTCGAATCGCCCCGCGGAAAAATTTTCGTCTTCGGCACCGACACCGAACCGTTCTACAACGTCTTCGGGACCGATGGCGACCCCGAAGCCGAAAACATCGCGGTCGAACTGAACGAACGCATCGTCGATTTCGTCCGGGACGCCGACCTGGTCGTCTGGGACGCGCAATACACTCCCGAGGACTACAAGATGAAGCAGGGATGGGGACACACCAGCACGATCCAGGCCATGGACATGGCCATGCAAGCCAATGTGAAACATCTCTCCTACACCCACCATGACCCCAACCGTTCTGACGCCGCTATCGACAAAATTCTTGAGGATTCCCACGAATACGTCAAATCGAAAGGATCCAGCCTGAAGGTCAGCGCCGCCACCGAGGGCGTCACGATCGAACTCTGATTTTGCAGGGTTTAACTATTTTTATCTATCAATAAAAAATGTATTGACAAATTTTATCTATGGGTTAAAATTGTAACATGTCGATCGACCGAAGCCTCGAGTCCATGGAAATGTTTTGCGGCGCGCACAGGCAGATGAGGTTCATTTCGGGGCCCCGGCAGAGCGGCAAGACGACGCTGGCGCGGGCCGTCCTGAAGGTTCATCGCTGTGAGCGGTTCTATTACAACTGGGACGATCGGGGCATCCGGCGGCGATATCGGGAGAACCCGGGATTCGTGTGGACGGACGTGAAACAGGATGGGAAGTCCCGCCGGGCGGTGTGGGCCTGCATGGATGAAATCCACAAAATTCCGAAGTGGAAGGATATTCTCAAGGGGATGTTCGACACCCTGGAGCGCGAGGCAAGATTTGTGGTGACGGGCAGCGCCAGACTGGAACTCTTCCGGCGTTCCGGAGACAGCCTCGTTGGCCGATATTTCCTGTTTCACCTCCTGCCGCTCACGCTGCGCGAGGTGATCGGCAAGGCTCGCGTGCCCGTCCGTCCCGAAAAGAATTCCGGGAAATTCGTCGAGAACCGCATCGACAGTTCAACTCCTCATGAAAATGAAATGGCCGGCCTGATCAAATTCGGGGCGTTTCCGGAACCCTTCACGCATCAAAGTCCGGCGTTCAGCCGGAAATGGCACGACAGCAACGTGGATCGGCTCGTCCGGGAAGATTTACGTGATCTCACCCGGGTGGTCGACCTCGAAAACGTGGCAACCCTGGTCGAACTGTTGCCGTCAAAAATCGGCAGTCCCCTTTCGTTGAATTCCCTATGCCGGGATTTGCAAGTCAGCCACACAGCCGTTCGACATTATGTCCGGATGCTGGACCTCACCTATATTCTGTTCGACGTCCGGCCCTTTGCCGCCCGGATTGCCCAAAGCATCCGAAAGGAACGGAAAGTTTATCTCTATGACTGGTCAGCGGTGTCCGACCCGGCGGCCAGATTCGAAAATTATGTCGCCTTTGAACTCCTTGCGTGGGTCACCCATTGGACCGATGCCGGGCTGGGTCGTTTCGAACTGACTTATGTCCGGACACGTCAGGGCAAGGAAACTGATTTCCTGATCCTTTGGGATCGACTTCCATGGCTTCTCGTCGAAGCCAAGGTGTCCGACCGGCCTGTTGAGTCCCACCATGCGGCGCATTCCACCGCGCTCGGAAATATCCCCATGGTGCAACTCTGCCGGTCGCCGGACTGTCTGACGAAAGATAAAAAAAATATCTACCGGATTTCCGCCGCCCGGTTTTTTGCGTGATCCGCAATCTCAAACGTTTCATTGACTTGAAGGTTTACTGTTGATGCATTACAGTCGCGGCAGGCGGGGTGAATCAAAAATAGGATGTGAGCCGGTGAGATGAAATGTTTGCAAGCGTTCCTCTTGACCCTCTCGGCGATAGTCTACTTGTGTGTCAATTCTTCGGCAGAGATTCTATTCAAAGAATCCTTTGATAGAGCCACCGGACTCAAAGGTCTGAAAAGAAGATGATCTCTACATGAACTTCCCCCGGCTCTACCTTCTGACCGACGAAAAAGTTCTGGGTGACCGCCCGCTCATCGACACTGTTGAATCTGCCGTTCGCGGCGGCGTGGACATCGTTCAATATCGGAACAAGAGCAAATCGATTCCCGAACAAATCGAAGAAGCGGGCCGGTTGAAGGAGCGGTTGGACCGGCATGGCGTGCCGCTCATCATCAACGATCATTCCAAAGTCGCGCATGCCGTTCGCGCCGCCGGCGTGCATCTGGGGCAGTCGGACCAGCCGGTTTCTGAAGTGCGCGCCTGGCTGCCGACCGCGTGGATCGGTCTGTCGACCCACTCGTTGGATCAAGCTCGGGATGCTGTTTCCGCGGGCGCGACCTACATCGGGTTCGGTCCTATTTTTTCGACCGCGACCAAAAAGTCGGACCTCTCGCCGGTCGTTGGAACGGCGCAACTGCGCGCCCTTCAGGAAATCGCGCCTCTGCCGGTGTTTTCGCTCGGCGGCATCACGATCGGGAACGTTGAGGATGTCCTCGCCGCCGGCGCATCCCGTGTCGCCGTGAGCTCGGCGATTCTCGCCGCGCCCGATCCCGAACTTGCCGCCCGGGAGTTCAAAGAACGACTCGACAAAAAATATTTTCGCAGATATGCTTCATCCCCATGAAAACGTCAGCGTCCAAACCTGCAGCGCGGCGTGCCTCGAAATCGGCGGAACCGCCCGGCGTATCCGCGCTGATCCCGGGACCGAAACTCGTGGAGATGTACCGGATGATGGTGCGTCTTCGGAAATTTGAGGAGCGGTGTTATCAGATTTACCTTCAGCGCAGGATCGGCGGATTTTGCCACCTCTATACCGGCCAGGAGGCGGTGGCGGTCGGCATGATCATGCAGCTTGAGCCGCAGGACTACGTCATCACGGCTTACCGCGACCACGGCCATGCTCTGGCGCGGGGTGTTTCAGCCCAAAGTTGCATGGCGGAACTCTACGGCCGGGCCACCGGCTGTTCGCGGGGCAAGGGCGGCTCGATGCACTTTTTCGATACGTCCATCAATTTCATGGGCGGCCACGGCATCGTCGGCGCTCACGTGCCGCTGGCCTGCGGTCTCGGATGGGCGAGCAGGCATCAGAAGAAGAACGCCGTATGCCTGTGTTTTTTCGGCGACGGCGCCATGAACCAGGGCGCGGTACACGAGGCATTGAATCTCGCGACGCTCTACAAACTGCCGGTCGTTTTCATCTGCGAAAACAACGGATACGCCATGGGCACGGCCGTCGCCCGCGGAGCTGCCGAGGAAAACATTTATCTGCGCGCCAACTCCTACAAAATGCCGACTTGCCGCGTCGACGGAAATAATCTCTACGACGTATACAAAACGACCGCGGAGGCGATCAACCGCGCCCGCCGGGAATTTCAGCCGACCTTCATCGAAGCCGTCACGTACCGATACCGGGGACATTCGATGTCCGACCCGGGTTCTTATCGGACGCGCGAGGAAATTGAGGAGCACAAGGCGCGGGACACGATTTTCAAGATTTCCCGGGACATCGTCGAAACCCGCGCGGCCACCCGGGAGCAGATCGACGCCATCGACGCCGAGGAGGCCGCAGGCGTGGAAGCCGCGGTGAAATTCGCCGAGGAGAGTCCGGAGTGCGATCCGCACACGGCCTTCGAGGACATCTACCTCACCTATCCCGCCGACGTCCGGAAGAGTCGGTGACCCGTGCCTGAAATCGAATTTCGAAAAGCGCTTAACCTGGCGCTCGATGAGGAAATGGCGCGCGATCCCGGTGTCTTTGTCATCGGCGAGGAGGTTGCCGAGTACGACGGCGCCTACAAAGTCACCAAAGGGCTTCTGGCCAAGTATGGTCCCCAGCGAGTTGTCGACGCGCCGATCAGCGAGAGCGGATTTTGCGGCCTTGGCGTCGGCGCCGCCATGGCCGGCATGCGGCCCGTCGTCGAATTCATGACGTTTTCATTTTCCCTCGTCGCGATGGACCAGATCCTCAATAACGCCGCCAAAATCCGCTACATGTCCGGCGGGCAGGTCCGCATTCCGCTCGTCATGCGAGGGCCGAGCGGCGTCGTCCATCAACTTGGCGCCACGCACTCCAACGCCCCCGAATCCATTTTCATGCACACGCCCGGACTCAAGGTCGTCGCCTGCTCGACGCCCGAAAACGCCAAGGGGCTACTCAAATCCGCCATTCGCGACGACGACCCGGTTATTTTTTTGGAGAGCGAACTTCTGTATGCGATGAAGGGCGAAGTGCCGGACGATCCCGACTATGTCGTGCCGCTTCACAAGGGCCGGGTGATTCGCGATGGCGCCGACGTGACGATTGTCGCCTATTCCAAACGGGTCCATCAGGCGCTCGCCGCCGCGGATCTTCTGGCCCAGGAGGGCGTCAAGGCCGAGGTCATCGACCTCATTAGTCTCAGGCCGCTCGATCAGGATTTGATTCTGAAATCGTTTCGGAAAACCAACCGGATGGTGACGGTCGAGGAGAGCTGGTCGTTCTGCGGCGTCGGCGCGTCGATCGTCGACATCGTCCAGCGGAACGCTTTTGATTACATGGACGCGCCCATCGAACGCGTGACGCTCGAAGAAACGCCCATGCCCTACAACGAATCCCTCGAAAATTCCGTCCAGCCGTCGCCCGAAAAAATCGTGAAAGCCGCCCGTCGGGTTTTGTACCGGGAATGAGGGGATCCTTCGACGATGGCCATTAAAATCAGCATGCCCAAATTGAGCGACACCATGAAAGAGGGCAAGCTCATCAAGTGGCACAAGAACGAGGGCGCCGACGTGAACCCGGGCGACATCCTCGCCGAAGTCGAAACCGACAAGGCCAACATGGATCTTGAGATTTTCGACAAGGGGACGTTGCTCAAGCGGCTTGTGAAGGAAAACGACAAAGTCCCGGTCGGAACGGTCCTCGCCGTCATCGGCGACAAAAAGGAAAATATCGACGCGATTCTCAAGGAAATTTCGTCGATGCCACCGACTGCTGCTGCCGCCGAAAAAAAACATTCACCTGGTTCGGCTCCGGCGAGTTCCTCGCCTGCCAAAGCCGTCTCTCCCGCTCCGTCTGTTTCGCCTGTCCGTGAGTCGGCTCGTCCGGCTGTCCCGTCGTCTCCTCAGCCGGCTGTCTCGTCATCGGGCATTCGCGTTTCGCCCGTCGCCGCGGCGCTTGCGGCCGAACATGGCATCCCGCTTGATTCGTTGCAGGGCAGCGGTCCCGAGGGACGGATCATCAAACGTGACATCGAAACCGTCCTTGCCCAGGGGTGGACAACGGCCCGTCTTCCATCGCGCGGCCGAGCCGCCGCCGCCCCCGGGACTGTCCGGATCGAAAATCAGCTTGCTGAATCCCTGGTTCCGCTCGAAGGCATGCGCAAGGTCATTGCCGACCGGATGAGCCAGGCCAAACAGACCATTCCGCATTTTTATCTTCAGGACGCCATCCGCATGGACCGTATCCACGCTCTGCGCGAATCGCTGAACAGCCGGGATGGCGTCCGATACTCGTTCAATGATTTCATTCTCATGGGTGTGTGCCGCGCGCTCATGATGAATCCGGCGATGAACGCCACGTTTGACGGCGTCGGCATTCATCTCCATGCCAA
>JAHFCY010000366.1 GCA_023249255.1 Candidatus Lindowiibacteriota bacterium | reverse complement strand
AGCGCGCTTAACCAGGTCTTTCAACGGCGGGCCATTCTCGGCGCCACGTCCAATCGGCTTGAGCACACCTTCAATTTCGCGGGCATCGCGACCGAGAACTTGCAGGCCGCTGAAAGCCGGATCCGGGACGCGGACATGGCTGAGGAAGTCACCAACTTCACCAAATCGCAAGTTTTGGTGCAGGCAAGTCAATCAATGCTGGCCCAAGCGAATTTGAAGCCCACGGCGATTCTGCAGTTACTTAGATAAGCTCCTCCCCTAATCTGGGATAGATGGTGCCCCTCCGCTACAGGGCGGAGGGGCTTTTTTTTTTCTCGCGGCGCATTTACTCTGGAGTCCATGAGATCCGGATCCCTCACGTTCGTCGTTGGCGGCGCGGCCAGCGGCAAAAGCGAATTTGCCGAGAAGATAGTTGCGAAATTCGGCAGGCGCATCCTCTATCTTGCCACAGCCGGCGCCAGCCGGTCGACCCGAACGGCCGAATGGCGGGGAAAAATCGACCGGCATCAGACGCGAAGGCCGGCGGACTGGGAGACCTTTGTTTTGAATGGCGGATCCATCCGATCGGACGTATTTCACAAACGATTGGACGGAATTCTTCTCGACAGCCTGACACTGTGGGTGTCGAATCGCGTGCGAATCCGGACGGCTGAAGACATGCAGGATGATCTGGCTTCGCTGATCGGGGAACTGCGGCGGGGGCCGGTGGTCGTGGTGTCGGATGAAGTCGGCATGGGTCTGATACCGATGTCAAAAATTTCCCGGCGATTTATCGAACATCTGGGACTGGCGAACGCATGGATGAGCCGGACGGCAGACGCCATGTACGTCATCCTGTCCGGGCAGGCGATTCGAATCAAATGACGGCGCGGAGGCTGGACGAGATCGTCAGACAAATCCGGCCCGCCGCGTCCGAGCTGGCCGGCGCGGCGCAGAACCGGCTGAACAATCTGACCAAACCTCCGGGCAGTCTGGGACGCCTGGAGACGCTTGCACAGACTCTGGTCATGATCGCAGGCTCTCTGGACGTGCGTATCCGTCGAAAGGTGATATTTACGTTCGCTGGAGATCACGGGATTGCCGAAGAGGGCGTGAGCGCGTATCCCTCGGCCGTCACGGCGCAGATGGTCCTGAATTTTCTCCGGGGAGGCGCGGCGGTCAACGTGCTGGCTCGGGAGGCGGGGGCGACTGTGCGCATAATCGACTCGGGAACGTTGACCCGGATCGATCATCCCGATTTAATCCAAAAACGGATTGGCGCCGGGACCCGGAATTTTTTCCGGGAAGACGCCATGACGCAGGCCGACGCGATCAGCGCAATCGAAGCCGGCGCCGCCGTATTTTACGACGAAGACGACAGACAGCGGATCGATCTGGCCGGAGTCGGCGACATGGGGATCGCCAACACGACGGCCGCGGCGGCGATATTCTGCGCTTTCCTCAATCTTTCACCCGATCAGGTGGCCGGGCGCGGAACCGGACTGGACGACGCGGGACTTCGGAAAAAAATACAGGTGCTGACCGAGGCTCTCCAGCGTCACACGCCCGATCCCAACGATCCGATCGGAGTCCTTTCCAAAGTCGGCGGTTTTGAGATCGGTGAAATGGCCGGCTGTTTTCTGGCCGGGGCGGAACGGCGAACGCCGATGCTTGTCGACGGATTCATTTCGACGGCGGCGGCGGAAATTGCGGTGCGAATTTGTCCGGCAGTTCGGGATTATCTGTTTTATTCTCATTGTTCGGCCGAGAGCGGACATGAGCTGGTCCTTCAGACGATCGGCGCACAACCTCTGCTCGATTTTGACATGCGGCTTGGCGAAGGAACGGGCGCGGCCCTGGCGATGCACGTTTTGACGAGCGCGTGCGCGATGTTTCAGGACATGGCGACGTTTGATTCGGCCGGAGTCGACCGGAAACGCGATTCGTAACGCCGCCTACAGCCCATGTCATTCCAGCCGTTCTTCGACGCCATCCGCCTCCTGACTATTTTTCCAGCGCCCGCAAGCGACCGGCCGCCGCAGACATCCATGGCGTTCTGGTTTGCGCCGGTCGGCGCGATGATCGCCGGGACGCTTGCTTCCGTTCATCTTGCGATGACGCACGCAGGGTGGGGCGGGCCGGGCGGCGCGGCAGTGCGCGCCATCGTGCTCACATGCGCATGGCTCTTGATCACCCGCGGGCTTCACATTGACGGCGTCGGCGATACGTTCGATGCCTTGGGCGTAGTTGGCGACCGGGCGAGAAAACTTGCGATTTTGCGCGATCCACACATCGGATCGATGGGCGCGGCGGCCATCGCAGTGGTGGTTGCGGCGAAAATTCTGCTTATCGAAACCATTCCGTCGGACCGCGTTGGTGCGGCGCTGTTTTGTTCTATCGTGACGGCACGCGCGGCCACGGTTCTGTCCTGCGCCGTATTTCCGTATGCGCGAACAGAAGGGCTGGGCACGGCGATCATCGGGCGCGGAAATCTCTTTCATGTCGGCGTGGCGGTGGTCTCGGCGG
>JAHFCY010000365.1 GCA_023249255.1 Candidatus Lindowiibacteriota bacterium | reverse complement strand
TATGCGTCTGCGTTCAAACGTTCTGTTGGGTGTTGGGGTGGCATTGACTCTGGTGATGTCGGCCTGCGAGTCGACAGAAAAATCGTCGGCGCCCGCCGCATCGGAATCAGGCGGCACAACCGCTCCGGCTCCCGTGGCTCAGCCGAAGCAGGAGAAGCCAAAATCCATGGCAGTCACGACTGCAAGCGGATTGAAATACGAAATTTTGAAGGATGGAACGGGTGCTGAGGCCAAACCGGGCCAGACGGTCAGCGTCCACTACACAGGCTGGCTGGAGAACGGAACCAAGTTCGACAGTTCCAAAGACCGGGGCCGGCCGTTCAGTTTTCAACTTGGCGCGGGACAGGTCATTCGCGGCTGGGACGAGGGCGTGGCCGGCATGAAAATCGGAGAAACGCGCAAGCTCACGATCCCGTCCAGTATCGGATACGGCGCGCGAGGCGCCGGCGGCGTCATTCCGCCAAACGCCACGCTGATTTTCGAAGTCGATCTTCTCGAGGTTCACTAGCCCCGAACCAGTTCGCCGGAGGGAACTGTGGGCGCGTGACGGCAACTTGACACGCTCGTCCTACTCCGACATAATGGGTGAACTTCCATGTCTACATCTGCGAAAGTGCTTGACCAGAACATGCAATCGGCGCCTGCGCCATCGCCCGGAACAAAAATGAAGGGCGCGGAGATTCTCGAAGAGGCGCTGTGGCGCGAGGGAGTCGACATCATGTTCGGCTATCCCGGCGGCGCGTCGATGGAGATCCATCAGGCGCTCACGCGTAAAGACCGCATCCGCGTGGTACTGCCGCGCCACGAGCAGGGCGGCGGATTTGCCGCGCAAGGGTTCGCGCGCGCGACGGGCAAGGTCGGCGTGGCACTGGCGACGTCCGGACCCGGCGCAACGAATCTGGCGACGCCCATCGCCGACGCCAAACTCGATTCGATTCCGATGGTCGCCATCACCGGACAGGTGCCGACCACGGTCATCGGCCGCGACGCGTTTCAGGAATGTGACGTCGTCGGATTTTCCCGGACCCTGACCAAACACAATTACATGGTGACCGACATCAACGATCTGGCGCGCGTGGTGAAGGAGGCGTTTCACATCGCCCGCACCGGCCGGCCGGGTCCTGTCCTCATCGACATTCCGAAAAATGTCCAGCAGTCCTACGCGATTCCGAATTTCAATGAGCCGATGGACATTCCGGGTTACAAGCCTACGAGTGAGCCCAATCCCGCGCAGATCCGGGCCGCGGCGCAGGCGATCATGGAGTCGGAGCGGCCGGTGCTCTATATCGGCGGCGGATGCATTCATTCCGACGCGTCCGAAGTTCTGATCAAGCTCGCCGAGAAATGCGACATCCCGGCTGTGTCGACCATCATGGGGATTGGCGCTTTCCCCGCGCGGCATCCGCTCTTTTTCGACATGTTGGGCATGCACGGCGCCGTCTACGCCAATTACGCCGTGAGCCGCGCCGATCTTTTGATCGCCGCCGGCGTGCGGTTTGACGATCGCGTGACCGGCAAGGTCAGCGAGTTTGCCAGGCACGGAAAAATTATTCATATCGACGTCGACGCGTCCGAGATCAACAAAAACAAACCTGTCCAGATTCCGATCGTGGCCGACGCCCGGTTGGCGCTCGACGCAATTCTTGCGCAGGTCAAACCCGCACAGCATCGCGCGTGGGTGGCCGATATCGAGGCGGAGAAGAAGAAACTGCCGTTCCGATACGACACGAACGCTTCGGAGATTCTGCCGCAGTACGTGCTTGACGAGCTGAACAACCTCATTGAAGGCAAAAACGTGATCGTGACGATGGGCGTGGGCCAGCATCAGATGTGGGCTGCCCAGTGGCTCCGGATGCATCAGCCGAGAACGTTCATGTCGTCGTCGGGTCTCGGCTCGATGGGATTTGGCTATCCGTCCGCCCTTGGCGCGAAACTCGCGCGGCCCGACTACGAAGTCATCGACGTGGACGGCGACGGGTCGTTCATCATGAACATCCAGGAACTGGCCACCGCCTACGCGGAAAACATCGCGGTCAAGGCCCTCATTCTGAACAACAGGCATCTTGGCATGGTGGTTCAGTGGGAGGACAGATTTTACGAATCAAAGCGCGCGCAGACGTTCATCGGCGACCCCAGGAATCCGGAGAAGGACTATCCCGATTTCGCGGGAATTGCAAAGGCGTGCAACATCCCGGGCCGTCATGTGACGCGCAAGACGGACGTGCGGGCCGCGCTGGAGGAGATGTTGGCCGCCAAGACGCCCTATGTGCTCGACGTGTCCGTCATGTACACGGAACACGTTCTGCCGATGATCCCCGCCGGCAAAACATTCGCCGACACCATTTACGAGTAAAAACGTCCCCTTCTAAACCTTTCACCACGGACAGACACGAACAGACACGAACAGACACAGACGGCGGATGTGTGTCGATTCATCAAGATTTGGAATCCGAACGTACCCGGGGTCCGGCGCCCGCGGCCGTCCGGCGGATTTTCAGCGAGATTGCTCCGCGGTATGATCTGCT
>JAHFCY010000364.1 GCA_023249255.1 Candidatus Lindowiibacteriota bacterium | reverse complement strand
ACTGCGGACGCACTTCGCGGTCCTTGTAAATCCGGCTGCCGACCGTGCTTCGCTGGGCCTGATATTTTCCGCGATAAGGATTCAGGCAGGCTGACGTGAGGCGGGCGATGACAAGCTGACAGATTCGGCGACCGGAAACGAATTTCAACGGCAGACGGTTCGCGTTGTAGAGTTCCAACGTCAGGTTGCCTTCAAATCCCGGATCGACCCACCCCGCGTTCTGAATGAACAATCCCATCCTTCCGATGGAGCTTCGCCCTTCGACAAAGGCCGTGAGAGTGTCCGGAAGACGGACATACTCGATCGTCGTCGCCAGCAGAAACGAATGGGGCGGGATCACGATTTCACTGGCGTGGATGTCGACGTATTTCGGTTCGCCGGTCATCGATATAGACTCCATCCGGTTCTCATCGATTTTCAGATAATGGGAGCCGAGCCGCAGGTCGACCGACGCCGGTTGAATCTGGTCGTCGTCCAGCGGGGTGATCGCCATCCGGCCGGATTTGAGTTCGGCACGAATGTCCCGGTCGCTCAAAATCACGGCGTCATTTCCCCGACGATCCGAATCCACCTGAGCCGCGGCGCGTATCCGGCAGCGCATCGACTTCAACAGGCGTGAGGCGTTCAATTTTTTGGATGAGCAATTGCGCGAGGCGGTCTCCGCGTTTCACGGGATAATCCATCGTGCCGTGATTCATCAGCACAATCCGAATTTCTCCGCGATAATCCGCGTCGATCACGCCGGCGAGCGTATCGATGCCGAATTTCGCCGCCAGCCCGCTTCGCGGCCACACCAATCCCACGCAATCTTCCGGCAACGCGATGGCGATTCCGGTCGGCACGATCTCCTGCCGGCGCGCGCGAATGATTTTGTCCGCCGAGGCGTAGAGATCAAGTCCCGCGGCGAATTCGGAACTGCGCGTCGGGAGAATCGCCTCCGGGTGGAGGAGACGGATGGGCAGATCGGATTGCGGGGGCGGATGTACGCATGCGTCCGTGGCCGAAGACGGCGATGTAATCACCGCCGACACACGATCACGCACTTTGAGCGGAATTTTGTCGGAGCTCATCATAAATTTCCATCGTCCACGGGACGTGAGGCTGAACCAGTTCCTTGATCGCGCGGGCATAGACCTGAATTTCCCACTGCGCATGCGGATCGTCCCGCAGCATCAGAAACTTCAACAGATTGCCCAGATCGATTTTGCCGTAAAATTCGGTGTAGGTACCGACCGGAACGACAAACCGCGCCATCTCCCGCGCGATGCCGTCCCGAATCAGTTCGTCGTATAGTTTGAACGCCTCATCACATTGCCGCCGATATTTCTCACGCAATTCTTCGTTCACCTCCGCCGAAAGGGGGTCTGTCGATCCCTGCTTGTTCTTCACATCCTGCTTCCGCCACGTGGCCGGCACATAATAATCCGAAATCGCATCGGAATACCGCATCGAATACTCATTGTAGTTCCACGTGCGATGGCGTATCCATTGCCGCGCAACAAAGATCGGACATCGGACGTGAAATTTGAATTCGACCATTTCAAACGGAGACGTATGTTTGTGCGTGTAGAGATACCGGATGAGTTTTTTGTCCTTGTCGTCGCCCTTGGCTCCCTGTCCGTAGGAAACGCGCGCGGCCTGGACGATCGACAGATCATCTCCCATGACTTCGAGCAGCCGCACAAATCCTTTGTCGAGCACTTTTTGTTCGGCGATCAAAACAGTCCCCCCTCGCAAAATCAGCCTGAAGGCCGCGGGTGGTGTAACAAAGGCGGCGGGACGAAGTCAAGCCATGTATTGCCATCCATCCGGAATCAAGGCACGATCCGCCGCCGGTGATGCCATCATGACAGCGACGCTTACACGATTTTCCGCATCCCGGCGCCGGACCGCCTATCAGAGGGCCGGCGTGGATCCTGTTCTGGCCGGACGACTCATTCGCTCGTTCGTCGACCGGTTCCCCGCAAGCAATCTTCTGCCGAAAAATTATTTCTGCCAGATCCTCAAACTCCCGCCGAAAGGGTTGACGGGCGGCGCGTATTTGTCGCTCAGCACAGACGGCGTCGGCACCAAACTCCTGCTTGGCATCCAAACCGGACTTTGCGCCGGCCTCGGCCAGGACCTCGTCGCGATGATCTACAACGACCTCATCACCAGCGGCTCACATCCGTTTGCATTTCTCGATTACTACGCGACCGGGAAAATCCGCCCTTCTCAATATCGGACGATTCTTGCATCCATCGATCGAGCCTGCCGGGCGTGTGACATGCCGCTGGTCGGCGGCGAAACGGCTGAGATGCCCGGCCTCTATCGCGGCTCGCATTTTGATCTGGCGGGATTTGGCGTCGGTTTGTTGAACCGCGAGGACACCCTATCGCCGGCGCGCGTGAAACCCGGGCTCGTTCTTGTCGGATTTCCGTCGAGCGGATTTCACAGCAACGGCTTTTCGTTGATTCGAAAAGAAATCGCGCGGCGCCGCTGGAAGTTGAACCGGCCCTTGACGCTGAACGGCGCGTGCCTGCCCC
>JAHFCY010000363.1 GCA_023249255.1 Candidatus Lindowiibacteriota bacterium | reverse complement strand
GTGACATCAGCGGAGAAGTGTCTAATACTTTCACAATCACTGTCTCAGCATCGAGAAACCAAACCATTTCTTATGGCACCGTCGCGCGCTCGATGGTGCAAACAAACACGCTCAACAAAAACACGCCCAACCAAAAGGACGTAAAGACCACGGTGATCACCGAGCAGGCCTACGATTTTGACATGGAGTTTGCGGCGCTCGCCGGCTTTGTCGCCAGGGGTTACAGCTTCAAGACCGATCCTCGCACCGGCCATATCGTCGGCGTTGTGAAGGGAGGGATGGACATCCTAGCGAGCCGCGGGGCGGATTACCTGAGTGATTCGGCGACCCGTTTCGGAGCCGTCGCGTTGGTCGGCAGAATGGACGGGATCGTCGGGACTTCACAGGTGACGCTTGCCGACAATCGCGTCTACAACGTGGCTTACAACGCCGCGAGCGGCGTTTTCACTCTGACGGACGTGGCCGACCCGTCGCACTCGTATAGTGTGAATTCGGGCTCGATTCGGAATCCCAATACCCCCTCGGACATGGCACTGAATTTTACAATTGATCCGAACAATGGCTGGGGGCTAGGAGACGCTTACCACGCGGGAGCGGTTCCGGAGACTGGGGCTCCCGGAACGCTGGGCGCGATCCATCTCGGAGATTTTCAGTACACGGGCACTCGTACATACATGGTCCCCCGACAGGGGCAAAATCCGGAACAAATCATTGTTTGGCTTTCCCAGAGTATCCGGACGCCCGGCGGCGATACCGTGCATTTTGTGTTTAATCCAATGAGGCAATTTGACAATCATCTGAATATTGTGGCGCCGCCCCATCTTTATTGGGTGAACGAAACACGCGGCACCCATGGACAAATCGATTTGGATACTAACCTGCATCCCGTGCGGCCGGCGAGTGGTCTGATAACAGGTACCGATTTCGGAACCGGAAAGGAATTCACCTTTGACTGGACTCCTGGAGATGGTTATTTCACGAGCACGGTCGCGCAGTACGGCGCGGCCGTAAGGATCACAGACGCCCGAAGCGGCCAGGAGCAGACGATCGCCACCGCGAGCCGCTTTGAAGAAGCCGATATCGCGCGTCAACTCGTGATGGCGACCCTCCGCGGCGCTGCGAACTCCTGGAATCCGCAAACCTCGACATTCATGGCCGCTTTGCCGTTTGTGTCCTACGGCGTTTCTTTTGACCCCACGAAGTGGCTACCCCTTTCGGCTGTGATGCTGCGCGACGCCGGCGGCTCCGTGATTGATCCCAATTTTGCGGTCATTACACAGATCCAAAGCGGCAGCAATCTGGTCGTCAAAATCGCGCGGCCCGCGACGGGCGAGACGCGTTTTCTTGTCTTCAACAAGGACGATGAGAATCTCCTCGGCCTTACGTTCAAAAATGTCACCGGCAATATTACCCAGGAACTCGGGGGGCTCGGCGTGGCCCGCGAGGCCGACCTTGGGTTGAACGGCGTCATGAACCAGCTGAGAAACCGGATGATCGACGGGACATTGAAGGTCGTGAACGAGCAAAACGCACGCGGCCTTCATGAAATACAGTTCCGGAATAATGTGAAGCTGAACAACGGCTTTGAACTCGTGCGTCAGGAGATCTTCCGGCAGGGGATGGAAGCCCCCCATTACCGATCGATGGTGAACGGCGCTCCGCTGACTCAAGGCACGACGCATCTGACGCAGGCGGTGCTCATTTCTCCTCAAGGGCGTCAGCTCGTGGTCGAGTCCAGCCGCGTGGAGCGGAACGGCGTCGACGTGTATCAGCAGCTTTTCGGAGTCCCCCGCGGACAGACGACGTTTCCTCCGCTCAGCAACGGTTATTTCCAGGCAATTTATGGAAGGAATCCGACTTCCGGTCCGGCGGATGCGACCTTCAACTGGAAGGACTTCATGGCGAGAATTGCAGCGGGTCCCACAACGGTTTCTGTTCCCATAAAAGACGAGATCTCTTTCTGGATGAGCGTATTCACGGATGCCATGGAATCAGACCACGTGTCGGAATCAGCCGCTCTTTCAAAAGTCATTGTGATGATGCAGGCCTACAGAACCTACGACGTTCTCCTTCATAAAAGACCGGTGTGGGGATACGGTGATTATGAAGCCGACGCGAACGGCGCTTTGTTTTACAAACCGAGAGTGGATGTTTTATCTGATGTCTTCGGCCGAGCCGAGTGGGCGGCTTTGAGTTCCCGGGAGAGAGTAGCGCGGTTGGCCGAGTTTGCCGGCGTTTCTTTGGATACTGCGACCCAAAACGCGCTAGTGAGCAATTTTACGAGTACGACGAGTATTCAGTCCGCGTCACAGGCCGTCTTGACCAAGCTATCCGCGCTTCCCGAGTTTGCCGCGACGGCACGCGCCAGGATCGAGACCTTTGCCTTGGCTCAAATCGGAGGAAATGCGGCTTGGGAGGGTCTTCCCACCGGCGAGAAGATCGCACAGATCGAGAACATGCTCGGTATTTCACTGGGGGCGGATCTTCGGCAGGCCTACGCCGATTACCTAGGGGTCGGAACGGGCTCGGGCG
>JAHFCY010000165.1 GCA_023249255.1 Candidatus Lindowiibacteriota bacterium | reverse complement strand
CTGCCGTTCCGGGAGAGAAAACCAGGTGTGTTTGCCGGGATTCGACATCACCGCCACATGCACACGCGAAAATTGCCGCGCGAGCCGCCGGATCACATCGACATGTCCGAACGTGATCGGATCAAAACTTCCGGGATAGATGACCTCCATCGCGCCCTCTCAGTCCGAAACTTTTTGCCAGATGTTCAGAACGTCGTCACCGTAACATCGGTGAAAGAGGCGCTCAAGAGACGGCGTCAACACGGCGTCGATCGGCTCGTGTTTGGTGTGGCGAAGCACGAGCCTGCCGGCGGGCGCGAGGATCGAAGGGTTGTCGACAACCGCCTGGAGCGCGGGAACGGCGAAATTTTTTTCGTACGGCGGATCCATGAAAACGAGATCATAGAACGATCTCGTCGAGGCCGGATAGCGGACCGCATCCGCGGCCAGGACGCGCGCGCGTTCGGCCGACACGCCAAGAGTTTTGAGCGTGCGCTTGAGATGGTCCGCGTTTGCCGGATTTCGCTCGACGAAGGCCGAGAAGGCGGCGCCCCGGCTGAGCGTCTCGATCCCAAGCTGGCCGGATCCGGCGAAGAGATCAAGGACGCGCAGGCTGTCGCAGTCTCCGATGACATGAAACAGCGCCTGCTTGACCATCTCCGTCATCGGCCGGATTCCTTTCGGCGGAACGATCCGGCGGTTCTGCCATTCACCACTCAGGATTCTCATACGACCTCTCTGTCTTCGCGGTTCAACTTACTTTTGCCAGCGTGCGGCGGGATTCATAGAGACGCTGAAGTTCCATTCTCAACGCATGGTGTTGCGGCTCATCGAGCGCCGGATCCGCGGCAAGGACTTCTCCCGCGGCCGCGCGGGCCTGTATCAGAAGTTCGGTATCGCGAAACACGTCGGCGAAACGAAAGTCAGGCAATCCCCACTGCCGGGTGCCGAACAATTCGCCGCCGCCCCGGAGTTTCAAATCTTCTTCCGCAAGATGCGTGCCGTCCTGCGTCGATTCGAAAATCCGGAGGCGCTCCAGCGTTTCTTCATTTGCCTTCAGCGAGCAGATCGCCGCGCACATGCCCTGCCGTCCGTGCCGGCCGACGCGGCCCCGAAGCTGATGGAGCTGGGAGAGGCCGAATCGTTCACAGTTTTCGATCACGATGAGATTGGCCCCGGGCACATCGATGCCGACTTCGATGACCGTCGTCGACACCAGGATGTCAACCGCGCCGTCCCGAAACGCGCGGATCACCGTCTCCTTCTCCTCGGTCCCCATCCGGCCGTGCAGAAGCCCGACGCGGTGGCGCGAAAATACTTTTTCGATCCGCTCCTTCTGGACCGTCGCCGCCTTCAGGTCCAGCGCCTCCGATTCCTCAATGATCGGATAAATGATGAAGACCTGCAGTTTTTCGGCGAGCACATCCAGGATCATCCGCTTGACCTTTGCGCGGCTTTCCGGATCGTCCGAAAACAATTTTGTAACGGGCGGCGGCGGGGCGTTGGGCGGACGTTCGTCGAGCTGCGAGATGTCCAGATCGCCGAAGAAGGTCATCTGAAGAGTCCGGGGGATGGGCGTCGCGCTCATGATGAGCACGTCCGGATGCAGGGCTTTTTCGTAAAGCGCGGATCGCTGGAGGACGCCAAAGCGGTGCTGTTCGTCGATGACAAAGAGCGCCGGATTGTGAAAGGCCACATCCTGCTGAATCAGGGCGTGTGTGCCGATGATGACAGACAGATCGCCGGACTTCAGCCCGCGTTTGACATCCCGTTTTTGCGCGGGTGACATCGATCCTTTCAGCTCACCCACGTGAACGCCGAGCGGCAAAAGATCGCGAGTGAAGGTTGCGTAGTGCTGTTCCGCGAGAACTTCTGTCGGCGCGAGGACAGCGGCCTGATAGCCGGCGGAAATCACATGAAGGCATGCGAGCTCCGCCACCAGCGTTTTGCCCGATCCGACGTCGCCGAAGAGCAGGCGGTTCATCACTTCCGGCCGGTCCAGGTCGCGCCGAATTTCGCTCCAGGACCGCTCCTGCGCGTTGGTGAATGTGCTTCCAAACGACGTCATTAATCGTTCCTTGTGATCCCCGTCCGCGTAGGTCCGGTTCTTACGCATTTTTTTCAGTTCCGCCCGGTTCATCAGGACCACGACCTGGTACAAAAACAATTCCTCAAACCGCATCCGCCGCTTCGCGTCCTCCGCGGATTCGAACGTCCGGGGAAAATGCAATTCGCGAATCGCCTCTGAAACCGGCCTGAAGCTTCGCGCGATCCGAACCGCAGGCGGCAGGGAGTCCGGAAAGATATCGGCGAATTTGTTGACCGCCCGATGAATGAGCCGCCGGTAACTGCGCTGGCCAAGCCCCTCCGTCAACGAATAAACGGGCACGATCCCCGTCGACGGCACTTTCTCCTCCGGCGTGCCCGGTGCGCACTCCTCCTCGCCCTCGCGTTCAATTTCGAAATCGGGATTGGCCATCTGAAGCCGTCCCCGAAATTGTTCGAGCTTTCCGCTTAGAAAAACACGGTCGCCATCGCGAAATATTTTTTCCAGATATGACTGGCCGAAAAAAACCACTGTCAGCACAGGCCCCGCGGCGGTTGAATCCGGCACGCCGGGCAGGCGATCCTGCAACGAATCGTCAGTCGTCCGGCACTCAACCGCCATTTCGAGCCGCGCCGGTCCGCGCCGAAACCGCGCGTGTACCGCACTCCGTTTCAAAATCCGGCCGTAGACGGTGATCACCTGTCCGATGTGGTCGATCGTCGGCGCTTCCAGCGTCCGGCGGTCCTGATACTCCCTCGGCGGGGTCATGACAAGATCGCTCATATCGTGAATTTGTTTTTTTCGAAATTGTCCGGCGCGCGTCGGTCCGATGCCCTGCAAATACTGAACGTCCGAATGGATTGCCCGAAGGCATAAATCCTCGAATGCAAGAAGCACGTTTCGAATCGCCGCCGGCCGATCCGGGTCCCGGGTCTCCCGCAGGCGGGCAATGCTGTCCGAAAATCGATTCACCAATTCGGGCGCTTCGGCAAACAAGGGATGCCGTTTGAAGCCCGCCACGGCGCGTTCCACCTCGTCCATGGAGCTTGCCGCGCGGGCCGGTTCTCCGGCTATGAGATCAAACCCAACTTTAATCGTCTTCATCTGTTCCAGGATCGACATACGCCGCAGGATAGCAAATCCGGCCGTTCGCCGAAATCCCCATTCTATTCTTCCATTTTTCCGGCGTCGTTGATAGAAACTCTCCCCGTGACGGAGAACCACCCATGAATCCGAAACGATCCATAGACGCCCTGATTTTTGATCTCGACGGGACGCTGGTCGATTCTCTCGCCGACCTGACCGCCTCGGTCAATCACGTCCGGACGTTGCGTGGCCGGCCGATGGTCAGCGACCGGGTTGTCCGGTCGTTCGTCGGCGACGGCCTTGAAACATTGCTGTCCCGCGCGCTGGACACGACGGATGGTCGTGTCCTCAAATCCGCGGCTGACGACTTCCGGGCGCACTATACCCCGCACTGTCTTGACCGCACCCGCCTCTACGACGGCGCGCTCGATGTGCTCGACCGGTTCGCCGCCAAAAAGCTCGCGGTGGTCTCGAACAAGCCCGAGGCGTTCACCCGGAAAATTCTGGATGGACTTGGCGTGTCCGGCCGTTTTGAAATCATTCTTGGTCCGGAATCGGTCCAGCGGCAGAAACCCGATCCTGAAAGTTATCGACTTGTCGCCGGGAGATTCGCCGTTGATCCTTCGCGTTTTTGCGCCGTGGGCGATCGCATGACCGACATTCAGGCGGGCCGCGCGGCGGGCATGATGACAGCCGGCGTCACGTATGGCATCGGAGACCCCGACGAGATGCGCTCCGCCACCCCCGACGCTGTTCTCGGCAGCCTGCGGGAGCTTGAAAAATATATCGAATAGACGCAAAATACCCGCATGGCACTGACTCAAGCGCAGATCGCACGGTTCAGCCGGCACCTCATCATGCCGGAAGTGGGCATGGACGGCCAGGAGAAACTTCTCAAATCAAAAATTCTCCTGATCGGCGCCGGAGGTCTGGGCTCGCCGCTGGCGATGTACCTGGCGGCGGCCGGCATCGGAGAGCTGACGATTGTCGATTTTGACCGAGTCGACGAATCGAACCTTCAGCGGCAGGTCATCCATTTCACGTCCGACGTCGGCAAACTCAAAGTCGAATCGGCGAAACAAAAAATTCAGGAAATTAATCCGTTCTGCGTTGTCAATACCGTCGTGTCGCGCGTGACGTCCGACAACGCCCTGACCCTGATCGGCGACCATGACGTAGTCATCGACGGCACGGACAATTTCCCGACGCGATACCTCATGAACGACGCCTGCGTTCTCTCCGGCGTGCCGAACGTCTACGGATCGATTTTCCGGTTCGAAGGCCAGGCCACGGTTTTCTATCCGGGCAAAGGCCCCTGCTACCGCTGTCTCTATCCGGAGCCTCCTCCGCCGGGCGCTGTGCCCAGCTGCGCCGAGGGTGGCGTGCTCGGAATATTGCCGGGCATCATCGGCCTCGTTCAGGCAACCGAGGCGATCAAAATCATTTTAGGCAAGGGAACTCTTCTCGTCGGCCGGCTCATGCTGTTTAACGCGATGGATATGAAATTCCGGGAAGTCAAAATCCGGCAGAACCCGGAGTGTCCGATTTGCGGGACGAACCGGACGATCACGAAGCTTATCGACTACGAGCAATTTTGCGGGCTTGGCCGGGGCGAATCCGCGCCCGCGTCCGCTTCCGCCGCGTCTGACAACGGCGGCGACGAAGTCTCCGCGAGCGAGGTTCGGGATCTTCGAAAACGAAAGCCGGCGGTTGTCCTCGTGGACGTGCGCGAAAACAGCGAGGTCGCGATCTGCAAAATATCCGGAGCCGTCCACATTCCGCTCGGCGAAATTCCCAACCAGTTCAATCGCCTGAAATCGGACGACGAAATCGTCACCTACTGCCATCATGGCATGCGCTCGCTCAAGGCCATGCACTTTTTGCGCGAGCAGGGATTCCGCAACGTCAAAAGCATGCGCGGCGGCATCGATGCCTGGAGCCTCGACGTCGACTCTACCGTTGCCCGATACTGATTGACCTCCTGGAGGCGTGTCTGCCGTTTTTGCGGATTCTCTGAATCGCGCGCCGACCGGATCGTCTATGCCTGCCCGTCCTGCGGAAAAAATGTCGAAGTCCGATTTGATCTGACGCGCGATCTCGGCCGGCGCGTAAAATCGGCGCGAGGCCGCGGGCTGGACCGCTGGCGGGATGTCCTGCCAATCCGGCGCGACACGCCTTCCATACCGCTGCTGATCGGCGACACGCCGCTCTACGATTCCGCCGCGCTCGCCAGAGACACCGGATTTCGCCGCGTGCTTGTCAAAGATGACGGCCGCATGCCGTCGGCGTCGTTCAAGGACCGCGCCAGCTCCATCGCGATTCTCCGCGCGATCAACCTCCGGCGCCGCTCCATAGTGGCCGCGTCAACCGGAAACGCGGCGGCCTCGCTGTCGTGCCTGGCGGCGGCTGTCGGCATTCGTCCGCTGATTTTCGTTCCGGCCCGCGCGCCCGAGGCAAAAATCGCCCAACTTCTTGTCTTCGGCGCGACTGTCTTCGCCGTCGACGGATCGTATGACGACGCTTGCGATTTGTCCGTCAAAGCCACGGAGGTATTTGGCCTCTACAATCGCAACACGGGCCTCAATGCCTTCACCCGCGAGGGGAAAAAAATATGCGCGTATGAAATCGCCGCGCAGATGGGCTGGACCGCGCCCGATTACGTGATCGTCGCGACGGGTGACGGCAACATCATCTCGGGCGTCGCAAAAGGATTTGTCGAACTCAAAGCGCTCGGACTCATTCGGAAAACGCCGCGCCTGATCGCCGCGCAATCAACCGGAAGCAATGCCATCGCCCGCGCGCTCAAAACCGGCCGACTTGCGCCTGTCCGCGCCTCGACTGTCGCCGACTCCATCAGCGTCGATTTGCCCCGCGACGGAGACGTCGCGCTGGCCTACATTCGTGAAACGGATGGATTCGCGATTGAAGTCGCCGACGCGGAAATTATCGCGGCGATCCCGTATCTGGCCCGAAAAGCCGGCGTCTTCGCGGAACCTGCGGCGGCCTGCGCGGTGGCGGCGCTGCGCCGGGCTGTGTCCAAGCGTCTGATTCCAAAGTCGGCCTCGGTTCTTGTCCTCATCACCGGAAATGGCCTCAAGGACATCCGATCCGCCAAGGCATCGATTGAAAAACTTTCAACCCCCGTTCCGGTCACACGCCAAAATGCGCTGAAAGCGGTCGAACGCGCGCTCAAATTCCGTTAGGCAGATTCCCAGAGGCGGTCGAAATCAAAATAACGGCGGCCTTCGTCCGTAAAGAGATGCACGACGATGTCGACGAAATCGACGAGGACCCATCGGTCCGATGGCGTGGATCCGTAACCTTCAATGTGATGCGCGCGAACTCCACGCACTTGCATTTTTTGAAGAAGGTTTTCCGCGAGGCTGTGAAGGTGGCGGATGCTGGTGGCGGTGGCGACGACGAACTCGTCGGCCACGTGGTTTTCGAGGGACACAACGCGAATATTTTCGGCCTTGAGCTCGTCCAGGAAGGCCGAAACCATTTTTGCCATCGAGGAAAATTTTTTCGCCGGAGCGGTCTTCGGCGTGTTCTGCCCGTCGGCTGTCCGGCGGGTTTTTCGCGGGGTCGCTGATTTTTTCCGGGATCTTGCGTCGGGCCGGGCCGTTTTACGGGAAGGCAATTTATTCAAGGGGCGTGTAGAGATGGGTGCGCTTTTTCGGGGTGAACCCGGCGTCGGTGATGAGTTCCCGGATGCGTTTTTCGGTCATGAGATGGACCGTGCCGGCGGCGGCCACGACGTTCTCCTCGATCATGACGCTGCCCATGTCGTTTGCGCCGAAAAAAAGCGCAAGCTGGCCGATTTTTTCGCCCTGCGTCGGCCAGGATGACTGAATGTTCGGCACGTTGTCCAGAAACAGCCGGCAGAGGGCCAGATGTTTGAGATATTCTGTCGGGCCCACAGCCGAGCCGCCAAGCCCCCGGGAGGCCGTTGGCTGATACGTCCACGTGATGAACGCGGTGAATCCGCCGGTTTCATCCTGCAAATTCCGCAGGCGCTCAAGATGCTCCAGCCTCTGATCGATCGTCTCCCCAAATCCAATGACCTGCGTACAGGACGACCGGATTCCGAGGCGGTGGGCTGTCCGGTGAATCTCAAACCAGTCTTCAACCGTGCACTGCGACCGGTTCAACTTTTTACGCATCTCTTCGACCAGGATCTCCGAACCGCCCCCGGGCAGGCTGCGAAGGCCGGCCATCTGCAACTCTTTTAAAACGTCTTCGGCCGATTTTTTGGAAATTTTGGCGATAAAATAAATTTCTTCGGCCGAAAGGCCATGGATGTGAATAGATGGAAATTTTTCGCGGATTCCGGAAAACAAGTCGACGTAATATCCGAGACCCAGTTTCGGATTCAGTCCGCCCTGGATCAGAATTCCGGTGCCGTTGAGATCGAGGGTCTCTTGAATTTTTTTATGAATTTCGTTTTCCGACAGGACGTATCCGCCGGTCTCGTGGGGAAAGCGGAAAAACGCGCAAAATGTGCAGCCGGTTACACAAACGTTAGTGTAGTTGATGTTGCGGTCGATCACATAGGTTACGGTGTCGTCAGGATGAATTTCATGGCGGCGGGCCAGCGCCATCTCACCGATTTCCGGCAGGGAAGCGCGCCCGTACATCTGAGC
>JAHFCY010000362.1 GCA_023249255.1 Candidatus Lindowiibacteriota bacterium | reverse complement strand
GGCCTGGGCCTTGGCCCGGTTCTCGGCAATCGTCTGGTGCAGCTTGTCATTGTCGAGCCAGGCGAGCCGTTCGACGACCTTGCCGCCGACCAGGTGCTGCTCGACAATTTCTGCGACATCGTTCACGCTGACGCCCGAGTACCAAGTGCCATCCGGATGGACCACCATGTTGGGTCCGTGGCCGCAGGTGCCGAGGGAACCGCAGGCGGTGACGTGAATTTCCTTCTGGAGCTTGCGGGCGGAAATCTCCGCGCGCAATTTTTGCAGGACCTGTTCGGATCCTCTGGCGGCGCAGCAGCCGTCATCGTCGGGCTTGCTGTTGGTGCAGACAAATATATGGTGGCGAAAAGGCAGCATAGGGTCCTCCTTCTAATTCAAATCTAGCCAAACATATTTGAAATTTCTATTTGAGTGGCGGAATTCGGAACCGGAAAAGGCATGACTCCCGCAAAGGCGCAAAGCATGCCCTGAGCAAGGTCGAATGGGACGCCAAGTTCGAACAAATCGGAAAATATTCTTACCTTTGCGCCTTCGCGCCTTGGCGGGAAAAAATTTCTTGAACTTGTTCTGTCAAACATTTTGAACGGAAGAATCTAACTGTCCAGTAGATAAGAAAACTTTTCCCGCGCTCTGCGCGCGGAGTCGGGACTCGGCATATTGACCGGCGGGAATTTATCTCGCCACGCGTATGGCCGGGTGGCGTCGATGATCGCCCGCGAATTCGTCATGTCCCCCTTGGCCCGTTTCTCCGGCGGTATGCGCGGATCGAGCGGCGTGGACCAGGCATTGTGAATGATGTCGATGGAAGTTGCCGGGTCCGACCGGGTGATCATCGCCCAGACCACCTCTTCCAGATTTGAAACATCGATGTCGTCATCGACGACCACGACGTACTTGCCGGCGTAGGCGCCGACGTGGCACTGCGAGGCGACATGGCCGACCTGGACGGCGTGCCCGGCGTAGCGCTGCTCGATGGCGATGCACAGTAGCATTCGCGTGTTGCCGATTTCGCTGGCCCAGGCCGCTTTGATGCCGGAAAGGCCCGCTTTCTCCAGGGCCTGCCGCAACAAACCGGAGCGCAGTATGGCGCGGTAGCGCGCGATCTCATCGGGCGGGCGCTGCGGCGGGCAGCCGAGCATAATCGGATTGTTGCGATAGTAAATCGCCTTGACGTCCATGCAAGGCTCGTCGCGCAGGCCGCTGCCGTAGTAGCCGGTCCATTCGCCGAACGGACCCTCGGGTTTTCTTTTTGCAGGATCGATGAATCCTTCCAGTACGATCTCGGCGTTGGCGGGTATCGGCAAGCCGGTCACCTTGCCTTTGATCACCTGATAGGGCTTGCCGCGCAGCCCGCCGGCGACGTCGTATTCGCAGACGCCGTAGGGAATCTCGCTGCACGTCAGTAGAAAGAGCAACGGATCGCCGCCTACGACGATGGCCGCCGGCATCGGCTGTCCACGGGCGATATATTTGTCGCGATGAACCCGGCCATGCTTGCCCGGCGAAATATAAAAGCCGACGCTCTTTTCATCTTGAACCATGACGCGGTAGGTGCCGAGGTTGATCCAACCTTCGTCGGGGTCGCGCGTGATGTTATAGCTTCCGGTGCCGATGTAACGCCCGCCGTCGAGCTCGTGCCACTGGGGCGAGGGAAACTGGAGCACGTTGACCTCGTCGCCCATCTTGACGTTTTCCAGGATCGGTCCGTTGTCGACAATCTCGTACGGGATCGGCTTGGCCTCCTGAAAGCCTTTGGAGAAGGCTTCGGACAACTGGACGTTGTTCAATCCAGACGGAAGCCCCAGCGTCATGTGTTTGCGCCGTCCGCCGAAGAAATTCACCAAAACTCGATGTCCGTCGGGGTAGCCGGGGATCTTGTCGAATATCACCGCCGGCGCCGGGTCGCGGCGGTTGAGCAATTCGGACGCCATGCCGATCTCCTCTTGCCAGGACGCGCCTTCCACGCCGCGAATCTCGCCCACCTCGCCGGCCAGATCGATCCAACTCCGTAAATCATGGTAAGAAATTTCCAGTTTCATGGTTTCTCCTATGAGTTCTAAGTTTTCGGCTCTTCACGCTTCTATGTGATAACCTGGCACTACTACCTTGATTTGGTTCACCACGAAGATCACGAAGGACACGAAGGCTTCGGAAATTTTGTTCTTAAACTTCGTGCTCTTCGTGTCCTTCGTGGTGATTACTCTTTCACATTAAACCAGGAATGACCAAATTTTCGCGCAAACTTACCGCTGCTTGTTGCGCTGCCGAATTCGTCGCAAGGGCGTCGGCGTTTGCAAGCGGAGCGGCGCCTCGGGTTCGGCAGCGGCGACGGGCGTGCTTTCGCTGGCGCTTTCCTCTTCGCTCCCTCTGAAAACGGGTCCATGCTGGACCGGCCTGTCATCGACGAGCAGGGTGAATATATCGAAGCGGTTGTAGTGGCCGCTCAGGTCGTGGCTGATTTTCTCGTCGATGATGACCGCGGGGTCGATCTCGGCGTAAAGGATTTTCTCGCCGCCGCGGTCGGGACCGGCCAAATAATTTCCCGCCGGGC
>JAHFCY010000029.1 GCA_023249255.1 Candidatus Lindowiibacteriota bacterium | reverse complement strand
CGCGTACAAGGCTCCGGCGATCGGCGATTTTGTTCAGGTGGGTGTTCGTGAATTGACCGGAAATCCTCAATCCCCTTTACTGGCGGCGAGCTTGGTTCCGCAAATTTCGACGGCCGCGTCGTGGGACGTGGTGGTGAGTGCCAGCGACCCCGAGCCGGTGACACTGGCGTGGGACGCGGGAGCGATACCGCAGGATTACACGGCGTATCTTATCGGGGGGCCGGAGGGCGCGGTCGATCTTCGGAAGAAATCGTCGACGGTCGTGCAGTCGAACTCCACGGCACCGTTGACTCTCGTTGTGGGAACGCCGGAGTATCTGTCGGCGTTTTTGTCGGCGCCCCTGTCGAAAGAAAACACATTCGTCTATCCGAACCCCGGCCCAGACGCCGCCGGGAATATGACATTCAAATACAATTTGCCAAGTGCGGCCGACGTCAAACTCAAAATCTTCGACGTGGGCGGCAAGCCCGTGAAGGAATTGGCGCAGGGCGGGTCGGCGGGTTCAAACGGTTTGAAGTGGGACACGACGAACAAGAATGGACAGAAAATAGGGTCAGGCGTTTACATTTACATTCTGGAATCCGGCGGGGTCAAACTCGTCGATAAATTGGCGATTACAAGATGAGCGTCTGTCGTCGAACAGTTCAAGGGCTCGGCAGTGAACATATAAATGAGGCGTTGACGGCGTTGCCGTCGCCTTGATGCGGAACGTACTGCGCCCGTCACGGATTTTTGCTTTGCGGCATTGCCGCATTGAAACGACCTGGGGAGGTAGACGTAACATGAAAAAGTCAGTATTGGGTTCGCGATTTTTATTGATTTTACTTTTCACGCCTTATTATTGTGTGATCACTCCCGGCGTGGCTGTGGCGGACGTGCCCAAATTCATTTCATTTCAAGGCGAGTTGACTGACTCCCATGGTACGCGGATCACGAGCGCAGGGACGGTGACGTTCAAAATATACAACGTCGCAGCCGGTGGAAGTTTCCTGTGGTCGGAAGCGCAGACGGTGACTCCAGCCAACGGAATCGTGAGCGCCTTCGTCGGAAGCCAAACGACTGGCGGCCTGAATCTGGCATTCGACACTCAATACTGGCTTGGCGTGACCGTCTCCCCGGACGCCGAAATGTCTCCACGCATTCGTCTCTCGACCTCCCCCTATGCTTTCATCGCAAAAAATCTCGACACCGGCGCACGGGCGTATGGTGCGCTCGCGGTTGCGGAAACGGTCACGGCGTCGAAATTCGTAGGTGACGGAACGCTTTTGACCGGCATCATCGGCACGGCGGGACCCAAGGGCGACACGGGCGCGACGGGTGTGCAGGGGCCGAAGGGCGATACGGGTGCGGGCGGTTCGCCGGGTCCTAAAGGTGACACGGGTGCGATGGGAGCTAAGGGTGATACCGGCGCGCAAGGTCTGGCTGGCGCGATGGGACCTCAAGGCGATACAGGTCCGCAGGGATTTAAAGGCGACACAGGTGCAACGGGTGTGCCGGGTCCGAAGGGTGATACGGGTGCGAGCGGTACGCAGGGACTTAAAGGAGACACGGGCGCAACGGGCGTGACGGGAGCCAAGGGTGATACCGGCGTGCAGGGCGTGGCCGGTGCGACTGGCTTGCAAGGCGATACAGGTCCGCAGGGACTCAAGGGCGACACGGGCGCGACAGGATCGCAGGGAGTGAAAGGTGATACCGGAGCCGCGCCGTTTTCGCTCAACGGATCGAATGCCTATTACACAGCCGGCAACGTCGGCATTGGAGATACGACTCCGGGCGGGAAGTTGGTTGTGAAGGGCAATGTCATCGTCCGGGACACGATGACGGTGGGAGATACGTTTTTGGTTGTGAAAGAAAACGGCTACGTCGGGGTCGGAACCTCGGTTCCAACAGTGAGGCTCGATGTTGCAGGCGGAATCAAAATGGGAACAGAGGCAACATGTGATACCCCTCACGCGGGAACGCTGAGATACAATTCAAGCACAAAAGCCATAGAATATTGCGATGCAAATGCGTGGGGCGCGCTTTATGGTAACGGTTCCGTTCCCTCCGGGACATGGTGCGGATATTACAACGGTGGTGGCGGTGGTGCAGCGCCCCCCGGTTTGCAAGCATACTGTCAAGGATATGATCCGAATGTTTCATGCCCAAGTGGTTGGACGAAGATGTCTTTTCGTGACAGCAATGGCTATTACAACATTGTGACATGCATAAAGAATTGACAAAATTTTTCCAAACCTACGCTCCTAAACAATTCGTCCAAAGCGGTATACCACGGGTATACCAACCTGTTTTGATCTGCGCGTAACTCCCTGACGCATTGGTCTTGATCCCGGTTCCGTATCCGGTCTTTGGGAGCAGGGGTGCCCCGACGGGGTCAGGGAACAAGGTTTCGAAATCGGTACAGGACTGCCCGTGTTGGACGACAGGAGAGCCCAACCCCCCACATTCAGAAGGAACGGCGAGTCGTTCTGATTTTACGCCGCCGGCTGCTCCTGATCGCGTCGACAACCCGGCCGCCCTCCCAAACATAAAAGGGCGTGCCCGTTTCCAAGGCCAACGCCCTGGCTTTTGCGGCCGCGCGGCGGAGCGCCCGTCCGACATATCGCAGGTCCGGGTCTTTGATTACCGGTTTACCGTTTCTCATCGTGCTCCTCCTTGTTCGATCAAGCGCGGACTTGTTCCTGAATTATCATAAAGAATCCAGACAGCGGCAAGGGCCTTGTAGATTTCAATGAAATTATTCCACCCGGTGGAGAACCGGCGACGAATGACGTCCTCCGGAACAGCGTGGCCGCCTTGTCTCACCCGCGCCGCAACGCGGGCCACGGCCATTTCGGGGTTGGCCAGTCTCAAATAAATCAACTTGACGCCATATCCGGCGCGCCGCCATGTGGGGATCATCCGGGCATACGTCAATCCGCTCAAGGTTGTCTCAAAGGCGAAATTGTTTCCCCTTCGAACATGTGTTTTGATTTCTCCGAGCATGACCCGCGCGGCGCGCAGGGCCGCACCCGACGGCGAGAATGGCGACAGGCCGGCGGAAATTAAATCGGCGTTGACGAAAATCAGGCATCCGGCCTCTTTCGGAAGAAACTCCTGGGCAAACGTCGTCTTACCGGCGCCATTCGGCCCGGCAATGATCACGATTTTTTTTCTGTTACTCATTTCTCAATTCCGCTCGCACGTCCGGCATAAAATCATGGATGGCCCTGTTGTTCAACGACCGCGGCCGACCGTGGTTGGATAATCCCGTATAACACGCGTATAAAGCCTTTTTGTCCGGAGTGGTATTCCTTGTTGTCTTTGAGAGTTATGTTGTACCCCTGATGTGCTTTGGGAGCAGGAGTACCCCGACGGGGTCAGGGTACAAGGTCGATCATCAATCCGACATTGAGCGCAAATCCCGTGGCTGGGATGGATTTCCCGTATCGGTCGGCGAGTTTGTCGTAGCGGCCGCCCGAGGCGATGGGCTGGCCGACACGGCGCGCGTAGGCTTCGAAAACGGCGCCGGTGTAATAGTCGAGCGATTGGACGACGCCCATGTCGAGTGTCACGCGATCGCCCAATCCTCCGCGGTCGGCCGGGACCGCCAGCGCGTCGTACACGCGGCCCAACTGCTCAAGACCCGCGCGGCTTCGGTCATTGTCGACGGCGGATAGTGCGCGGGCGAGCACGTCTTTTCGGCCAAACCATGCAGGCAGGGCCGACAGAACGGATTTTTTTGCGGCGGGCAGATTTGATCGCTCAAGCGCCAACTTCAAGGCCGTGGCATCCTTTCGGTGAATCGCGTCTCGAATGTCCTCCAGCACGGTCGGGTCGAGTTTCGTCCCCGCCATCACGCCTTTGAATACCTCCACCGTACCGATATCGATCAAAAAATCGGGCACACCCGCGGTCTGCAGCGTCTTCGCCAGAAGCCGAACAATTTCGATGTCGGCCTCGACGCCTGACGCGCCCAAAATTTCCGCGCCAATCTGCGCGACCTCGGCGTATCCCGACGCGCGACGCCGGCGGCGGAATACAGGTCCCCGGTAGAACAATCGGGCCGGCATCGGCATGTTCTGGTGTGTGGCGACGAAGCGGATGAGCGAAGTCGTGTGGTCGTACCGAAGCCCAAGCATCCGGCCATCGGGCGCGACAAATTTACAGCGGTCGTCAGATTCAGCCGCGTCCGCGGGCGAGACATACTCGAGCGTTGGAAGATCAATGGGCGAAAATCCGGCCGAGGACAGGCACGAGACGACGGACTGTTCGATTTTCTGTTTTTTTTGCGCGAGTGGCGGTGGAAGACTTGCCGCGCCTTCGGGCCAGCCCAGTTCGGCGGCCATGTCAGTTCACAACGTTGACGGCTTTGTTTTTCGTAAAAAACTGGATGATCTGGTCAGACAACATTTCCGCGCAGGTGTCCTGGGATTCGGCGGTGGCGGCGCCGATGTGCGGTGTCAGAATCAGCCGGTCGTCTTCGAGCAATTCCTTGTAATCGGGCGGCTCGACGGAATAGACATCGAGTGCCGCGCCGGCGACCTTGCCGTCTTTCATGTGTTTCACCAGCGCCTTCTCATCCAGAATTCCGCCGCGGGCGGCGTTGATGATCAACACGCCGTTTTTCATCTGCGCGAACGCGCCCTCGCCCACCATGCCGCGCGTCTCGTCCGTCAGGGGAGTGTGAATTGAAATATAGTCCGCGCGTTTGTAAATTTCCCCGACTGACAAAACCTGCTCGCCGACCTCGCGGATTTTGGCGGGATCGAGATACGGATCGTAGCCGACGACTGACATCCCAAATGCCCTGGCGCGTTTGGCTACCTCATATCCGATGCGGCCCATGCCGATAAGCCCGAGCGTCTTCCCTTTTAATTCCGATCCCTTGAATGCTTTCTTCTCCCACTTGCCCGATTTCATCGACCGGTCGGCTTTCGGAACCTGCCGGGCAAGGGACAGCATGAATCCAAGAGTCAATTCCACCACCGCGTTGGCATTTCCACCCGGCGTGTTCATGACTTTCACGCCAGCCGCCGCGGCCGCCTTCACGTCGACGTTATCGACTCCGACGCCCGCGCGGCCGACAAGTTTGAGACCGCTCACGGATTGAAAAACTTTCGCCGTGACTTTGGTCGAACTTCGGACGACCAGACATTCGACCGGGTTTGCTTTCAACTTCGCGATCAGGTCGTCCTCCGGGAGCGCCTTGGTCTCCTCATTCGCAAATCCGGCTTTCGCCAGCATCTCGACCGCCTTTTTTGCGACGCCGTCACAGAGCAAAACTTTGATCGCCATCTTACGCCCCCTGAATCACGCGGATGTACGCGCCCAATCCCGCGCCGACGTCGACCTTGTGGCCGAGTTTGTCCAGTCCCATGCCAAGCGCGGCGAGCGCGGCGAGGCCGTCAAACGGATCCATGTATCCCATATGCGCGATCCGGACGACTTTGCCTTTGATGCTGTCCTGTCCGCCGGCCACGGTGATCCCAAAATCGGATTCAAACATCTTCTTGAGTTTGCCGCCGTCTACCCCGGCCGGAACGTTCACGGCGGTCCCGACATCAACGGGGCGTTTCGCGAAAAGCGTCAGTCCCATCGCCTGCGCGCCGGCGCGCATGGCCTCGCCCAATTTTTTGTGCCGCGCGAAAATCGAGTCCATGCCCTCGGCGTGCATCCGGTCGAGCGCCGTTTTCAGCGCGAAAATCAGCGACACGGCCGGCGTGTAGGGCGTCGTGTCCTTTTCGATGTTCTTGAAATGTTTCTCGAACGAAAAATAATATTTCGGCAGATTCGATTCCTTCACTTTCTTCCATGCCTTGTCCGACACCGACGCCATCGCCAGACCCGGCGGGATCATGAGCGCTTTCTGCGATCCTGCGACAACAACATCGACCTTCCATTCGTCCGTGCGGCATTCCTGGCCGCCAAGGCCGCTGATACCGTCAACGACGAGGACCGTATCGGTTTTGGACGTGACCGCACCCAGTTCCTTGATCGGATGCGCCACACAGGTCGACGTCTCGGACAACGTCGTGAAAACAGCTGTCGTCTCCGGTTTTTGTTTAAGATACTTTTCCACCAGCGCCGGATCGACCGCTTCGCCCCACGGCACGTCGATGACATCGGTCGGAATGCCGTAGACTTTTGTGATGTCCGCCCACCGCTCGCCGAACTTCCCGCCGCGGATGACCAGCGCTGGTTTGTCCGTCCGGCAGAGATTTGCGACGGAAGCCTCCATCGCGCCCGTGCCGGAACTGGTGAAGAGAAGCACCGGGGATTTTGTCTGAAAAACCTCTTTCAACTGCTGAAACACCTGCTTGAGCACCGCGTTGAATTCTTCCGTGCGGTGATGAATCATCGGTTTGGCCGACGCCAGGAGCGCGTCTTCGAGAACGGGCGTGGGGCCCGGAGCTAACAATCGTCGTTTATAGAACATGATTGCAACCCTCCAATGCTGATTTCAACCGACGGCTAATGCGCCGCCGGAATCGTCACGGATATGCCGGATTTGGATTCACCCGGACGGCTTGATCGGGATGCCGGCGATTCGCGGTACCGGCGCGCCGGGAACAAAAACGGCAAGGCATCCCGTATACTTTCCACGTAATGCAATTTCAATCCCTGGATCTCGTGCGCCGGAATCTCGCTGATCTGCGGCTTGTTTTCCTTCGGCAAAATCACGGCCGTGATCCCGTATCGCCGGGCGGCCAGAAGTTTCGACCGGAGTCCGCCGACGGGGAGAACCCGGCCGCGAAGGGTGATCTCGCCGGTCATCGCGAGGTGCGCCGGAAGAGGCTCGCGCAGAACAGCCGACAGAAGCGCCGACGCGATCGTGATGCCCGCCGACGGACCGTCTTTCGGAATCGCGCCTTCCGCCACGTGGACGTGAAAATCATGTTTTCGGAATATTTCCGGTTTGATGCCGAGTCCCTCACCGATCGTCCGCGCGAACGTCAGAGCCGCCAGCCCCGATTCTTTCATGACCTCGCCGAGCCGCCCCGTCAAAATCAACTGGCCCCGGCCGGTCACCAGGACGACTTCGACGATCAGGACGTCGCCCCCAAGTTCCGTCCACGCCAGTCCCGCCGCCGTTCCCGGGTCGACGCGGTTCGACAGGAGAGTGCGCTTTTCGTGCACTTGCGGCACACCCAGAATTTTTTGAAGTTGCTTCTGTGAGATGGCGCGGCGGATTTTTCGCCCCTCGGCGGTCTTGCGCGCGGCGTGGCGCACAAGTTTTCCGATGTGCCTCTCAAGATCCCGCACACCGGCTTCGTTCGTGTATCGCCGCACGATCGATCGGAGCGCGTCTTCGCCAAGGCGCATCATCGACGGCGGCATGCCGTTCTCGCGGATTTGTTTGGGAACGAGAAACGTCCGGGCAATCCTGATTTTTTCCGGTTCCGTGTATCCCGGCAGTTCGATGACTTCCATGCGATCGAGCAGGGGATACGGGATCGACAGCCGCAGGTTGGCCGTCGTGATGAAAAGACATTCCGACAAATCAAATCCGACTTCGAGGTAGTGATCCACAAAATGCGAATTTTGTTCCGGATCGAGGACCTCAAGCAGGGCCGAGGAGGGATCGCCGCGGAAGTCGACGCTCATCTTGTCGACCTCATCGAGCAAAAACACAGGATTTTTCGATTTGGCCTTGGCCAGCAGTTGCAGGATCCGGCCAGGCAGGGAACCGATGTACGTCCGGCGATGCCCGCGGATTTCGGCCTCGTCCCGGACGCCCCCGAGAGACATCCGGACGAACTGGCGGCCGAGCGCCCGCGCGATCGATTTGCCGAGGCTCGTCTTGCCGACGCCCGGCGGGCCGACAAAACACAAAATCGGTCCTTTGATTTTTCCGGCGAGTTTACAGACGGCCAGATATTCGAGAATGCGTTCCTTCGGTTTGTCGAGGCCGTAATGATCCTCATCCAGAATCTGTTTGGCCCGGCGAACGTCGATCGAATCCTCCGTCCGCTTGTTCCACGGCAGATCGGCGAGCCAGCCGAGGTACGTGCGCGACACGGTCGTCTCCGGCGTCATCGGCGGCATTTTTTCAAGCCGCGACAGTTCCTTCGCCGCCTTTTCCTTCGCCTCGTCCGACAGCCCCGCGCGATCGAGCGATTCCCGGAGTTCCTGCAACTCCTCTTTCTCGTCCGATTTTCCCAGTTCCTTGTGAATCGCCTTCACCTGCTCGTTCAGATAATGTTCGCGCTGGAGCGTCTCCATCTGTTTTCGGACCCGCTCGCGGATCCGGATTTCCATCCGCGAGATTTCGAGTTCGCGTTCGAGAAGTTCCGACAGCGCCAGAAGACGCTTGGACACGGACCGTTCGGCGAGAAACGACTGTTTGACCTGCGGCGGCACCGCAAGATTTGAAACTGCCGCGTCGGTCAGGGTGGACGGATCGTCGATGTTGACGACCGACATCGCCGCCTCCACCGGCGTCTTGTTCGACAGGCGGCAGTATTCCTCAAACCGGTGGATGATATTGCGCATGAGCGCCTGAATTTCGGTCGAATCGGACAGATCCGGTTCGCTGTTGACGGCGATGACTTTCGCCGCCGCGTAATCCCGGCCCTCGGTCCAGGATTCAATCCGCGCGCGGGACCGGCCTTCGACGATGACCTTGAGCGTCCCGTCCGGCAATCGCACCGTCTGCACGATTTCGACGATGCATCCGTCGTCGTACAAATCCTCCCGTTTGGGATCGTTCAAGTCTCCATTTTTTTGCGCCGTGACGAAAATATGATTTTTGAATTCCCGTGCCGCGTCGATCGCGCCCATCGACGCCGTCCGGCCAACAAAAAGCGGAACCGACATGCCGGGAAAAACCACGAGGTTTCGGAGCGGCAGAGCCGGCATTGCCAGAATTTCGGGAGCGGGAGGTTTATCGGTCATGGCAATTTCCGGATGTCAACGCGATCTTGAGTAAAGACCGATGAGCAGGGCTTCAGCTACGACATGGCCTTTCATGGCCTTCTCAAGCTGTGGGGTTAAGGCCCTCGCGGGAAGATCCAAGATCGTATCGAGGGCGTAGAGTTTGAAAAAGTAATGGTGTGTGCCCGAAGGCGGGCAGGGACCGCCGTATCCGATCCGGCGAAAGGAAGTCTCGCCCTGCCGCATGCCGTTGGGCAGACGGTCAACCGGCTGAACGCCTTCCGGCAGCGCCGTCGTGTCTGGCGGAATGTTCCACGCGACCCAGTGGACCCACGTGTTGCCCGGCGCATCCGGATCGTCGCTGATCAACGCTAAACTTTTTGTTCCGGACGGAGCGCCGGACCAGGCCAGCGGCGGCGATATATCCGCGCCGTCGCAGGTATATTTTGACGGAATTTCGCCGTTTGGCGAAAACGCCGCGCTGGTGATCGTGAGCGACATGGTCATCCCCCCTTTGGATGGATGGGATTTGCGCGGGGCTGCGGCAGATGGCGGCGAATCTGACAGGCCCGCAATCAGCGCCATGAGCAACACCCCAACACCTATTTCGACGATCCGAGTGAACCGAATCATGACCGCTGGATGGTATGCCCGAACGTTCAACGTGTCAACCTGACGGGACAGCCGGACATTTTTTGTTTGCTTTTCGCGCCGGGGAGGTGTAATAACGTACTTGTTTCTTTGTCGGTCAGGGCTGGCCGGACGGGCAACACCTACTCTTGTCAAAAAATGGAGGAAGAAATGAAAACCATGGTTCGTGCGGGAATCACACTGGCGTTGTGCGCGGCGTTGTTTGTGCCGGCGACATCGAGGGCCGCGGAGGACGCGGGAACGGCGGCGGACACGTCTGAAGTAAGTGCTGTGCCGGAGGCGCCGACCGCCAAAGTTCTCCGGGTCGAAGGAACTGCTGAAATCAAAGGGCCTTCCGACACGCAGTTTTCGCCGGTGTCGGCGGGAACGATACTACCGATGGCCGGGACGTTTCGAGTCAACGCAGGGGCCAAGGCCCAACTGGAACTGCCGAACGGCGGCATCCTCCTCCTGCGTGAATTTTCCCTCGTTCGACTCGATCAACTTTCCAAGGACGACAATTCTAAAATCTCGATTCCGGTTGGAGAATTCCTGATCGGATTCAAGGCACCCGTGCCGACAGGTAAAGTATTCCAAGTTCAGACGCCGGCCGTCGTCGCGGGCGTCCGCGGCACGCTCTTTTGGGGACTGGCTGACGCCGATATGACTTCGACTTTCGCGTCATTTCACGACACGGTCACACTGGAGGCGCAGGGCAAAACGGTGGAACTATCTCCCGGAACGGTCAGCGCGACGAAATTCGGCGAAGCCCCGGCCAATCCGGCCGCTCACAACATTCCGCTCGAGTATGTGAACAATTTCGCCGTCGAGGGCGATTTGCAGGGATTGCCGGATATTTTGAAGTAGCAGAAGGTCGGCTGGAAGAATGATGGAAGAATGATGGAAGGGCGGATAGAAGAAAAATGCCGGGAAGTTGAAAAAATTCTCCAACTCTTCTTCAGGCTTCGCCAGACTTCCATCAGTCCCTTCTCCGGCTTCTTCAGCCTTCTGACGTCAGGCTGACGCTTTTTCTTCTTTGAGGGAAATAAGGGGTTTGGATTTCCGCGAGACGGACTCCTCGGTTATGACAACTTCCTTGATGTTTTTGTTAGAGGGGATTTCGTACATGAGTTCGAGCATGATGTCCTCGAGGATCGCCCGAAGGGCCCGGGCGCCGGTGCCGCGTTTTCTGGCTTCGACGGCGACGGCCCGAAGCGCGGCCGGCACGATTTGCAGGGTCACGCCTTCCATTTCGAAGAATTTCTCATACTGCTTCGCCAGCGCGTTCTTCGGCTCGGTCATGACTTTCACGAGCGCGTCCTCCTCCAGATCGTCCAAGACGGCGATGACCGGCAGGCGGCCCACAAATTCGGGGATCATGCCGAACTTCAGAAGGTCCTCCGGCACCAGTTCGCGGAAGACGTTTTCATCTTTTTTCTCGAGGCGGGTTTTGATGTCGGCGGTGAATCCCATGAGTTTTTTTCCGACTCGGCCTTCGACGATTTTGTCCAGGCCCACGAACGCGCCGCCGCAGATGAACAGGATGTTGCTCGTGTTGATCTGGATGAAATCCTGGTGCGGATGCTTGCGCCCGCCCTGCGGCGGGACATTCGCCACCGTGCCCTCGAGTATTTTTAACAGCGCCTGCTGGACTCCCTCGCCCGACACGTCCCGCGTGATCGATGGATTGTCGCCCTTGCGCGCAATCTTGTCGATCTCGTCGATGTAGATGATGCCGCGCTGGGCGCGGGCCAGATCGAAATCGGCGGACTGCAGAAGCCGGAGCAGAATATTTTCGACGTCCTCGCCGACGTATCCGGCCTCGGTCAGGGCCGTCGCGTCGGCAATCGCAAACGGCACGTTCAGAATCTTCGCCAGAACCTGCGCCAGAAGAGTCTTTCCGACGCCCGTCGGGCCGATCAGAAGAACGTTGCTTTTCTGAAGTTCGACCTCTTCGCGGCCCGCTTTGCGCGTTGATTCGGACATGACTCGCTTGTAATGATTGTAGACCGCGACCGACAGTGCCTTCTTGGCGTATTCCTGGCTGACGACGTACTCGTCGAGAAGATGCTTGATCTGTTTCGGAGTGAGAAGTCCGTCAGGCCGGGCGGCCGCCGGAACGGCCTCCTCGCCGATGATCTGGGAACAGGTCTCGATACACTCATCGCAGATCGCGGCGGTCGGCGCCGTGATCAGACGCTTTCGAACGTCCTCCTGGGATTTTCCGCAGAAACTGCACCGGTGCGTCCCGCCGCCGTCTGTAAACCGGATGACCATCCGCTACTCCGCCTTCTTCTTCTCTGAACCCTTCAGCAGTTCGCGTTTGTCGATGACCTTGTCGATCAGTCCGTACTCGCAGGCCACGGAGGCTTCCATGAAAAAATCCCGGTCGGTGTCCTTCCGAACCTTGTCGATCGACTGTCCCGTGTGCTTGACCAGAATGTCGTTGATGATGTCGCGCATCCGCAGGATTTCCCTGGCCCGGATATCGATATCCGTCGCCTGACCCTCTACCCCGCCCAGGGGCTGGTGGATCATGATCCGGGCGTTGGGCAGAGCAAACCGCTTGCCCTTGGCGCCGGCGGTCATCAGGAGCGCGCCCATCGAAGCCGCCTGGCCGACACAGATCGTCGACACATCACATTTGATGTACTGCATCGTGTCGTAAATCGCCAGTCCGGCCGTAACCGATCCGCCGGGGCTGTTGATGTAGAGGTGAATATCCTTTTCCGGATCTTCAGCCTCCAAAAACAGCATCTGGGCGATCACCGCGTTGGAAATTCCGTCGTCGACCGGAACGCCCATGAAGATGATGCGGTCTTTGAGCAGTCTGGAATAGATGTCGTAAGACCGCTCGCCCCGGGAAGTTTGTTCAATCACAAAGGGAATCAAATAAGACATGTCATTCCTCCGTCTCTTCTATCGAATATCGGCGTGATCGAGAAGGAACTGAACCACCTTTTCGTCCAACAGCGCGTATCGCAGGTCGTCCAACTTGTCCTGTTTTTCAAGCTCCGCGTGCACCGCGTCGCAGGTCGTCCCCGATTCGTCGGCCATCTGGTCGAGCCGCGCGTGAACGTCCTCATCGGTCACCTGTATGTTTTTATTTTTGGCGATTGCATCCAGCATCAGGCTGTTTTTCACCTGCCGGCGCGCGCGTTCCTGCACGTCAGCGTTGAGATCCGCCTCGGTTTTGCCGTCCTCGGACAGCCTCCGCAACAGTTCCGGCCGGCCGCCCTTGTACTGCCGTTCGACGCTTCGCATGAGCGACTCGGCCTGCCGGGTGATGTACTGCGGCGGCGGCTCAAAGGATATCCGCTCGTTCAGGATCCGAAACAGTTCGCGGCGCAGTTCCTCCTTCGCCATCTCTTTCGATCCCTTTTCCATTTCAGCGCGGATTTTGGCACGCATGTCCGCCAGACTCTCGTATCCGTGTTCCTTCGCCCACGCATCGGTCGCCTCGGCCATCTGCCGTTTTTTGATCGCCTGAACCGATACGTGAAAATAGGCGGGCTTGCCTTTCAGATCGTCGTCATAAAAATCAGCGGGGAACGACACGTCGATCCGTTTTTTCTGGCCGGGATTCATGCCGATCATCTGCTCCTCAAATCCCGGCAAAAACCGCCCGCCGCCTATCTCAATCATCGCGCCTTCGGCCTTGCCGCCCTCGATCGGCTTGTCGCTCTGCTTCAAAAATCCCTCGTAATCGACCACGGCGAAATCGCCTTTCTGGACCGGCCGAACTTCGATCAGAGGCGCGAACGTCGCGGCGGTCTTGCGCTCGTTGTCGACGGCGGCCGTGATGTCGTCCTCGGTGATGTCGACGCCCGAAGGTTTGGGGATGGGAAGTTTCAGAATCATCTCATCGCTGATTCTGATTTCCGGCCGCACTTCGACGCTCACTTTGAATTTAATACTGCCGTTTTCATGCTGAATGTCCGAAACCTTCGGCGCGTCGACCGGATTGAGTTTCTGTTCCGTGAACGCCTGTTGGATGGATTCCTTCAGAATTTCGTCCAGACTTTCAGCCATGGCCTGGGGCCCGAATCGTTTTTCCAGAATCGCCTTCGGCACATGCCCTTTGCGAAATCCCGGCAGAGAAATCTTGTCGCGAATCTCGGCGAAAAACGAGTCCTTGCGGCTGTCCAACTCCGATGACGGAACAGCAATCGTCAGATCGACGACGTTATTTTCGTTCTTATCAACCGTGACTGTGATGTTCATACGAGCGCGCACTATATCGCGGCCCGCCGCGAGCGTCAAGACGCCTCACCACCATGCCCGTGACAACCGGCGCCTCTCTATATTAGTATAGCGGTTTATGAACCCACTCGATGACTCGCGGTACCTCTGCAGGCTGGGGGTGAATGTCGACCACGTCGCCACGATCCGGCAAAACCGGGGCACGATCTATCCCGACCCGGTGGCGTCGGCGATGGCGGCCGAATCAGCCGGCGCGCACCAGATCACGGTGCATCTTCGGGAAGATCGGCGGCATATTCAGGAGCGCGACGTGGATATCCTGCGCAAAACCGTCCAGACCCGGCTCAACCTCGAAATGGCGGCGACACCCGAAATGATTCGCATCGCCTGCCGGATCAAACCCGATCAGGCGACGCTCGTGCCCGAACGACGGCAGGAACTGACCACCGAGGGCGGCCTGAATGTGGCTGGCCGGATATCGAATTTTCGATCTGCCGTCCGGAGGCTTGCCGGTTCCGGCATCACTGTGTCGATGTTCATTGAAGCCGACCGGAGGCAAATCGAGGCGAGCGCGCAGACGGGCGCGTACGCTGTCGAACTACACACCGGCCGGTACGCCTCTGCGCGAGGGCGGCGGGAATCCGTACGGGAGTTTGATCATGTCGGCGGGGCCGCGCGGGACGCACGCGCGTCTGGACTGCGCGTCTTCGCCGGTCACGGCCTGCACTACCAGAACACGCGGCCGGTCGCAGAAATTCCGGAAATTGAAGAACTCAACATCGGACACAGCGTCGTCGCCCGCGCGATGTTTGTCGGATTCGAAACGGCCGTGAAAGAAATGCTTGAACAACTCCGGCGGCATCCGACTCCCCAAACGCCCGCGCCGTTTCCGCCGACGTACAAGGCCGGCTGACATGTGCGGGATCATCGGGTACACTGGCCGGCGGCCCGTCAAGCCGATTTTGTTTGAGGGGCTCCACCGGCTTGAATACCGCGGCTACGACTCCGCCGGCATCGCGTTGTCCGAACCCGGCGCGGGCAAACTCATCATCCGGAAAAAAGTCGGCAAACTGAATGTCCTCGAAACCGACTGCCGCAATCTTCGTTCGGCCGCCACCGTCGGCATCGGCCACACGCGATGGGCGACGCATGGCGGCGTCACCGTCACCAATGCCCACCCGCACGCCGACTGCCGAGGTCGGATTGCACTCGTCCACAACGGCATCATCGAAAATCACGAGGAACTCCGCAGAGAACTGAAAAAGCGCGGCCACCGGTTCCGGTCCGAAACGGACACCGAAGTCATCGTCCACCTGATCGAGGAAAATCTGGGCAAGGGACTCCTCACGGCGACGCGACTGGCGGCCCAGAAACTCGAAGGCGCCTACGCGCTGGTCGTGATGGAACGCGGCGGGTCGACCCTGACCGCGGCCCGGATGGGCGCGCCGCTTGTCATCGGCGTCGGCGAAACCGCCGGTGAAAATTTTGTCGCGTCCGATATTCCCGCCGTTCTTCCGTTCACGCGGCAGGTTATGTTTCTCGACGAGGAGGAAGTCGCCGAGGTCACGCCCGGCGGCGTCAAAGTCTTTCTCATGGACGGCCGGCCGATCAAAAAGGCGGTGCAGAAAATTTCGTGGGATTTTGTCACGTCCGAGCGCGGCGGGTACAAACATTTCATGTTGAAAGAAATTCATGAACAGCCCGAGGCCGTCGCCAAAGTCGCCGGGACCTACATCCGCCACGGGAAACTCATTCTGCCCGAACTGACCGGATTTGCCGACTGGCTGAAGGACGGGCCGCCGGACCGCGTGACGTTTCTGGCCTGCGGCACGAGCTGTCACGCCGCGATGGTCGCCAAATACGCGATGGAGAAATGGCTGAAAGTCCAGGTCGAAACCGACGTCGCGTCGGAACTTCGGTATCGCGACATTGTCCTTCGTGATCGGGAACTTCTCGTCGCCGTGAGCCAGAGCGGTGAAACCGCCGACACCATCGCGGCGGTCCGGCGATTTCGGACAAAACAGCGGCGCATCGTCACCATCTGCAACGTCGTCGGCAGCACCCTCACGCGCATTTCCGACGGCGTCGTCTATACGCTGGCCGGCCCCGAGATAGGCGTCGCCTCGACCAAAGCCTTTACGACCCAACTCGCGGCTCTGTGCCTTCTCATGCTGGAGATCGGCCAGCGCACCAGAATATTGTCCGCGGGCTTTGTCCGCGAGAAACTCCGGGCGTTGCAGGCTCTGCCCGCCGCCCTGCACGCCGCGATCGAATCGACCCGGCCCGCGATCGACCGGATCGCCCGGCAGGAATTCAAGAAAAATGATTTTCTGTATCTGGGCCGCGGCGCCAATTTCCCCATCGCGCTCGAAGGCGCGCTCAAACTCAAGGAGATTTCCTACATCCACGCTGAAGGATATGCGGCCGGGGAAATGAAACACGGTCCGATCGCGCTCATCAATGACGAGATGCCTGTTCTTGCAATCGCCACCGAGGATGACGTCCACGCCAAGACCCTGTCGAACATGCAGGAGGCCAAAGCCCGCGGTGGGATTCTGATCGGGCTGGCGCACCGGGGCGACAAAAAGGTTCCGCAGTTGTGCCGGTACGTCATCGAAGTTCCCAAAGTCGATCCGCTCTATCAGCCGATCGTCAACACCATCCCTCTGCAACTACTGGCCTACACCATCGCCGATCTGCGGGGCTGTGACATCGACCAGCCCCGCAATCTGGCAAAGTCCGTGACCGTCGAATGAATGGACCCATTGCGGCGATCGCCACGTCAACGGCGACCGACGCGGCGCTGTCGGTGATCCGCATGACCGGGGAGGGGTGCCACGCGGCGCTGGCGCGGTGCCTCCGAAAAAACGGCAAGGCGGTCGACACTGCGGATATTCCGAACCGGACGGTCGTCCTCTGCGAGATGATCGGCGTCGACTCCCCGGCCCGGCTCGACGTCGTGACCGTGATCCTCTATCGCGCGCCGGGCTCGTACACCGGAGAAGAATCCGCAGAGTTGATCTGCCACGGCGGGCGCGGCGTCACGCGGCATGTTTTTCTGAATCTGGTCGCCGCCGGATTTTCGCCTGCGGGTGCGGGCGACTTTACGCGGCGCGCGTTTCTGAACGGCAAACTCGATCTTGCGCAAGCCGAGGCGGTCTCGGCCGCCACAACCGCGGCATCGGCGGTCGCCGCCCGCGCGGCCGCGGCGGGCCTTTCAGGCGAAACGTCGGAACGGATTCACCGCATGGCCGACCGGCTGGTCGAAATTCTGTCCCTGCTGGAAGCCAATTTGGATTTGTCGGAAGACGGCATCGACGTGGTCGATCGCGGGCGGATCACCGGGATACTCGACGCGACGTCGGCCGAACTCGATGAATTGATCCGGCACGCCGGCCGCGCGGCGATTCTCTCCGGCTCGATCCGCGTCGCACTGATCGGGAAACCCAACGTCGGAAAATCGACGATCCTCAACCGTCTCCTCGGATCGGCCCGCGCCATTGTTTCTGACGCGCCCGGCACCACGCGGGACGTGGTCGACGGACGGATCGATCTGGACTCCATGGCTTTTGAATTTCTGGACACGGCGGGACTTCGGCCGACTGACGATGCCGTTGAATCGGCGGGTGTCGAACGCGCGCGGGAGGCCGCCCGGTCCGCTCATCTGGTGCTTCACGTGATCGACGCAAATGACATCGGAGCCGCCGATCTTGCCGTGGCCGCGGCGATTCCGCATGAACCGCCGCGGATGCTGGTCGTCAACAAGACAGATATTGCCCGGCCCGGACGCGCCGACCTCGCCCCGTTTCTTTCAAACGGATTTTCATCCATGTCCATTGTCGAAATCACGGCAATCCGACCGGATGGCATGGATTCCCTGCTGACCGCCCTGATCGAACACGGTCGACGACTTTTCGCCGGCCTCGGCGCCGCGCCCGTCTGGATCAGCGCGCGGCAGGCGGAATGTCTTCTCCGGGCGAGAACGTCCGTCGCGCGAGCCGCGGTCGCCGCAATCGAATCGGGATTGACGGAAGAATTTTTGTCGGCTGATATCCGGGAGGCCCTTGACGCGCTGGCCGAATTCTCCGGCCGAAAAACCGCCGATGATGTCATCGACAAAATTTTTGAGAGTTTTTGCATTGGAAAATAAATCTTACGATATCGTCGTTGTCGGAGCGGGACACGCCGGCATGGAGGCGGCCCAGGCCGGCGCGCGGATGGGACTTCGCACGCTCGTTGTGACGCTCCGCAAAAATGAAATCGGCCAGATGTCTTGCAATCCGGCGATCGGCGGGCTGGCCAAGGGACAACTCGCTCGTGAAGTCGACGCGCTCGGCGGGATCATGGGCCGCATCACCGACGAGGCCGGCATCCAATTCCGCATGCTCAATACTTCAAAAGGCCACGCCGTCCGCTCGCCCCGGGCCCAGGCCGACCGGCTCCTCTACAAAACCGTCGCACAACGGATCATGACGAACACCCCCAACCTCGATATTCTCGAGGATGAGGCGGTGGATATTCTGGTGGACGCGGAATTGGTGTTGACGGAGACGGGATGCCGGCGGCGTGTCGTGGGCCTCCTCTGTAAACGATCCGGAGAAATTTCGGCTCGTGCTGTGATCCTCACTACAGGAACATTCCTTCAAGGGCTCATGCACTTTGGGCTGGACACGAGCGTCGGCGGGCGCATGGGATCGCCCGCGGCGTATCCTCTGTCGGACAGTTTGCGATCTCTGGGCGTCGAACTCGGACGGCTCAAGACCGGCACGCCGCCGAGACTTGACGGCCGGACCGTCGATTTTTCGGCGTTCGAACCCCAGCGGGGAGACGAGCCGCCGCCGCGGTTCAGTTTCTGGGCCGGCATTGAACCGCAAAACCGCGCCGCGTGTTACCTGGGCCACACCAACGACAAAACACACGAAATCATCCGGGCCAGCCTGGATCGCTCGCCGCTCTACACCGGCCGCATCAAATCCCGCGGGCCGCGATATTGCCCGAGCATCGAGGACAAAGTTGTCAAATTCGCGCATCATCCGCGCCACTACGTGATTTTGGAACCGGAGGGACTCCAGACTGACGAACTCTACGTCAACGGCGTCGCCACGTCCCTGCCGGCCGAATGCCAGACGGCCTTCATCCGGACCATCCGCGGCCTGGAACGCGCCGAAATTTCCAAATTCGGCTATGCCGTCGAGTACGATTACGTCCCGCCGCATGAAATCTGGCCGACGCTGGAATGCCGGAAAATTTCGGGACTCTATTTCGCCGGGCAGATCAACGGCACAAGCGGATACGAGGAGGCTGCGGCCCTCGGCATCTCGGCCGGCATCAATGCCGCCGCAAAAATCATGCGATTGCCGCCGTTCATCCTCTCCCGAAATCAGGCGTACATCGGCGTCCTCATCGACGACCTGTCGACCAAAAGCACAGATGAGCCGTACCGCATGTTCACGAGCCGCGCGGAATATCGACTGCTCCTTCGGCAGGACAACGCCCACATCCGCCTCTGGCGTGTCGCCCGCGAGTACGGGCTTTTGCCGCAGGACGTGATCGAGCGGTTCTCGGATGAGGAACGCCGGCAGGCTGAAATTTTAGAGGGCCTTCGCGCGACTCGCCTCCACGTCACGGAGGATCTGAAGTCTCTCTGCACCCGTCGCGGCACGGCTGTTCCATCCGGCTCTCTCACCGCCGCGGAACTTCTCCGCCGGCCGAACATCCGTTTTTCGGACATCGAACCCTATATCGAAAAATTCCGGGCGGCGCTTCCCGGCGGGAACGATAGCCACAGAAATCCAAGTCTTGACCGGATCGTTTCCCAAGTCGAGATCGAAATCAAATACGAGGGATACATCCAGCGTCAGAAAGAGGCCGTGGAACGAAGCCGCCGGATGGACGAAAAAATTTTGCCGGCCGGATTCGACTACAGTGTCGTGCCGAACCTCACCAATGAAGCGCGGGAAAAACTCACCAAACTCCGGCCGCGCACGCTCGGTCAGGCCGCGCGACTGTCGGGTGTGTCACCGTCCGATATGCAGAATTTGCTGACTTATCTCACGTCTCGAAGTTTGTCCCATTTTCGAGGGCAACCCTTGTTGCCGATTCACCAAGAAATTTGATACAATGGGTTCTATGGATTTACCAGAAGCATGGATCATGGCGATGACCGGCGGAAACGATAAACATAGAACTATATCAACCAACCTCCAAGGGGAGCGGTGTATCCATCCGCAGATTGAGAAATCATTCTCTATCGAATTGGAAAAATTTGCTCCGAAAGTGGGGTGTGGAGAAGATGAAATTGCCGAAGACGCACACGATTTTTCAATAAGAATAGTCCAAAACGATTCTGACACATTTACTCTACAGGGTAGGCGAATACCATCGGAAAAATTTGCCAATGTTTTTCGCCTAGAACGACATCGGAACTTGATAAAAAACAATCCAGAATGCTTTGTCCAGCATGACAGAAGACCCAATTATTCGTTTCCGGAATTAAGGATGTTGTTCAGAAGTTTTAATGGGTTCATCAAAATCGGAAATCGATTTAAGATTGTTTGGTGTTCTGATGTGAGTGGGGTTCAGGAAATTGCCAAGTCGAATATTCATGAAATCATTGACCGGCTCGGGTTGAAGGAAACGTTTGGCAGTGAATCTTATCTCGTTCTCATCAGGTACGATC
>JAHFCY010000361.1 GCA_023249255.1 Candidatus Lindowiibacteriota bacterium | reverse complement strand
ATCGATTCAAAAATCGAAACGATAGATCCGAGTCGAATCATCGCGCGGAATGGCCGATTTCCACTAACGTGATTTCCGGCGAATGCCGGCGCGGTAGATTTTCAGAAACGCCTCGTCTTTTTCCCGGCCGGCCAGGATCTTGGACCCGATTATTTTTTCACGGGCTGCGACCCGCACAGGAATACCGTCGGTTCGGAAAACGCTGTGCCCTCTATATAAATCCTCGAAGCTCATCCCGGTGACGCTTTGAATGAGGTCGATGGTCAGATAGATCAGAGACGAACTCAATACGACGGGCGTCGTTGAACCGGCGATCTTCACCATTTTCTTCATACTCGTCACAGGTTTCCCCTGATGAGAAATATCCAAACCCGCGTTGACAGCCGCTCGATATGCGTCTCGCAGAGCATCGGAATCGGGCTTCACGAATACATCGATATCCTGTGTTCCATAGACCCGGCCGGGGGAGAGCGCGTAGTAATTCAGACCTGTCACCCCGATAATCACATAGGGGACATTGTTCCGCCAAAGTCCTTCCAGAAACCGGAAGGCGGGATGGCGGTCAATCCTACGCCACGATTTTTTGGCGCTTGACTTTTTTCGCACGGTGAATCCGGTCCAGAATTGCCAGGTGGGTTTCGGTCGAAAGAATCACCCATGCCTTGTCGCCGGTTTTCCAAAAAAAACGAGTGGATCCTTCAGACGATCGAGGTCTGACGGTACGCATAAACTTCGTTCCGCTGTTCACGAGTGGATTGTATTGCGAACACGGTATCACGTCAAGAGTTTGAAAATCCAAGCATCAGAAAATTTCAAACGGACCATCTGACCTTCGATCCAAATTCACGCGGCTTTGGTCGTCCTCATCTTACAGACACTTCATGCCGATCCGGGACGTAAATCAGCGCGCCAGGACGGCGCGGGCCAGGGCGGCGTAGTTGTCGACGGCGTTTGAGAAAAATCCGAAACAGACCATGTAAATAATCAGGATGATGCAGAGGGCATCCCGGCGGGGATCGGAAGGGATTTCGGGGAGGGGGCCGGTTGCCTTGTCGAAAAAGGCGGCTTTGCAGACACGCAGATAATAATAGAGAGACACAAAACTGTTCATCAATCCAAAAATCACAAGCCATCGAAATCCGCCCTTCCAGGCCGCCATGAAGAGATAGAGTTTGCCGAAAAATCCGGACATCGGAGGGATTCCACCGAGAGCGAACATGGAGATGACCAGCGTCGCGCAGAGAAGCGGCGCGCGGCGGTGGAGGTCGTTGAAATTGCGGATGGAGGCGCCGCCGGTTTCGTCGACACAGACGCTGACGGCCAAAAAAGCCGCAAAATTCATGATGAGGTACATGCCCGTGTAATAAATCGTTGCCGTGTATCCAAACTCGCCCATGTTTATCGCGGCCAGGACGCCGACCAGAATGTATCCGACGTGACCGATGCCGGAATAGGCCAGCATCCGTTTCATGTCGGTCTGACGGATCGCGACAAAGTTTCCGTAGGTCATCGACGCGAATGCGGCGACCCAGAGCGTCAGATTGAGAAGGTCCGCGGCGTTGGGCATGAGCGAGGCGATCCGAAGCGTGACGGCCATCGCGGCAACTTTCGACACAGTGCCGAGATACGCGGCGACCTGATTGCTGGTGCCTTCGTAGACGTCCGGCGCCCAGAAATGGAACGGGAACGCCGAGAGTTTGAAGAACAATCCCGCAAACAGCAGAAAGAGTCCAAGAACAAATCCAGGCGAGTTCCCCAGATCGACGGACCTCGACAGCGCCCCCGGCAGGGACGTCGTGCCGGTCATCCCATAGAGATACGCGAGGCCGAACAGCATGATCGCGGTGGACGTCGCGCCGACCAGGACGTATTTCAATCCGGCTTCCGTCGATTCGACCAGACGCCGGCGAAGCACGGTGAGAATATAAAAACTGTAGGAGGTCGTCTCCAGGGCAAGGTACAGAACGATCAGGTCGTAGGCGCTCGTGAGCAACATCATGCCGAACATCGCCGTCGCCAGCAGGAACTGATATTCGGCCGGGTTGTTTCGAAGAAGAGATCGGTCCGTCTTGGGCAAATTCAAAATCAACACATAGCCGACCATGAGGAGAAGTTTGAATCCCTGGGTGTAGAGATCGACGCGGTACGTGTTGAAAAATCGGATCTGGGGCGGGCCGGAGCCGAACTGGAATGATGATTCGAAAACCAGCCAGACGCCGATCAGTCCCAGCGCGATGGACAGCCACGTGTAATTGCGCGGCTTGCAGACCACCGACACGATCAGCCAGAACAGGGCGACACCCAGAATATATATTTCGGGACCGACGACCGACCAGATATTTGCCATCATTGCACCCCGCGTAGTAGTTGCACGATGTCCGCGTGGACGACGTCCAAAAACAATCGAGGATAAATGCCGTAGAGGAGCATCGTGCCGATCAAAACGGCGTAGGCGACATTTTGGATCGCGGACGAGTCCGTCAACCCATCCCACTTGGGATTTGGCGGCCCGAAAAATGCCCGCTGAAAGACTCTCAACACATAAAAAGCCGTCAGAACCAGTCCCAC
>JAHFCY010000028.1 GCA_023249255.1 Candidatus Lindowiibacteriota bacterium | reverse complement strand
TCACCTACCTGTTCTACGGCCTCGGGCTTGAAGAGATCGACCGATATCCGAAACGGATTGACGCGGTCACGCGGGAGTCGGCACACGCCGCCGCCCGGCTGTATCTATCGACCGACCGGCTGACGTTTTGCCTGGTCGGATCAAAAGATGTGACATCCGGAGCGAAAGCGGAACTTCTGCAAATCGTCAAGCCCTGACAGGACCGGCCGGATATTCAGCCAGCCAAACTCCGACGCCGATAAGAATAGAAAGATGAAAACGCTTCGTCTTGTCCTGACCGCGATGTTTACTCTGATCGCCGGCGCCGGGGATCCGGCCCACGCGCATACCCTGTTTCACACGTGGGATTTGACAATGTCCGATATTCAGGCGCAGAGCCGGGTGTCACTCATTCGGGGCGAACGCCGCCAAGATTGCCTCGGACGGGTCCGCGTCAGAGGCATTCTGGCGGAACGCCGCGGATCAGGATCACAACCGGAACAACTCTATTTCGACGTCAACTTCATGACTCTCCTGATCCGCAACACCGAATACGATCCCGATTTCCTCCGCACATCCTTTATCGCCGGCTATCGCCACCGCCGCGCCGCTTACACCATTGATCTTTTCGCCGAACATGTCCGGCGGATGAACACCGACCGCGTGGGCCGCCTCAACGTGAATTTTTTCGGCGCTGGCCTGTCCGATCCCGAATTCGAGAACAGCCGGTTCGGCAAGGCCCGCCGGATCCACGGCCGGATTGCGGCCGGCAACGTCGTGAACGAAAACGGATTCAGCGCCGGCAGCCGATGCCAACTCGCCGCGCGGTATGATTACAGAGAATTTCAAGGCACGGCCGGGAGAGCCAATCTGCCGGTGGGCCAGATTTTCATCGAAGGCGAGGCCGACGCGATCCACGGGCCCGGCGGATTTATGACCGACTATGAGGCGGGCGTCCGGTTTCTGTTCCTTCCGAAAGCCGACAATTCTCTTTCCGTCGCGGTCAAATATTACGACTCCAAAAATCCGCTCGGACACGGCGAAGACGGGGTCCGGCTCGACCTTGATCTGGAAGGCGGCCACGCCGGTGAACTCTTCAAATCTTTTCTCGGCAATACAGCCGGTGAAATCGTGGCCGGATATCGCGGCGAAGATGTGGCGGCGGAACTCGCGGCTGATTTCGATCTTATCCGCCTCGCGCAACGGGGCCGGACGATCATCATCATCCTCGATACGCTCCAGCGCGCTACGTGGGGATTTAACAACAAAATCGAATACAATCTGCAGACCGGCGCCGAAGTCGGATTCGGGACTGCGGACGGCGATCGGGGCGATGAACGCGCGTTTGGACGTGTCGTTACCGGCGTTTATCTTGATCACAGGTCGACCCATGGCCTGGACCGAAATCTCATCGAGGAAAACTACAACCTGATCCGCCTCGGCCTGAAAACGCCGGGCTGGGATCCGGGCCGGGAAAACGAGACGCTTCGAGGCGTGGCGGCGCAGTTGTCGATCGGCAATTACATCGAAAACTCTTTCAAAAAAACGCGTAAGTGGGATGGGCGGGTCGGACTTCGCATCGACGGCAAGTCGTGGCCATGGGGAGATTGGACCATCGTGCCGTACATCAAAGGCACTCTGCGAAACGCCACCGACCAGAAACATCTGTCCGAAGTGACCGCGGAAACCGGCATTCGAATGAATGGCCACTCGCTCTTTCTCCGATACAGTCAGGACGCGTATTTCGGCGAGGGCGGATTCGGAGGACTGGCACTGCGGTTCTGATTCATCAAGCAACTGTAACCGCTATTCCAAAAGGTGGCGTTGTCGTGGTAGAGACATATCATGCTGACCGTCGCCAATCTCATTACGCTCTTTCGCATTTCTCTGATCCCGGTGTTTGTGATGTGCTTCGTCTACATCGGGGCACACCCGAACATGCCGGCTGTGGTCTTGCTGACGTTCACCGTGGCCGCCATGCTGGACGCGGTCGATGGAATGGTGGCCCGGGTGTTCCGGCAGAAAACGGATCTCGGCGCGTTTCTCGATCCGCTCGCAGACAAACTCCTCGTGACGATGGTCTACATCCTCGGCGTCGGCTATGGTATTCCCCTGTACGTGACGGTCGTGGTCATCAGCCGGGACCTTCTGATTGTTCTCGGCTGGGGCCTGTTACATTATTTCAAGCGCGATGCGGAAATCCGGCCGATGTGGATCAGCAAGGTCAACACGGCATGCCAGTTTGTGACGGCGATCATCGTTCTGTTCAATCTGGCCGTTCCGTTCAACCGCTCCGAGGCAATTCTGATGACCGCTTGCTGGATCACCATGGCGACCACGCTCGTTTCAGGCGCCGCGTGCTATGTCGAATGGTACAAACGCATGGGAGGATACACGCGTGTATGAAGCCTCCAGTTGTTCTGGTCGTGGGGCGGCCCAACGTGGGTAAAAGCACGTTGTTTAACCGGCTGGCCGGACGGGCCGCGGCGGTGGTGTTCGACCGGCCCGGCGTCACACGGGATTTACTCGAGGCCGATCTGACGATCGGCGGCGGGGCGATTCGGATCATGGACAGCGCGGGCTGGCCGTATCCGGGAGAAGACCGTGACCTGACGGAGAAGATCAACGCAACGGTCGAGCGCGCGATCAAGTATTGCGAACTCATCCTGTGGGTCGTGGACGGGCAGGCGGGCCGGACCGGCGGCGAAGACGCGTTCGCCGAACGGCTCATGCCGCATCGGAACAAGACCATTCTCATCGTCAACAAATTGGACGAACTCCAAAAACCGTCCGCACGATGGGCCGACGCCGAATTCGCCGGATTGCCGTGGACCGAGGCATTTCCGATTTCGGCCAAACACGGCCGCGGAATTTCGGATATACTCACCTGTCTCGAATCGCGCTTGAAGCCTGTCCCCATCGCCGACGACATCCCGGACGTACGGGACAACCTGCCGGAGGATGAATCCGACGCGGGATTGGGCGGGCCGGGCGCCCCGCGAGACGACGCCGTCGAATCGGAGCCTCTCAAAATTTCCATCCTCGGACGGCCCAACGTCGGCAAATCGACGCTCGTCAATCGACTCCTCAACCGGGATCGCATGGTCGTGTCGGATAGGCCGGGCACGACGCGCGACGCGGTCGAGTCGGTGTTCCGCTATCACGGCCGGCCGTTTTCGATCGTCGACACGGCGGGCGTGCGGCGGATCGACCGCATCACGGACGGTCTTGAACGGACCATGTCCAAAATCGCCCTGCACTCCGGCGAAAACGCCGATGTCTCCGTCGCGCTCATGGACATCTCTCAGGGACTGGCCGAGCAGGACCTGCGCCTCTTGAGTTTCCTCTGGCGGCGCGGCGTGACGGCGGTCGCGGCCGCCAACAAATGGGATCTGGTGCCCGACCGATCCGCCGAAGACGCGCGTGACCTCGAGGATGAATTTCGAAAGCGCGCCCATGAATCACACGAGGTGCCGTTCGTGCTTGTGTCCGCCCGGACCGGACACGGCCTCACGACTCTCCTGAACACGGCCCTCGCCGTTCGGACTGCCGCGCGGCAAAAAATACGAACGCCCGGATTGAACCGGCGCCTGCAGGAATGGAATGCGGAATTCCCCACCGGTCTCTTTCGGGGCAAACCCGGCAAACTCAAATACGGCGTCCAGACCGGGACCGAACCGATCTCTTTCAAAATTTTTGTGAACGATCCCAAAACGTTTCGCGGCGAGGCGATCCGGTATCTGGAAAAACGCCTTCGGAGCGCGTTCGGAATAGTCGGGGTCCCGATCCAGATCGGACTGGCGGAGAACAAATGACGGCAGCCGACGGACTTGGAATCCTCATCGGCTATGTCTGCGGGAGTCTTCTGCCCGGATACTGGATCGGAAAATATATCTTCGGCAAGGACCTTCAGACGGAAGGCAGCGGCAACATCGGAGCGACCAACGCGTTCCGCGTGCTCGGCAAATTCACGGGCACGGTCGTACTGATCCTCGACGCCGCCAAAGGCGCGGCTGCAGTGTGGATCGCGCGGCGATTCGGCGCGCAGGACGCGCTGGCGGGTCTTGCGGCCATTTTTGGACATGTGTTTTCTCCGTTTCTTGATTTTCGCGGCGGAAAAGGCGTGGCCACCGGACTTGGCGTGTTCCTCGCTCTCGCATGGAAACCGTCTCTGGCGGCCCTCGCCGTATTCGCGCTGGTCCTGGCAGTCGGACGGCGCGTCGCGCCGGCGTCGTGTCTGGGCGCGGTCACCCTCGGCGCCGGCATGCCGTTGACGTCACGCGATCCGCTGCTCATCGCGGTCGCGGAGATTGTCGTGCTCGTGGTCCTCGTCCGGCACCGAACGAACCTCTGCCGGCTTCTGCGCGGCGAAGAGCCGCCGTTGTTTTGATGACCGACCGGATGAAGGGAATCCCGCGAAGTCCACGATGGGCGGGAGCGGGACCATGATCTCCGTCATCGGCGCCGGAAGCTGGGGGACGACATTCGCCGTCCGGCTCGCACGGCGCGCGCCGGCGGGACGGTCCGTCATCCTTTACGAACATTTTCCCGCTGTGGCCCATGATATCCAGCGGCGGCGGGAGAACCGGACATTCCTCCCCGGCGTCAAACTCCCGCGGAATTTGCGCGTCTCAAACGATCTTGCCGAAACCTTCGCCAAATCCGAATTCATCTTCAACGCCGTGCCGACCCAGTTCATTCGAAATGTGTATCGGAGCGTGGCGCGGGGGGCGGCCGCAAAATTCTGGCGGAAAAAATATCTCGTGAATTTGTCCAAGGGCGTTGAAATCCGGTCCGGGAAAACCATCTCGCGGGTCTTTCAAGAAATATTTCCGGACATGCCGGCCGGACGATACGCCGTGCTGTCCGGCCCGTCGCACGCGGAGGAAGTCATCCTCGACATTCCGACAGCCGTGGTCGTCGCGGCGACGGCGCCTCTGGCCAGGAGCGTTCAGCGCCTCGTGTCCGACCCGAGATTTCGCGTCTACACGAATCCGGACATCATCGGAGTGGAACTGGCCGGGGCGCTGAAAAATTGCATCGCGCTGGCGGCCGGCATCTGCATCGGATTGGGATTCGGCGACAACACGCTCGCGGCGATCCTGACTCGCGGCCTCGCCGAAATTTCCCGGCTCGGGGTCGCCCTCGGCGCGCGGCGACAGACTTTTGCGGGCCTGGCCGGCATCGGCGATCTGGTCGTGACTTGCGCAAGCCGCCACAGCCGCAATCGCCGCTATGGCGACCTTCTGGCCCGGGGACATACGCCGGCTGAAATCGCGCGAACACACCATTTCGTCGCCGAAGGCGTTGCGACGTCGAAGGCTGTGGTACGGCTCGCGCACAACGCACGCGTGGAAATTCCGATCATTCAGGAAGTCTACAACATCATCTATCGCGGCAAGAGCGTCCGAAGCGCGGTCGAATCCCTCCTCGCCAGACCGTTCCGGCCCGAGCGGATCTGATGCCCGTTGCCGGACGGCGCGACATTCAAAAACGTCTTCAGGCTCTCGGATTCACCGCGAGCGAATCGGAAATCGCCGTTGAGACACTGATCGACGAGCTGATTGTTGGATTGATCGAAGAGGGAAAAGTCACCGTCGGTGGATTTGGATCGTTCACGGTCCGGACGCGACGGAGCCGTACAACCAAACTGCCCGGACGCGAGCCCCGCCGCGTTCCCACCCGCCTAACCGTGCGATTCAAAGCCAGCCCGGCGGTGTGGGCCGATCAAGACGGCGGACGATAGGTGTTCGCGATGAATCTTCCGATCACCGGCGCGGCGACCGTGCCGCCATGCCCGGCCGACTCCTTCATCACCACCGCCGTCATCGGCTCGCCGTTCAGCACGAAATAGCACAAAAACCATCCGTGGTCCTCCGGCTCCACGCCGACCCGCTCCACCGTCTGCCGGCCCACCCGCTGGACGGTCCCGGTTTTGCCGTAGACCTCGACGGGCAGAAGTTTTCCGCGCGGATCGCGGCCGGCCCGCGTGCCCGTTCCGTGCAGGACGACCTCCCGAAGACCGGTCCGCAGCAACGCCAGCGTCGTGTCCGAAACAGTCAGCGTTCCCCGCACCGTCGGCGCTTCACCCGGAACTGACAGCGGGTCGCGCGCGTCTTGCGTCCACACCGCCTCCACCAGATAGGGTTTCATTATTTTTCCGCCATTAAACAGGCTTGCCATAAGCGACACCTGCTGAAGCGGCGTCACGAGAACAAATCCCTGGCCGATGCTCATGTTGACGTCATCACCCCTCGTCCATGCTTCACCAAATCGCCGCTGTTTCCATTCCGGCGTCGGTAAAATTCCGTCCGGCTCGCCCGGCAGAATGAATCCTGTTTTTTCCCCCAACTTGAACATCCGGCCGTACGCGGCCATCCGTTCGACGCCGAGAACCATCCCGAGATTATAAAAATAAATGTTGCAGGACTGCGTGATCGCCGGCAGGAGCGTCATCCGGCCGTGACCCCGCGTCTTCCAGCACTCCGCGACCCGTTTGCCGATGTGAAATTGCCCGCTGCAGTAGAAACTTGTGTTTTCATCCGCCAGACCGCTCTCCACGGCAGCGACGAAATTCACCGTCTTGTAGGTCGACCCCGGGGGAAACGAACTCTGAACCGCGCGGTTGAAAAACGGCCGGGCGGAATCGGTCTGAAGCTGGCGGATGTATTCGATGTCGGTCGTGACCAGACGGTTCGGATCGAATCCCGGCCGGGAAAACATCGCCCGGATTGCGCCGGTCGACGCGTTCATCAGCACCCCGAATCCATTCGAATCGCCGAACGCCTCCTCCAGCGCCTTCGATAATTCATAATCGATCGTCAGCCTCACTGTCGCGCCCGCCGTGGCTTCGGCCTCCGGCAGATCCGTCAGATCGCGGCGCATTTTTCCCTGCGCGTCAACTTCCCCCCAGCGGTATCCGTCTTTGCCGCGAAGATGGGGTTCGAGAATATCTTCGATGCCGCTGCGGCCGATCAGGCTTCCTAATTTGTAATTCGGATCCCGATCCATGTCCTCTTTGGACACTTCGTTGACGTATCCCAGGACGTGAGACAGAAGATCGCCGCCCGGATACCAGCGCGTCAGCCGCTTTTGCAGCCGGAGATCCGGAAATTGCCACAATGCCTCTCCCACGCGAATGGTCTGTGTTTCGGAAAGATTCGAATAAAGAGGAACCGGTTGATAGGAGTAAGTTTTTCGGATGGCCGAAAAATAGGCGTCCCGAAGCCGGTCCGGACGGACGGTCAACAGCGGCGCCAGCCGCGAACACAGGGCGTTGATCTCTGTTGTTTTCAGGCGGCGATTCGACGTCACCAGATCCGTCGAAAAACGGGATGCCGCCAGCACCCGGCCTGCCCGGTCGAGAATTTCTCCCCGGGGCGCCAGTTTCGTCAACCGGACAATCCGGTTTTCCTCCGACTTGACTTTGTAAATCTGCCGGTTTGCGACCTGTAAATCATAAACGCGAATCAGAAAGAACATCCAGACCACGCCCAGAGCCACCAACACGTAGGCGGTCTGGGGAAAATTCGGAAACGAGCGGGGAGCTCGAAACAGCATCAGACCGGGCGCGCCGAGTTGCGGCCGGTGGCGGCCCCAAGGCGGATCAGACCAAACGGCAGAAGGAGCGCCGTGAGCAGATACGCCGGATCAAGCAACGCCGATCCCATCATGTCAGGCCCGACGCCGATTCGAAATCCGATGAGCGCGCCGAAAAGGAGACGGTCAACGGCGGCAAAAATCAGCGCCGACAGCGCGGAGGCCGGAAGCCTCGACAAATCCGAGAATCCTTTCAGCCGCCGGACAAGCAGAAATACCAGAACATGAGACGGCGTCCCGGCGAATTGATTGTCCAGTGCGTCAAAAAGGAGCGACGGAATGACGAATGTGAACGCCGCTTCCCACGGACGAGTTTCGAGAAGAGCGCAACGATACGCCAAAAAAAACGCGAGCTCGATCCGGACAACTCCGATCGACGTCTGGATCGAAAAAAAGTGGAAGGCCGCCGCGGCGATCGTCCATGCGAAAAGCGACCGGAAAACCGTCATCGCTGTACCGTATTGGGAATCAGAATGACGATGAACTGGAGATCGCCAAACGATGCGAGGGGGGACGGCTGAAGATTCTCGGATCCACCACCGGACCCGGACGGTTTGAGTTCCGCGACGGGTAGTCCGGGCGGGAAACGGCTTTCAGGCGACGTCACCAATCGCACGAACGGGGCCAACGCCCGGCCAAAATGCGGGTGCGCCGCATAATCGAGTTCCAGCCGATCCAGACCCCGGCCCATGAGAAGCGCGCTGCCGTATGCCGGCGTGTCGGCGGACATGACGCCTATCCGTGATTTCGGATCCGATAACAACATGATCTCGGCGATATCTCCCTTGACGTCCATGACCTGCCCGACTGCGATCCAGTCCGGAAGGACAGACGCGATGACGGGACATCCATCCGCCAGGTCGGCAGGTACACTTTCAGGAACACGGGCCGTCAGGCGCGCTTCGACCGGACGGATCGACCGCGACATGACTTCACCAAAGACATACCGGTATTCGGGGCGTTTGGGCAGAAGAAAGAGCGCGCGGAGCGCGTCGTTTTCAAGAACCTGAATGGACAGAGTCCGAAGTTCCGCGTGGGTTCGCTCCAGCTCCGTCTGATACCGCTGGATATCCGACCGGGCCGATTCCAGATCATCTCGATGACGGAACCCCCGGGTCCAGCCAAACAGCCGATTCCGCGTAAATTCTCCCAGCGCGGCGCGGGCACGAATCTCCCCGTATTTCAGCGCCGGCCAGTTAGGATTCAGAATGTAGAAAGTTGCGGCGAGAATCAGAATCAGAAATTCGGATGGACTGGAACGGAACGGAGAGACGGGCCGGCGACGGTCAACCCACTTGACGGACGGACGGTCACTCCCCACACGCGTTGATCAATACGATCGTAGATTTTTCATCTCTTCGAGATATTTGCCGGCGCCGAGAACCACGCAGGTCAGCGGATCCTCCGCGACGTGCACCGGCAATCCGGTTTCCTTGCTCATGAGTTTGTCAAATCCCCGCAAGAGCGCGCCGCCGCCGGCCATCAATATGCCGCGCTCCATGATGTCGGACGCAAGTTCGGGCGGCGTCTGCTCCAGCGTCTCCTTCACCGCGCCCAAAATCACGGAGATCGGCTCCGACAACGCCTCGCGAATCTCCTCCGAACTGATCGTGATGGTCTTTGGCAGGCCGCTCACCAGATCCCGGCCGCGGATTTCCATCGTCATCTCCTCGTCGAGCGGGAAGGCTGAACCGATTTTCATCTTGATGTCCTCCGCCGTTCGCTCGCCGATCATGAGATTGTAAACTTTTTTGATGTGCGACGTGACGGCGTCGTCGAGCTCGTCGCCGGCCACGCGGACGCTGGCCGACCGCACCATCCCGCCCAGGCTGATGACGGCAACTTCGGTTGTGCCGCCGCCGATGTCGACCACCATGCTGCCGGAAGCTTCCTGCACGGGAAGATTCGCGCCGATCGCGGCCGCAAGCGGCTCCTCGATCGTCAGCGCCTCTCTCGCGCCCGCCGCCAGCGCCGATTCCGTTACCGCGCGCTTCTCCACTTCCGTGATGCCCGACGGAACGCCAATCACGATTCGCGGCGACACCATGGCGCTGCGGCGGTTGTGGACCTTTTCGATGAAGTGCCGGATCATTTTTTCGGCCACGTCAAAATTCGCGATGACGCCGTCTTTCAGCGGCCGGATCGCCTGAATGTGCGCGGGCGTCCGCCCGACCATTTTTTTCGCCTCTTCCCCAACCGCCTTCACTTCCCCCGTTTCCGTATCAATCGCCACGACAGACGGCTCCCGAAGCACAATGCCGTGGCCTTTGACGTACACAAGCGTGTTGGCGGTGCCGAGATCAATTCCCATGTCGCTGGAAAATACGCCCAATAAGGAGTTCCACAGTTTCATTGAATTTCTCCCTTCAGAATCCGCAACGCGCCCCCTACCTTGCGGGGCCGCGGCGCCCCTTGACGGCGGGGCGGGTTTCTTTCTCCTGTATTTTTTTCATCATCGCCTGCGCGTCCGGATCATTCGGCCACTTGCGAAGAATTTTCTCGACTTCGAGCCGGGCGGCGGACGGATCACGCGATGCCATCTGAATGTCCGCGAGTGCAAGAACCGCCGCGCGTTCCACCGTCGCGCTCGACGCCGACTGAAGAACCTGCCGGAGCCGCCGATACGCAGCCGCCGTGTCACCCATCGCCCGTTCCGTCATCGCCAGATTCACCTGTATGACCGGGTCGGCCGGACGCTTTTCGCTGACGGCCAGATATTCCCGGCGGGCGCCTTCCGCGTCTCCAACGTACATCCGCGCGTTCCCCAGCGCCACACGATCCTCGGGATCCGCGGTCTCGTTCGCCGTGCGCTCCAGATACCGGATGGCCACGTCGGCGTATGATTCCGACAACGACAGATACAACCGGCCGATTCGCCGGGCATCCTCGGCCTGGATCGTCTCCGGTTTCAATGTTTCGGCTTTTCGAAAGAGTCCGATCACAAACGCCGTCACCCGGGGCGACGCCCTCGGCGCCATGCTTATATCATCGGCAAGTTGGCGGGCGATCTTCACGATCTGGTCCGCGTCGGCCGACGACTGCGCCGACATGATTTTCTCAAGCGCCTGGTCTTTGGAACTGGCGCTCGCATGGACGTGGGACGCAACCAAAATCAGAATGGATGCGACCAGATATTTGCAAACCCCGACACACGCGGATGCGTGGGGATGGGGTTCATCTCTCTGCCAGCCCCGATCCGCCCCGATCCGCCCCGATCCGCCCCTGTTTTTATAGCCCATGCCTGAAACGATTATCATTGCCGTTTTCTTTCTGCTATAGTGACTTCATGATTCAAACGAGTTGCGGGATGAGCCTGCGGGCCGATTCGATGGAGGCGGCAAACGAGGCTCTGGGTTCGGCGCTGACTGAATCTATCGATCCGGCCGGCGGACTGGCCATTGTGTTTGCCACAAGCCATCACGCGCGGCGGATGGCCGAGGTGATCGCCCACATCCGGCGACGCACGCTGGTGAGAACACTCTTTGGCGGGACCGGCGCCGGCGTGATCGGGCCGGCGGGAGAGGTCGAACAAAAACCCGCGCTGGCGGTGCTCCTCGCCGCGTCCGACCGGCTCACTTGCGGCGCCGCCCTCCTCCCCCGGCTCGAACCGGATGAAGCCGTGGCCCTGTTGAAACAGGAACTGCCGAGCCTCCATCGGGAACGGGGCGTGCTCGTCATGCTCCTCGAACCTAAAAGCCTCAATCCAATGTTTCTTCCGAAACTGGCGGCGGTCTTTCCGGAAACACCGGTCGTCGGCGCTGCCGCCGCCTGGTGCACGGGCGACACCGAGGCGCTCCTCTTTGTCGACGGAGAAAGTTCCACAACAGGCCTCGCGGCCCTTCACCTCGCCGGCTGTGTCGACGCGGCCATCGGGGTGTCTCAAGTGGTCACGCCGGAAACAACGCCCCGCGAAATCACCGAGGCGTTTGAAAACGTAATCGCACGCGTTGAATCCGAGCCGGCGGCTGACGTGATCGGTGACTTCGTCCAGTCTCATCAACAGGAAACGAAGGAATCATTTGAAATTTTTTGCGCGCTGGCCGACTCCGCGGAGGATTTCGATCAGGGCCGATACGTCGTCCGCAACATCCTTGGCGTCGAGCCGGATACCAAACGCGTCTCGGTCGGCGATTTCGTCCGGCCGGGCCAGTTCATCTCGTTCGGCGTCCGCAGCGCCAAAAGCGCGCGGAGGAATTTTCGCCGGATGCTGGAACGATTGAACTCCACCCTCACGGCCCGCGTGCCGCGCGCGGCGCTTCTCTTCAATTGTTGCGCCCGAGGCCAGTCCCTCTACGGACGCCCGAACGTCGATCTCGACGCGCTCCGCGAATTTTATCCGGACCTCCCTCTCATCGGGATGTTTGGATTCGCCGAGATCGGCCCCATCGCGTGGGCCGGCCGCAGAGTCCGATCCACCATTCTCAATCACACCTCCGCCGTACTCGTCCTGTCTGAGCCGTTGGAAGCGCTGGGCACAACATGATAAACCCATTGAATTTTAATTTGTTGACAACAATCTGCGCAAATATTAGAAAAATCCCTTGCGTGGACAACTCAATGCTGGTATAAGGTTGGCGAGTCGTAAGTACTTATATATCAATGTGTAAAATATGTGGACGAAATAGTGGAAATCATCTGGATAATTGTCGGAGTGATCTGGAACATCATGTGGAAAGATACGTTGATACTGTGGATAAATTGGATTTATTCATAGAAAGGTGACTGAAGAGGGGGTTTCATGCCGACACAGGCGATCGATCACGACAAACTCTGGGCCGACTTGCGTCGTGTTCTGCCGGAGCATCTTTTTGAAAGCTGGCTTAAGGGAACGCAGTTTCGATTCGAGAATGATGGACGCTGTATTCTGGAAGTTCCAAACGCGATTTACAGAAAACGATTGACGGAGTACATGTCGAGCCTGACGGAAGGCCTGAGTCTCCATGCGGGCGCACAGGTGAAACTCGACATTCGCGTTTCGAAAACGCTCAACGCCGCGGAAGAAACGGATCCCGCCGTTGAGATGCCGGCCGAGAGTCTCGAGTTCAGTTTTTCCGGAACCAATCTCAATCCGAAATACACGTTCGACCGATTCGTCGTCGGCAAGAGCAACAACTTCGCGCACGCAACGGCGATCGCAGTCGCACAGGAGCCGGGCAAAATGTACAACCCGCTCTTCATCTACGGCGGCGTTGGACTCGGCAAAACCCACCTCATGCACGCCATCGGCCACTACCTCAAACGCAATTCGCCCCATGCCATCGTCATGTATCTGTCGTCCGAGCAGTTCACGAACGAGTACGTATCGGCAATCCAGCACCGGAGCACATCCGCGTTCCGCTACAAATACCGCAACATGGACATCATCCTCCTGGACGACGTTCAATTCATTTCCGGCAAGGAGGCCGTCCAGCAGGAAATTTTTCACACGTTCAACGAGCTTCACGGCGCCGGCAAGCAGGTCGTGTTGTCGTCCGACCGGCCGCCCAAGGACATTTCGGAAATCGAGGAGCGACTGCGCAACCGCTTTGAGTGGGGACTCATCATCGACATCCAGCCGCCCGATTATGAAACTCGCCTCGCGATCCTCATGGACAGATCCCAGCGCGATAATCTGGCCGTTCGCAAGGACGTCCTCGAATTCATTGCGCAGAACGTTCAGTCCAACATCCGCGAGCTTGAAGGCTGCCTGAGCCGGGTCGCGGCCTACAGCAAGGTCATGAAACAGGACATGACTGTGGAACAGGCACGGGAATTTTTGCGGGATGTTGTCGTCCGGCGCCGTAACATTCTCTCGCCCGAAGGCATCACCCAGCGCGTTGCCGATCATTTTAAAGTGTCGATCGAGGAACTCCGGTCAAAACGGCGGACGCAGAACATCGTCTATCCCCGCATGATCGCCATGTACCTCATTCGCAAATTCACGGACTATTCGCTCCAGTCTATCGGCGACACGTTCGGCAACCGGGATCACACCACCGTCATCCACGCGATCGATAAAATTGAAGCGGAAACTTCGACCAATCCGCAGACCATGCGCACCCTCGATAATTTGATGAAAGAAATTGGCGTGGTCTGAGCCGTGGACAAGCGGATGAGAGTCTGTGGAGAGTTTTACAAAACCCGTGCGAATTGCGGATTTGGTGTAAACCTGTGCACAGGATCGCAAGTTCACAACGCCCTGCGGCGGCAACGCTAATGACGATATCCCTAAATCCACCGGCTCTGATAGTAGTGATAGGTGGACATATACTACTACTAGGGTTGTGCAAAACCCAACCGAGGAGGACATGACATAGATGAAAGCCCAGTTCACCAAGGAATCCCTTTCCCATGCGTTGCAGAAAGTCCGCGGGGCGGTCGACGAGCAGACGCCTCTGCCGATTCTGACCAACGTGATGATCGAAGCCCGTGACGGCAAGAGCCGCATGATCGGTACCAATCTCGATCTTCGCATTACGGTGTCGTTGACCGCGTCCGTTTCCGATAAGGCCGACGTGGCGGTTCCCGCCAAGACGCTCGGAGATCTGGTCAGCCGGCTCGCCGATCCAGACTCGTCGATTGTGTTGTCAGGCGACACTCAGAAAGGTCACATTCAGGTTACTGCGATCGGCAAGCAGAAATTTACGGGACAATTGCCTGTTCTGTCCAAGGACGATTATCCGAAAGCCGCCAAAATCGAAGGCGAGGTCACGCTGTCGATTCCATCCAGGAATCTTCTGTCCGGTCTTCGGCGCACGGCGGTTGCCGCGGCCATGCAGGACGGGCGCCGATATCTGACGGGAGTACTCTTTGACCTGGAGGGATCGGACATCAAATTGGTCGCGACCGACAGCCACCGGTTGTCGTTTGTCAGACTGTCGGTGGGAGGCAAACACGCCAAGAAGGAGTTTCTGGTTCCGATCCGCGCGGTTCAGGAATTGATCCGCTGCATGCCCGACGACGAGACGGCCGTGTCCATGACGTTCACGGACCGCGTGGCCGTGTTTTCGACGGACGGCATTTCGATCCAGACCCAGCTCATCGCGGAAAAATTTCCGAACTATGCGCAGGTCATTCCAAAAGAATTTGAACTGGATTTCCGGGCCGACGTCACACAGTTCATGCAGGCGCTCCGGTTGGTGTCTGTGTTCACCGACAGCCAGAATCCCCGCATCACCATCAAACTCGATTCGTCGACGATGAAAATTTCGGCCGTGTCGCAGGATCGCGGCCAGGGCGACGCGTCGGTTGATGTCAAATATTCGGGGGAGCCCATGGAGATGGCGTTCAACGCCTATTACTGCATAGACGCCCTGTCCCAGATATTGACGCCCGAAGTCCAGGTTCGGATCATTACGGCGAAGAACCCCTGCGTGCTCCGAAGTCCCGACGACAACACGCATCTTCACGTCATCATGCCGATGCGGATATGACCGCTTGAGTTTTGTCCGTCTCTCTTTAGAAAATTTTCGCCGGTTTCCCAAAGCGCAATTCTCGTTCGCCGAAACCGGTCTCACCCTGATCCTCGGACCCAATGGCGCCGGAAAATCGACAATCCTTGAGACAATCTACCTTCTCTGCATGGGCCGTACGCCGCGCGATGTTCGGTTCTCGTCGCTTGTCCATCGGGGATCGACGACGGCCTATTTCCGGGTCGAGGCTGAACGCCCTTCTGGTCCCGGCAGATCCGTTGCATATCTCAACGGCTCCGCTGTCGTATACCATGAGGGAGATCAGACGGTGCGACGAAGCGATCTCATCGGCAAACCGCCGGTCATTTTATTTTCAGCGGATGAAATGAGGATCGTTGCCGGAGAACCGGCTCTCCGCCGGCGCATGACGGACCGGATTCTCTCTCAGGAGCGTCCGGAGTATCTTGCGCGGCTCAAACGCTACACGCGCGCGGTGGAGGAACGAAATGCCCTCCTTCGGGATGACATGCCGCCTGACCCCGGATCGTGGATGGCGCTGGACGAAACGCTGGCGGCCGACGGATCGGAAATTTTGTCAGCGCGTCGCGGGTTTCTGCGCGATGTGTCGGCGGATCTGCCTGACACGTTGAAGTCTCTCGGGTCGCCGCATCTGGCTGAACGGATTCGGATTGAGCCGGCCGAAACCATCCGCGGAGAATATCTGAACGCGCTCATCGACGCGCGCCCGCAGGATCGCGGGGCTGGCCACACGACCGTGGGACCTCACCGCGATGACATCCGGTTTTGGGATCAAACCCTGCCTGCCGCGGAAACAGTCTCGCAGGGGGAAACGAGAATTTTGTCTCTGGCGCTGAAACTCATCGAGTCGAGACGGCTGGCGGCGGTGTCCCAGCCGATTCTTCTCTGCGACGATCTGTTTTCGGAACTGGATGGAGTCCGCCGCGACGCGGTCACGGCGTTTCTTGCGGCGTATCCCGGTCAGGTTCTGCTCACGTCCTGTCTTGCGTTGCCCGACCCTCTCCTCGCCGCCGTCCGTCTCACCCTCACGCTGGAATAAATCGTCCTCGACGGGATTTGAACCCGTGTTACCGCCGTGAAAGGGCGGTGTCCTGGGCCCCTAGACGACGAGGACATGAATCAGGGCCGGACTATATCACATCCGTTCGGGTGCGCGAATGCCGAGCGTCGTCAAAACTGAACTGATGATGGTTTGAACGATCAGACAAAGTTTCAACCGTCCGAGCGTCCCCTCGCGGTCCGCGGATTCCACCACCCGGACATCCGTATAGTAGACGTGGAATGCTTCGGCCAGCTCGCGGATATACCAGAGGATGCCGCCGACTTCGAGCTCGGCCAGCTCGCTTTCGAGGACGTCGCCGAGAGAGAGGATTTTTTTTGCAAGCGTCAGGGCGGATGGATTCGAAAGATCCACCCGCGACGTTCTGACCCCGTCCATGGAAAATCCCTGCTCGGCCGCGGTCCGGAAAATTCCCGCGAGGCGCGCGTGAGCGTACTGAACGTAATAGACCGGATTTTCGTTGGACTCCGCCTTCGCCAGAGCAAGATCAAATTCGAGATGCGTGTCGGATTTGCGCGACAGGAAAAAAAACCGCGCGACGTCGGGACCGACTTCCTCCAGCAGATCATCGAGCGTGACGTACTCGGCTTTCCGCGTCGACATCTTGACGGGCTTTCCGTCCCGGACCAGCGTCACAAACTGATAGATGATCCCGCGGATCGCGGCTGTCGGATGGCCGAGCGATTTCAAGATGGCGAGAACCTCCCGGTGCTCGTCGATGTGGTCGGCGCCGAGGACGTCGATGATGAGGTCGAATTTTCGACGAAGTTTGTCGATGTGATAGGCCACGTCGGGCAGGCGGTACGTCGGCTCGCCTGTTTTTTTGACGAGGACGGGATTTTTCGGCAGCCCCTGTGCTTCACCCCGAAACAGGATAGCGCCATCCTCGGGCTGTGTCAGTCCGCGCGTTTCAAGTTCCTTGAGGACGGCGGTGACTTCACCATTTTTGTAGAGTTGGTCCTCGTTGAAATACACGTCAAAGGCAACGCCGAGCCGGTCCAGCGTTTTTCGGATCATGTCGAAGATGGACTTCTCGGCCGCGCGGCGAAACAGGTCGAGATCGGCCGGATCGATGCCCGGGCCGCGTTCACGCAAAACATCGCGCGCGATCTCCCGGATATATTCGCCGACGTATCCTTCCTCTGGAAACTCCGACGGCTTGCCGGCCTCTTCGAGGAATCTTGCCCGAAGCGATTCACCTAAAATTTTCATCTGCCGGCCGGCGTTGTTGAAATAATATTCGCGCGTCACGTCATGCCCGACCGCTTTCAGAAGTCGTGCGAGGCTGTCGCCAAGACATGCGTTTCGGCCGTGGCCGACGGTCAGCGGACCCGTCGGATTGGCTGATACGAATTCGACGTTTATTTTTTTCGGGGTTTCGCGGTAATGGCTGAACACGTCCGCCCCTCCGGCTATCTTCTCCAGTCTCTCCTCGATGAACGCCGGCGCTAAAAATAAATTGACGAACCCCGGTTTGGCTTTGGTCACAGCGGAAAAGATCGACCGCCCGGCCAGTGCGCGCTCGAGATCCCCGGCGATTTCCATCGGCGCCCGACCGAGCGCTTTCGCGGCCTTCAGCGGAAAATTAGTCGCATAATCGCCGTGCGCGGCCTCGCGCGGAAATCCGATGACCGGTTCGGGCGCGTCCGGGCCGAACGTCGCCTTCACGGCGTCCGCGATGTCGAGTTTGAGCCGCCGTCGGATGAACAAGGGTTGTGTCAGGAGGGAGAGGATGAAATCTGCTTGAATACGTCTCGCAAATAAGAAATGAATGGCAGGATTTCGTACTCGATCAAATCCCGCATCAGAACGGTGTCGCCGACTTGAATGGCCTCAGACAGCTCTTTGAGCGTCTGGGACAGATGCGGAATTTTGTCGCTCATCCGGTCATCTTTGACCCGAAGCGAGTCGTAGTGAACAACTCCGAATTTTCGGAGTTTCTGAATATAGATCAGAGACTCCTGTAGAATCGTGATTCGGGACGGCAGGGCATCCATCGACTTGGCGACCTTGCCGGCGTACAGATCGTCGACCAGCGCCTTCAAGTCCGCCCCCAGCCGTTCCAGCGCCTCGGCGTGACCCCGGGCGTCGCCCGCGACCTCTTCCGCCGTCCCCATCTCAGCCTGCTGGTCGGCGTACCGGCGCAGAAGCGTTTCCAGAAACTTGAGCCAGTCGGTCAGGGTGAATTCGAGCGTGGCGAGATCGGATTTCATGTCGTCAAATTTTTTGGCGTTTCTGATCCGCGCGTGAATGGCCTGAAGTTCCTTCAGCATCTGCTCGCCACTGCGCATGTCGTATCGGGCCTCCTTCATGTTTAACGGAAGGATGTGCCCGGCCGTTTCGATGACGTGGAGAATGTAGTCCAGCCCCTCGCCAAGCTTGGATCGGAGCGCATCAAACCCGTCGCGGCTGACAATTGCGTCGACGTTACGCAGAACCGCCAGAACGTTCCCGGTGTATTCCCCGACGTCGCCAAGGCTGGCGACGGCATAATCGCGCATGGACATTGTGGACACATCGATGCGGTCGCCCTCCGCCAGCGCCACCGTCGACTCGTCCCAACGCTCAACCTCCCGCCCGTTCACCCGCACGGCCGCCGCCAGCATCTCGCGCTGATTCAGCACGCGCACAACCTGGTCCATCGCGTCTTTCAAAGACGAACCCGCCTTGGCTGTCCCGTCAGGCAACGGCTGTCCGTCGATCAGAATTTCCATGCGGAGGTTGTCTCATGTTTTGCGGAGGTTGTGAATAGAATCGATTTCAAAAATCGGGATGGAGTCGGCTAAAGGTTCGACGGCAATCCGCGGCCCGGCGCATGCTCCTCATCGAAACCATTCCGTCAGTACCGCCCTCATCTGTTGCACGGCAACCCGAATTCCGGTCTGCTCATCCCCGATCACGGTGACCGCCCCGCTCTTTGCGTTTTTGACCGTCGAGCCTTCTGACAGACTGATCGTGTAATGGATGGTGGTCACGGGCAGCGAATAGGCTTCATCCCGCACCGCGGTGTACTCGGCCGTCAACCGCATCGGCGAATACTCGGCGACACAAATTCCGATATCCGGCAGCAGAGTCGTCAGATGACCGGCCAGGCGGCCGCAGACGGAAACACAATCGCCCTGAAATTCCGCCTGTTTGCGGTTCAAGCCTTCCGCAACCTGCCTCGACAGATCTCGATCCTCGATCATCGCGCAAAAGGGAACGGTATCGACACTCAGCACATTCCGGAGGCGGTCCGCATCGGTCAGATTCAATTTTCCGGTAAATCGCCGCGCCCCCAGCCGCACCGGCAGATCCGCCGGCGTCACCAGCAAAATATTGCCGGCCCGGCTCGCCTCCAATTTCAAATCCGAGATCGCCATAAACAGCGTCGCCCGCGCGTCGTCGTACCGATGGCCGCCGTACGGCGCAAGCATGTTTGCGGCTTGAATGAGGGAACGAAATCGATTGACGGCGCTTCCCGCCGATTCGATTAGATTCGCCGCCTGATATTCCGCCTCCCGCCGCTCCGTGATGTATCTCATCCGCGCCGCCGGAACTTCCGCCCGCGGGTACCTCACCAGCGCGTACGTCTGCGGATCGACAATCGCGACTTCGACGACTTCCACCCCCTCCAGCGCGTGGGCGGTCCGAAGATTCACCCGGTCCCGCACGGTCGTCCTGTTTTCGTCGGTCGTCTGTTCGTACGACTCGTTGACTACGGAAAAAATCGCGGTGGCGACGGACCCGATTCCCATCGCCACCGCCTCCACACGGGCTTCTTTCGCGTCCGCCTCGGACGATACTCCAACTCCGTAGAGGTACCGGACGTCCTGGGGCGTACTCGAAATCCATTCCGGCGCAGCCCTCGCCTTCGCCGCCGCTGTCAGGGGGCAGGTCGCAACACTCAGCATCGCGGCTAAGACCAGCAGAAGAGAAAGCGCCGGACCGGCATTACTGCTTCTCCGTATCATTGAACGCCCTGTCCATCGCGGCTTCGATCTTCGGCATCCGCGCATCCTGGGCCTCACGCCGCAGTTCCACCAGCGCGCGAGTCCGGGCAATCTCGTATTCGCGCTGGTCCAACGCCAGCCTCACGTCGATGTCGTACCGGTATTCCGCGCCGTACGGCCCGAGAAATTTGTATTTCTCGTAATAGATATCCGTCGGCGTGATGCCCCCGATGTTGATTTTTCGCGTGGCCAGCGTCAGCCGGTCGGAAATGAACGACTGCAGGGTCGCGCCATCGTAGTTGTCGCCGTCATCCGTCTTTTTCAGCGCCGTCGTGAGGTCCGACCCGATCGCCTCGACGATGTTCTTGAGCGCCGCCGCCTTGGCCTGCCGAACACCGACCTCGTACCGCGTGACGCCTTTCACGCCGCCTGAGAACTCGACCGTTTCCGTCAATTTCACATACGGTTTCAACGTCCATTCCGGCCGTGCCTGCTGGCTGCGCTCCACGAGGAC
>JAHFCY010000360.1 GCA_023249255.1 Candidatus Lindowiibacteriota bacterium | reverse complement strand
CCTGGCCGAAGGCACATCCGCGTTGAGCATTTGGGCGCGCGTGGTGTAGAGCCGGACGGCGCTGACCCATGGCCACGACAGATGCAGGCCGGACCGGACCATCCGGGGCGGAACCGTTACCGAGCCGGCGGTCGGGATGGTGACCGTCACGATTCCGACGTGGCCGTCCGGAATGTGGATGAGCGAATAATATCCGAGACTTGTGACAATCACGATGAACAGAAAAAAAATCAGGTATCCGCGCACAACCCCCGCTCCTTCCATTTCGCCAGAATATCGGCCGGGGAACCCGGTCCGGGCATGAACGTTAAATTTTCATACCTGACGTTGCGCCACCAGGTCAACTGGCGCTTGGCCAGATGGCGGGTGCGCCGCGCAGTTTCTTCGACCGCCGCGTCGCGGGACATCTCGCCGCGCACGACGCGGGCGGCCTCGGCGTAGCCGATGATCGAAAACGCCGGGAGATCCGGCGGAAACCGCCCGAGAAGCGACGCGGTTTCCTCGACAAGGCCCCGGTCGAACATCCGGCGCACGCGCTCGTTGATCGCGCCGTAGAGATCGGAGCGGTCGGGCGAAATCACGACGATGAGAGGATGAATTGCCGGCGGCCGGCGAGCCTGTTCGGAAAATTTTCCGCCGGTACGATCGCAGACTTCAAGGGCGCGCAGGAGCCGCTGAAGATTCGACGGTCCGATCCGGCAGGCGGATTCGGGATCAAGGCGGGTCAGGCGGTCAAAAATCGCGCCGGCTCGCGCCGCTTCCTCCGCCATGAGACGCTCGCGCATGTCCGGATCGGCCGGCGGCGTCTCGGCCAATCCGCGCACGATCGCGTCGATGTAAAACGCCGTGCCCCCGACGACGAGCGCCGGATCGGGCAGGGATGGCAGAAGCGTCAGAAAATCACGCAAAAACTCGCCGGCGCTGTAGGCCGGGGCATATCCAGCCGAATCGGCGATGGATCGGATGTCGATCAGATGATGCCGGACATGCGCGCGATCCTCGCGGGACGGCTTGGCCGTGCCGATTTCAAGCTCGCGGTAAATGCTGACCGCGTCGGCAGAGACGATTTCGATAGGACGGCCCTGTGCGCTAAACTCGTCGGCGAGGCGAAGCGAGAGGTCCGTCTTTCCGGCGCCGGTCGGGCCGGTCAGGACGATGCCGGCGCGTGGAGTGAGGGTCTCTTCAGAAAGTGAGTCAGTCATCGGATTCACACATCAATTTCAAGAGGTCCGGCTCCGTGGTTTTTCCGAATCGGGTCACGAACCAGATGATTGGAATCAGGATACACGGGATGTCGTGGTTCGTGATCACAACCTCTTTCAAGACAATTGTGTGCCCATTCTCCGCCTGTAAAGTAATTTTCTCGTGAACTTCCAGTTCGGGATTATTACCCTTTCCGACACAATTCGAATGCCGCAATTCCAGCCGCCGGCCCTCCTCAATCGCCGTGGCCATCGATGAGCACTGGATTTCTTTGGAGTTCATCCGATAGTGGGTGATAAACGTCTGCCCCACTCGAAATTCGCCCTGCGCATCCATGGCGATGATTTTCGTGTTCCACTTCATGAAATATTCGGGGCGTATGATGAAAGGCCAGACCTTGTCCGCAGGCCGGTCAATCTTCGATTTTTCTACGATTCGCATCCAGTCCCTCTGACCGCCCGCCGGGAACGGCAAGTTATCTGACGTATCTCCCGCCGCCGGTTTTTATTCATTCTATAGTGGATTGAATTCCTCTGCGGTCAGACTAGATATCTTAATCAGTTTTTTGAGAATTCCTGTTCCAAGTTCTCTGTGGAGGGGTATAGAAAGTGTATAGGGAAAACTTTCCTTAACCAGCATTACATGCGATCCTTTTTGCCGGACAATGGTCCAACCCGCCCTTTTGAATTTTTTGACGGCCTCCGCCCCAGAGCAGAGTTTAAGCTTTTCACTCAAACCGTAATCTCCAAAGTTTTGGCTTTCCTTTTTCCCACCTTTTCATTCATCACTTCTAACCAGCCACGGATTGCTTCTCGAATGTTTTCTTTGACCTCCGAGAGTGTCTTGCCTTGGCTTAGACAGCCGGGCAGGGCTGGCACCTCCGCAAAATAATATCCGGTTGAATCCTTTTCTATGACGACTTTAAATTTCATTGTCCGACCTCCATTTCATTCTTACTGTTCAAATTCGATTATCTCCTGACTTCCGTCACTTATCAAGAATCCGGGTTCGGCGGGAGGTATGTCAGCCGGTATTGATTATGTTTTCATTTTGCTCTGCTTCGCGGACTGTTTCCTCAGTTATTTGGAAAAAAATAGGGAACGGGGCCGGGTATTGACATCATTGACATTTCGAAATCCACCAATCCATTGTCCGGGCGGGATGATCTGGCCGAATGTCAATAATGTCAATACCCGGCCCTATTTCTTACCGGCCCTATTTCCTATGTCGATCGACGTTGTTTCAAGTTTTATGAGGAATAGTGACCTGCTCCCCGAAAACTGGTCCATCCAAAGTGAGAGTATAAGCTAGATTTGGTGGAAAAAGGAGGGGCTGTCTATGAAGGGAACGCGGTACACAGAAGAGCAGATTATCGGGATATT
>JAHFCY010000359.1 GCA_023249255.1 Candidatus Lindowiibacteriota bacterium | reverse complement strand
CTATCGATCCAGATGGAGCTCTCGTCCGAAGAAATCCGAAACACATCCATCGGCGGATTGTTGTCCGACATCGGCATGCTGGCGATGCCCGAGCAGTTCTGGGTGCAGGACCGCGAGCTCTGGAAAAAAGAAGTCGATCAGTTGAAGAGGCATCCGAAAGAGAGCGAAAAACTGATTCTCGAAACAGCGGGAAGCCAGCCCGAATGGGCAAAGATTGCTCTCGAACATCACGAGCGCCTGGACGGCGGCGGATATCCGCGGGGCTTGAAGGCCAAAGACATCAGCATCTATTCGCGCATCGTCCAAATCTGCGACGTCTACTCCGCAGCCACCGCCGACCGGGCCTACCGCGACGCGAATTTGCCCGATGACGCCATGCGCCAGATCATGGGACGGCCCGGCCAGTTCGACCGGTCGATCGTCGAGATATTCTGCCAGCTTGTGGGATTTTATCCGGAAGGCTACATCGTGCTGTTGTCGTCCGGCGAACACGGCGTGGTCATCAACGTCAATCCCAAAAACGTCTTCCGCCCGACCATCCGCCTCCGCAAGGACCGCAACGGCCGGCCGCTCATGCCGAACGAACAACACATCATCGACCTCTCCACCCGTCCCGACCTGCGCATCATCAAAATCCTCGAAGACGACACCATCCGCTGGGTGTGACGGCGCGGTGCGCGCCGCGTCATCGATATTTCGCCAAACTCCAGCCGCAATCAGGCCGCACGCAGCGGTTGCGGGCTTGATGGTCACGGCAATTTATATCCCTTTTCATATCAACGCCGGCGTGGATCAGGGCGGCGTAACTTTCGACCCAGAAATATGCGCGGCGCTGGGGATTGTAATGGCCGAAAGGTGTTCGGCGGTATTTACGATAAAACAATTCGGCGATTTCTTTCGGATGAAATCCCATTTTGTCCAGGACCCTGACGGCAGCCTGCGCTTGCGTCGGTTCAAGCAGTTCCCATGGGTTGAGGGCATGGCGGATGCAGGGCGGAAGTTTCCGCGAGTACACGCGGGCCGGACGTGCGGCGCCCTGATCGAAATAATGAAAAAACGCGCCGATTCGAGATGACCTGTAGGCGTCGATCGCCCGCAGAAGGCCGTCGCTTGCATCCGGCGGCCAGGGATCGACCGACTCCGCCAGTTCCGCCGCGGCGTGAAAATGGCGCCGAAGTTTCAGGGCTCGATCGAGCGTCAGGTCCGGGCGGCCCGGCACCGCACGCGGAACCAGAATTTCAATCGGAATCCTTCGCGCGTTTCTCTGTCCAACCTTGTCCACGAGAACTTTGTGTTTCTGATACGTCGAAAACGGCACGCGAACGTCGCGCATGTAGATCGGATCAGCATAGGTCGTGAGATCGAGGGACACCGCATCCCGGCCGTACGGTGGATGGATGTCGGAAAAATAGACCGGCAGAATTTTTTCGCCCGACGTTCGTGCGGCTGAGACCTCCCGCAAAATTTCCGAGGCCAGAAACAGCATGAGGCGGCCCATGCCGGAAAATCCGAGCGCGCGGGACAGCGGAACGCGCCGGCGACGATAAGCCGACGCGAGTGTCGATTCGAGGCGGCCGAGTTCCTCCAGCCCGCGGTGGTCCGATCCAAACGGAAATCGGCACCAGAAATGATAGCCCTGTCCTGTGATGTCAGCCATGACCGGAATGCCAAACCGCCGAAACAGGTTCATGATCCGCGCGTACATGGGTTCGAGCAGATGAAACACGCGGGCCGGATTGAGATGCGCTTCGCCCGGATACCGCGGGTTATAGTATTCAATGTCGAGAAGGCCGATCGTCCCGTCACGCCGGTCGAGGCACGTCAGAATATCGAGCCCGTGATCGAGCATCCGGTCAAGGCCTGACACGGGCGCGGTGTAATGGCCTTTTGTGTTTCCCCGCCAGATTTCCGATTCGCCGTAGCCGACGATGTAGGACGCCGGCGAGACAAATCGCCTGATGCGTTTTCGGACCGCCGGATGCCGGTAATACTCAACTTGATTGATCATGTCAGTACATCACGTAATGCACGCGGCGCTTTGAAAAGTCCCGCAGGCCCGCCTGATAACTTTTGATGATGTCCTCCGCGCCCCGGCCCTGCGCGATCTGCGTCCGCACGCTGTCGGTTCCCCATGCAGAATCGACGTTCTTGAGAACATCCGGCTGACCCGGGGGATTCCACGCCAGCTTGTCCGGCCACAAATCGCGGACTGCACAGAGCAACTGGATGGCCGTCTCCACCGGGCGATATCGCAGAGGCTCCGTCACGTAAATCTGGACTCCATTGACATCCTCGCCCGTGAACCGGAAATAAAACGGTTTGACAGTGATCGGCCGGAATGCGACGCCTCGAAGCGGAGGGATAGCCGCGGACAATTTTCGGCCGTCCATCCACGGCGCGCCGAATATCTGAAACGGCATGGGCGTTCCCACTCCTTCCGACATCGTCCCCATCTCGCCGATCAATCCTGTGATCGGATAAAAAAAGACCGTCTCGGGCGTCGGAATGTGCGGCGACGGCGGAACCCAGAACAATCCGGTCTGCCGGAACGTCATCGATCTCTTCCAGCCGCGCATCGGAATGACTTT
>JAHFCY010000358.1 GCA_023249255.1 Candidatus Lindowiibacteriota bacterium | reverse complement strand
CCCCCGGACGAAATACGACGCCCCCCAAATGGCCGAACTCTTGGACAGCGTGAAAAAACACGGCATCCTTCAGCCAGTATTGGTCCGGCGCTGGCCATGGATGGCCAAGTGTCGAACGGGACAGGGATGTCAACCGTTCGACCATAAAAATGGCAGCGGCTACGAGCTGGTGGCCGGCCACCGGCGGCTCAAGGCCGCGCAGAGCGCCGGGCTGAAAACCATTCCGGCCATCATCCGGACTCTGACCGATCAGGAAGCCCTCGAGTTGCAGATCACCGAGAACCTCCAACGCGCCGACCTCCAGCCGCTCGAAGAGGCGGAAGGATTCAAACGCCTGATGGTCGAATTCAAACACACCGCGGAAGATATCGCCGCCAAGGTCGGCAAGAGCAAAGCCTATGTCTACGCCCGCCTGAAGCTGACCGAATTGCCGGTCCCAGTGAAAAAGGCCATCTGGAATGGTGAGCTGTCCCACGCCATCGCGCTCCTGATCGCCCGAATCCCCAACCGGGACCTGCAACTGGAAGCCGCGAAAGAAATTCTCCACGGCGGCGAAACGGATGTCGGCGGACGCATGACCATCACCGAATGCATGTCCACCCGCATCGCTGCGGCATTCATTCAGGAAAATTACATGTTGCTCCTGTCGGATGCCCCCTTCGACCCGAAAGACGAAAAACTTTGTCCCAACGCCGGGTCCTGCGCCGTCTGTCCCAAACGCACCGGAAACCAGACCTTGCTCTTTCCGGACATCAAACGCGCCGACGTCTGCACCGATACGGTATGCTTTCAGGCCAAGTCCGCCGCCGCGTGGGAACAGACCAAGGCCGAGGCGAAACAGAAAGGCATCCGCGCCTTGAACGAAAATGAAACCAAGGAAGTCTTCCCCCACGGCCGCGACGACGTCTCCTACAACTCGGAATTCATCGCCCTGTCCTCCAAAATCTCCTTCGAAAGCAAAGTCACCTGGAAGACCGTCGCCAAAGCCCACGAGGTTCACATCGTCCTCGCCCGGGCGCCGTCCGGCCGCGTTGTTGAACTCGCGCGGAAAGACGATCTGCAGAAAGCCCTTCAAAAAGAACAGAAGGTCAAACCCGAAGACCGAAAAACAAAAGCCGATGTCACGACGCCTGACCTCCGCCGCCGGGACGAGATGCGCAAGCAGAAGCAGGAAGCCGAACACGACAAGGTCCTCTATCGCGAAACGATGACCGCCCTGGTCGCCGCCGTCGAACAGGCAAAAGATTTCACGGCCTTCATGGAACTCGTCGCCAAAGCGGTTGTGCATGGCTCATGGGGAGACTCCCTGAACGAATCCCTCAAACGCCGGAACATCCAGTTCGAGAAAAACGATTGGGAGAAAAAGGGCCTTCTCAACCTCATCGGCCAATGGGACGCTCAAACCCGCGCCGGGTTCATCTTCGAAGTTATCCTCGGCAAATTCGGCTGGCGAACCGAATACACCGACCTCAAACCCGCCATCGCCGCCTACGCCGTAGATTCCAAAGCCATCGAAGCCAGAGTCAAAGCCGCCCTCGCCGAAAAACACAAGCCGAAGAAAACCGCGCCGGCGTTTCCATCCGCATCCCCGCAATAGAGACTACCTTGACAGATTCCGTTTTCTGCCGGTAAGCACCTTTCGAAAGGAGAACACACAAAGATGAAACTCCAGTTCATCCGGCCCGCGCCCATTCGCAAATACGCCAAGGAAAACAACCGCCGCATCGGCAAGGATTTCCTCTACACTCTCGACAACCACATCAGCCGCTTGCTCGCAAAGGCTGTCTCAACCCACAACGGCGGAAAGAAAACCCTCGACGCCTCCGTCGCAGGGTTTGTCGGCATCAAATAGCCCCGATGCCCACGTCAAGAACGTTCTACCTGAACCTGCCCGCGCTGAATCTCAAAGACAACGACCTCGGCATTTCCTTCATCGTCACCGCCATGCGCGCCAAACTCATCATGGACAACATCGACGAGATCCGCGAATTCTTCGCCGAAGCCGTTCCCAACATCGACCAGGAACGCGATGAACGCCAAGTCATGAAACACAATCGCCGGCAGGAATTGCCCTGAAAACTGGAGCAGGGATGTTCCGTCCCGCACGACACAGGATTTGTCGCTTGTGCGGGAAACAACCATCCGCATTCCCTTGCATGTCTGCGCATTCAGAGGGATAATCCCATCACAACAATCTTGGAGGATCCGATGACCAAACTGGCCCAAATAGAGAAACTGATCGATCAGCTCCCCAAACAGGAGCAGATTAAATTGACTCAAAAACTGCAGAAGCGGACATGGAAACAACGGCTCGACGACATGGTTCGGAAACTGCGTAAATCCCTGACCAAATCCATGTCGGACGATGACATCAATGCCATTGTCGAAGCCGTCCGCCAGGCCCGCTATGCTGAAAGCCGTCGTTGACACAAATATTTTTGTTTCGGCTCTGCTGGGCAATCCCGCCAACAACCCACTTTATGCGGCCTTTCACAACCGCCGCTTCACGTTGATTCTGTCCCCTGAACTTCTGGCGGAACTGATCGAGGTGTTGAACCGCCCTGAATTTTCCATCCCCTCCTATCGGATTGT
>JAHFCY010000164.1 GCA_023249255.1 Candidatus Lindowiibacteriota bacterium | reverse complement strand
GTCGGAGTCAAAAATCCCTCTGCCGACTACGTGACCAACGGCGTCCATGTCCTCACATGGCTTGGCACCGACATCCGGGACCTCTACGAACAGCACTTCGGGCAGGATTGGACGCGCATCCTCTGGAAGAGCATCGACGAATGGAAACGCCTCATCGACTCGTTGCCGGATGCCGACGTCTGGGCGGCCCACGACGCGCAGAAAAATCGTCTGACGGCGTTTTTGAAGCATCGGCTCCTGTCGATGTACTCCCGCCACGGACACAGCCCGGACGAACTTCGACGCGTTCAGGCCATGATCGAACCGCGCGCTCTCTGGATCGGATTCGCCCGCCGTTTCGCGGGGTACAAACGAGCCGGTTTGATTTTTAACGATTTTCAGCGCCTCAAGGCCATCTGCACCAATGCCGACCGGCCGCTCCGGATCGTGTTTTCGGGCAAGGCCCATCCGAGCGACCGCGAGGGACAGGACCTCATCCGGCACATCTTCGGGATCGTCCAGCATTCGGACCTTCGCGGCCATGTCTTTTTCCTCGAAAACTACGACATGCACGTCGCCCGACGGCTTGTTCAAGGCGTCGACATCTGGCTCAACAATCCCGTTCGGCCGATGGAGGCATCGGGAACAAGCGGGATCAAGGCCGCGATCAACGGGGTGTTGAATTTGAGCATTCCGGACGGATGGTGGTGCGAAGGATTCAACGGTGACAATGGCTGGCAAATCGGCGACGGCGCCGTCTTCGATGATCCCGGCCACCAGTCATGGGTCGACGCCAGCGCCCTCTATGACATTCTGGAAAAACAGGTGTTGCCGGCGTATTACGACCGCGACAAAAACGGCACGCCCGCGCAGTGGGTGCGGCGCATGAAGGCGGCGCTGACGACGATCACGCACGACTTCGCCACGTCCCGCATGTGCCGGGATTACTTCGACAAGGTCTATTTGAAAACGCCGGCCTGGTCGAAAATTGCCGCTCCCGAACCGTCAGTCAAAATCGCGTAGAAAAAAAAAACCGCCCTCGTCCCGTGTTGCGGGGCGAAGGCGGCTTGATGGCTTCGTGCTTCGGTTGAATCAACAATCGTAATAGAGGTGAATCTCCGCCGGGTGTGGCCGGAGCCGGACAAAATCAACTTCCTTGCTTCGCTTGTACGAAATCCATGTATCGATGACGTCCGGCGTGAAGACGTCGCCTTTCAGCAGGAAGTCGTGGTCTCTCTCGAGATTTCGGAGCGCCTCGTCGAGCGATCCCGGCACCTGCGGAACCTTCGCGGCCTCCGCGCCCGACAACTCGTAAATATCCTTCTCGAGCGGCTTGCCCGGATCGATCCGGTTCTGAATGCCGTCGAGTCCCGCCATGAGCAGGGCCGAAAACGCCAGATACGGATTGCAGGACGGATCGGGCGGCCGATACTCGATGCGCTTGCCCTTGGCTTCCGCCGCCGGATTGCGGACGGTGTAGGTCGGAATTCGGACCGCGGCCGACCGGTTCCGCTTCGAATAGGCCAGATTCACCGGCGCTTCGTAACCCGGCACCAGGCGCTTGTAGGAGTTTGTGCTCGGACTGCATAATCCGCAGAGTGCCGGCGCGTGCTTGAGCAATCCCCCGACGTACCACATCGCCAGTTTCGACAGACCCGCGTAGCCTTTTGCGTCATAGAACAGATTCGTGATGCCTTTCCAGAGACTCTGGTGCGTGTGCATTCCGTTTCCGTTGTCGCCAAACAGGGGCTTGGGCATGAACGTGACCGTCTTGCCTTTTTTCTTGGCGATGTTTTTCATGATGTACTTGAAAGCCACGAGCTGGTCGGCCGCGGCCGTCAATGATTTTGCGCCGACTGCGATCTCACCCTGTCCGGCTGTCGCGACTTCGTGATGATGCAGGTAACACGAGACGATGCCGAGTTTGCGGCACGTGAGAAGAACTTCCGAGCGGAAATCCTGGAGCGTGTCCGTTGGCGGCACCGGAAAATATCCTTCTTTGTTGCGGATCTTGTTTCCGAGATTCGGATGTTCGTCCCGGTTCGTATTCCAGATGCCCTCGACCGAATCGACTTTGTAGGATGTGCCGTTCTGTCCAAGATCGTACTGGACGCTGTCGAAGACGAAGAATTCAGCCTCGGGTCCCCAGAGCGAGCCGTTTGCGATCCCGGTTTTATTCAGGTAGGCCTCGGCCTTCTGCGCGATGCTGCGAGGATCGCGGGTGTAATATTTGCCCGTGAGCGGGTCGCTGATGGTGCAGATGAGAACGAGCGTGGGAAATTCGAGCATGGGGTCGATGAAAGCGGTGGCTGGATCGGGCATGAGCAGCATGTCCGATTCGTGGATCGCCTGAAACCCGCGGATGGACGAGCCGTCGAATCCGAATCCGAACTCGAACGATTTTTCGGTCAGTTCGCTGATGTGGTTCGAAACGTGCTGCCAGGTGCCCATGAGATCCGTGAATCGCAGATCGACGATCTCGGCCCCGGCCTTTTTCGCCATCGCCAGCGCGTCTTTGGGAGTTGCTCCTTTGGTTGCCATACGTTTGCCTTCCTCCTCAATGAATGGTCCTTCCCTCACTTGACGAAATCGCAGCCTGCGATTTCACACGGCGCGTTCCCTGAACATCAAAAATCGGGAAGATGCCGGATGTTTTCCTTGAACACATTCAATACCAGATGCGTCTCGGTCCGCTCGATCGTCGGAATCGCCTGCAGAACCTTGAGAAACCGGTCAAGCGATGTGCGATCTCGAAACCGCGCCAGAACCGTCGCGTCCGTGCCGCCCGTGTGGTCGTACACGCCGAAGACGTGCGGCTCCGCCGAAATTCTCTTCATCGCCTCAAACAGCCTCCCCTGCTTGACCTTGATCAGCGTCAGCACGCAGAAGGCGTAACCGATCCGTTCGTAGTTCAGAATCGGCGCAGACCCGAGAATCACTCCCCGTTTCTGCAGTGACCGGAACCGTTGCGCGACCGTGGCCGTCGAAAGGCCCAGGTTCGCCGCGATGTGCCGGTAGGAAAGCCGTGCGTCCTGCAGAAGTTCGTTCAGGATTCGAATATCATCCCGGTCCGGCGTTTCGGATTTTCTCCGCCCGCCGGATCGGTCCGCCTTTGCGTCCGTTCGCCGCCTGGACATTGCGGCGGACGGTACTTGCCTCCTTTACACATGTCAATCAAAAACTCGAAAAAATTAACGTTTGTTCAACACTTCCGGGGCTGGAACCCGGTCTCGAACACCGCGCGGGATAAAATTACCCGATCGCGACCCCGCCCGTTTCGCCCGTCCGGATCCGGATGCATTCGGGAAGATCCTGGATGAAAATCTTCCCGTCGCCGATGTTTCCGGACCGCGCTCCCTTGATGATCGCGTCGACTGTCGGCTTGACAAAATTTTCATTGACCGCGATGTCGAGACGAACCTTCTTCAGAAGATTCACCTCGGCGATCGCCCCCCGGTAACTCTCGAGGTACCCTTTTTGCTGGCCGCATCCTTCAACCTTGGATACGGTCATCTTGAACACCTCTGCCTGAAACAGCGCCTTCTTCACGGAATCCAGCTTCTCCGGCTGAATAATGGCTGTGATCAACTTCATTGAAATTCTCCTCTCTCCGGCGCCGGACATGGATGTCCAAGTGCCGAACGCGCCAGGGAAGGCGCGTCAGATCGTTCGGCCGCGCCGAGTCGGTTCTGTGCTGTCCCGCCTCCGACGAGATTTTCTGTGGCGTCAGTCATCATAACCTTTGACCCCCATTTCGGGAATATCAAGACCGACAACCTCGGCGGTCTGATCGCACCGGTTGCCGATCACAATGTCGATCAACTTGAAGACGACAAACCCCATCAACCCGACGGCGACGATATTGGCCAGGACACCGACGCATTCTGCGGCCAGTTGAGAAACCCCGCCGCCATAGAAGAGTCCGCGGACCGTGCCGGCAACGCCGTTCCAGCCGTCTCCGTACGTGCCATCCGCAAGCAGCCCGATCGAGAGACATCCCCATGCGCCATTCACGCCATGGACGGCGATCGCGCCGACCGGATCGTCAATCTTCATAACGCCCTCGATAAAGAACGCCGCTTCAACCACCAGCACGCCCGCCACAAGCCCGACGATGCACGCGCCGGCGGAACTCACGAACGCGCACGGCGCCGTGATCGCAACCAGGCCCGCTAACATGCCGTTGCACATCATGCTCGGATCGGGTTTCTTCGTCTTGAACCACCACATCCACAGCGTCGCCCCGACCGCGCCCGTTGCTGAGGCGAGCATGGTGTTGACCGCAACGACCGCGATTCGAAGATCCGTTCCGGCAAGGGTCGAGCCGGGATTGAATCCGAACCAGCCGAACGCCAGAATGAACGTCCCGATGATCGCCATCGGAATGTTGTGTCCCGGAATCGGAACCGGCTTGCCGTCTGCGCCGTATTTGCCGTTGCGCGGACCGAGCATCCACGCTCCAACCAGCGCGAGAACGCCGCCCGTCATGTGTACCACCGACGAGCCGGCAAAATCGACGTGACCATGGCCAAGACTGAAATTCTGGCCAAGCATTGCCAGCCAGCCGCCGCCCCAGACCCAGTTTCCGAAAATGGGATAAATGATGGATCCGACGAGAAGGCCGTAAACGAAGAACGAGGAATATTTCCATCGCTCCGCCATGGCTCCTGTCGGAATCGTCGCGGTCGTGTCCATGAACACCATCTGAAATAAAAACAGCGCGAACACCGCGACGTCATAGGAAGTACCCGCCAGGAAAAATCCCTTCCCCCCGAACAGTCCGAACGTTTTTCCGAAAAGCGTAATCGACACTTCATGATCGAGACCCGCATACCCGCCCATCGTGCCGATCGCGCCCATCCCGCCGAACATCAGGGCGAATCCGCAGACGTAAAATCCCAGCATGCCCAAGGGATAAACCATGAAGTTCATCGCCATCGTGTGTGCGACGTTCTTGGATCGGGTAAACCCCGCTTCCACCATCGCAAACCCCGCCTGCATGAACATGACCAAAAATCCCGTGATCAGGGTCCACATCATGTTGATGGCGACTTTGTTGTGCCCCACCTGACTGGCGACTTCCGCCAGCGTGGGATTCCCCGCGCTTGCCGCCGGTACATCCGACGCATTGCCCGTACTGGCCCCGCCCGGGTCCGCCTGCCGAACCGCCGGCGCCGCGTCGTCCGCATACGCCAACGGGGGCAGAGCCAGTCCGGCGACGACACACATGAGTACCACAATCCAACCGAATCTCTGCAACATGCTCCGTCCCTCCTCCATTTTCATCAGACGCCTCCGACCCTACAGCGGATCGGGCAGGCGCGAGATGTTGTCTTTGATGACGTTCAAAACCAACTGAGTTTCCGTCCGCTCCACGTGCGGGATCGCCTGGACCGCCTTGAGGTATCTGTCCAGCTCCGAGCGCTCCCGAAATCTTGCCAGGACCGTCGCGTCCGTCCCGCCCGTGTGATCGTAGACGGCGTAAACATGCGGCATCGCGGAAATCCGCCGCTCCACCGCAAAAAGTTTTCCGTGTTTCACCTTCACCTGCGTCAGCACATGAAAGTAGTAGCCGAGTTTCTCGTAGTCCAGGAGGGGCCTCGCGCCCCGCAGGACGCCGATTCCCTCCATGTTTCGAATGCGCTGGGCGACGGTCGCCGTCGCCACGCCGAGTTTCGACGCGATCTGCCGGTACGACAGGCGCGCGTCGTCCAACAGCGCGTTGACAATCTTCAAATCGACCGGCTCGATCGTCTCCCGCCGCCGTCCGGCGATGGGCCGGCGAACCGGTGATTTTCGCCCGTTTGATTTCACGGGCGCGGACGGTACTAAGCCCGTTTTCGTTTGTCAACACTTTTTTTGAAATTTTTTTCAAACGTTCAAATTCATCATTTGAAATTGAATGAATGTATTTCTCCCGCCCTCCGGGATGAATTGACAGGCGGGCCGCTGAATGTTAGACCCACGCGCAATCATGAATGAAACCAACACCCCGGCACTGCCGGATGACCGGCCGGATGAAGGAAATCCCGCGAAGATCATGGATGGACGGGAGCGGGATGACCGGCCGCTGCGGGACAGAAGTCTGGTCTACTCTCTTCGGGACGGGATGGCGTGGTCCGTCATGATCGGCTTCGGCGATAATTACGTCGGACCTTTTGCCCTCTTTCTGTCGGCGACCACGATTCAGATGGGATGGCTCGCGTCCCTGCCGCCCTTCATCGGCGCCGTGTCCCAGATCGTGGCGGCCCATCTCACTGAACGGATCCGCATCCGCCGGCCGATCATCGTCTGGTCCGCGGCGATCCAGGCGCTCATGTGGATGATGCTGTTCGCCGTTCCCGTGTTGATGCCGCGGTCTCTGGCGATCCCGGCGCTGATTGCGATTGTCATACTGATCACGACGGGCGGACATTTCACCGTGCCGGCTTGGATGAGCCTCATGGGAGATCTTGTCCCGCCGGACACGCGCGGAACCTACTTCGCCCGACGAAACCGCATCTGCCAGTTCCTTACCATGCTGTCCATCGTGCTGGCCGGATGGATATTGCAGACGTTCAAGTCCGAAGGGTCCGCACGGGTTCCGTACGGATTTCTGACGATCTTCGCCGTCGCCTGTATCGGCCGGCTCGTTTCGGCCCGGTATCTCTTTCTTCAATATGAGCCGCCCTACGCTCCGCCTACCCGGCAGGATGGCGGGTTTCTGGAACACCTGCGCTCGCTTCGCGGAACTGATTTCGGCCGCTTCTCCCAATTCATGGCGCTGATGAATTTTGCCGTTTCCCTGTCCGGGCCGTTTTTCGTCGTCTATCTCCTCCGGGATCTTGGCTTGACCTACCTTCAGTTCACGATCGTCACGGGCATGGTGGTGCTGTCGCAAATCCTCACGCTCGTGTTCTGGGGAACCGCCGCCGACCGCTTCGGCAACAAATGGGCGCTGATGACATGCGGGTCGGTCCTCGCCCTGGCTCCGATTGCGCTGACCTGTTCGACCCACGTTGTCTTTCTGGCGGTTTTTCAATTCGTAATTTCATCGGTCGGCGCGGGATTTAATCTGGCGGCGGCCAATTACGTCTTTGAGTCGCTCGGCCCCAACCGAATCACGCGCCATGTCGCGTATTATCACGTCACCAACGCGACCGGCGTTCTCTTCGGGGGACTCTTCGGCGGCTGGCTCGCCACCCACGTGCCGGCCCATCTGGCCCTCGGCGCCCTTGGCGTGACGTTCGCTTCCAGCGTGGTCACGGTCTATCTGATCTCGGCCGCGTTTCGAGTCGCGCTCGTCCTCTATTTCCGTTCCCGCATTCAGGAATTGCGCACCGTCTCGCCCGTCCCCAACGCCCGGGCGCTCGTACGCATGGCCGTTCAACAAAGCGATATCAGCCGCTGGCTCTCTCCGCACAGATGATGCCGACCATCAAGTGGCCGAATGAAGTCGTCTATCATATTTTTCCGGACCGGTGGTGTAACGCCGATCCATCCAACGACGTCCGAACCGGCGAATATAAATGGCACGGGCATCCCGTCCGAAAATCGACCGATGTCCGGCGGCTGACCTCGCCTCTCCTCCACCAGTATTATTTTTACGGAGGCGATCTGGCCGGCGTCACCGAAAAAATTCCCTATTTCAAACGTCTCGGCGTGACGGTCGTCTACCTCAATCCGATTTTCACGTCTCCAAGCTCGCATAAATACGACGCCGACGATTACTTCACGGTCGACCCTCATCTCGGGACCCGCGCCGACTACGAACGGATGGTCGCCGCGCTTCACACCGCCGGGATCAAAATCGTCCTCGACGGCGTGTTCAACCACACGTCATTTCATCACCCGTGGTACGTGAATCCACGCATTCGGAAAAAATTTTATTGCATGAAAAACGCGACCGAGACGATGACATG
>JAHFCY010000163.1 GCA_023249255.1 Candidatus Lindowiibacteriota bacterium | reverse complement strand
TTTCGCACCACGTCGGCGGGCGCGGTGACGTCCGGCTGATAATCGGCATGGGCCGCGGGCTCGGCGGCTTTCACGTCTTTTGTCTTGGCGGCCATCGTCACATTTTGTTTGACGTCGGCCAGCGCAGTCTGGATCGGTTCCGGATTGGCCTCGGACAATTTCTGCGGCGGTTCGGCGACCGGCTTCGGCAAATCCACCGCCGCCGGTTGGACGGAGGATTTTTCGGCGATATCGGATTTTTCGGCTTCCCACATTTGGGGTTCCGGCATCTTCGGCTGGAATTCAACCTGATCGATTTTCGGCGCTGTCTGCGGAGGCACGGATTTGGCCAACACCGAATTGCGGACCGTCTTCTCCTTCTCGGAAATTCTCTTCTGTTCAGCCTTCTGTGCCGGAGCGGAAGGTTGATTCGCCGGGAAAAGTTCCTGGCTCATCAATTTGTCATAGTCGACCTGCGCGAGATCCTGGAATTTGATGGTGGTCTTCCGGCCCGGTTCTTTGATCTGGATGGCCAACTGCACGTTCGCCACGGAATACAGGATGAAATAAAACAGCGAGCATGCGAGAAGCGCGGAAATTACGTCCCGGCGCTGTTGATCCGTCCGAAACCGCGAATAAATCCAGGATCTCTTCAAAACTTTTGCCACACACAGACACACACAGGCACACACAGACACAGACAGTTTTCACAGGAGAAGGTGTGGGTCTGTGCGTGTCTGTCCGTGCTGGTCTGTGGCTTGGTTTTTCTCATCTCATGTTTGATCTTGACGATTCGAGGAGGCCGATGAGGAGGGTCAATTTCCAGTCGATCTGATACCGATGATCCGGCGTCAGGTCCGGTTTGTCGCGGACCGCGTCGGCCAGTTCCGGTTTTTCGAGTTTGCTCTCCTGCCGGGACATTTGACTTTCCCCTGCGATCAGACCGGCCTGAAGTTCCGACGTGTCCACGGCGACGGTTCCGACGGATCCGGCGCGCGTGTCGGCCACAGGAGACCCCGAAATCACGGACCGGTCTTTGCCGTAGACGGTCACCTCGTCAACGTCCTCCGCCGCGTAAGCCGCATGTGCCGACACGGCGATCGCGAGAACCAATGCTCCGAACCAGATTGCCATTTTGCCCATCAATTACCTCTTCACGGTTTTTTCCGCTTCCTCCGCTTCTTTCGACTTCGGATATTTCTTCTCCAAATCATCCAGCGTTTTTTTGGCCTTGTCAATTTGCTTGTTCCTGACCTGGATCCGGATGATCCCGAGCATCGCCTGCGGCGCCACGGCGGCGTTCTCGTCCGGTTCGTACTGGTCGAGAACATTATAATAACTGATGACAGCCTGTTTGAAATCTCCATTCAGATCGTACAACTGCGCAATCCGATACGCCGCCGCGGCCGCCGTCGCTCCGCGGGTAAGCGACAGATCATCCAGAACTTTGATCCCCGCGGGCGTATCACCGGATCCGACGAGGGACTCGGCAAAAGCGCGCTTGGCGCGGGCTTCCTTCGACTCCACCTGCTTGAGATGCCGGGCGGCCTCCGCGAAATCTTTCCGGTGGAACGCCGCGAACCCTTTGATGAGATCCGCCTCTTCATTCACACCGGCCGGCGCCGGTTCCGCCGCCAGAAATTCCATGCCGGTGTAATCCTCCGCGTCGAGATAAATATCCGCCAACATCTTGTACGCCGTCACCGCGGCTTCGTCGGTCAGGTTCGCCCGGCCGGCCCATGCGCGGCGAAGCAGGGGTTCGGCGCTCGGATACGATTTTTGCGCGTAAGATTGCTCGGCCAATTTGAGGGCGGACCACGCCTGATAGTATGTGTCCGGGGACGACGCCTCGGCGAGGGTCTTGAATTCTTTGAGGGCTGACGCGGTGTCCGACATCGCCAATTTCGCGACCGCCGCGCGGTACCGGGCGGAGGCGGGGACTGACGGCAATTTTTCGGCCATGATGTCGACGACCCGGACGACGTCTTTGTACCGTTTTTCGTCCATGGCGTCGGCGAGAAGTTTTTCCGCGGCGACGTAACCCCGACGGGGATCCGGGCTTTCAGTCAAAAACGACATAAGGTAATCACGGCCGGCGGCGCCGCGATTCATCGCCATCTGGACGCGGCGGTCCATGGATTGCTTCAGCAGATCGGCATCGGCGTCCGGATCGGAAATCACCTTGTCGTAGAGGCCCTGCGCTTTTTCGGGATGATTCAAATCCTCGTTGAGGCTGGCGGAAGACAGAATCAATTCCCGGCGGCGGCGCGGCGAGACTTTGTATCCCAGCAATGTCTCGGCCGCCTTCAATGCCTGCTCCTTGTTTGCCCGCGCCAGACACGCCGAGTACCAGGCCTCCGCGCCGGTCACGCGGGAAGACTCGGTGGAGAGACGGTTCGCATACGTTTCATAAATCGACATCGTCAGCTCGTTGAGGCCCGCTTTCTTCGAAGCCGTCAGGCCGAAGAGAATGGATTCCTCGTAGAATTTGAAACTCTGACCGCCCGCAAGGACCGGGGCGAGATAGGCCATGGCCTGGTCGGCCTGTCCGTGGTCGACCAGATATCCGGCGTATCGGTACGAGGCCGACATGCGGACTTCCGAGTCGGAAACCCCGGAAAGCCGCTGATAGATTTCGTCGGCCCCGGATTTGCCGAGATTTCGCGAACTTTCCGCCTTGTAGAAATCGATCCTCGCGGCGACGTCCGGTTTGAATTTGTCCGTCTGAACGCCGTCGAGCATTTTCAACGCGTCGTCAAATTTTGAAGCCGCGACCGCCGCCTGGACCGCGACGAGAACGACGTCTCCCTCCGCGCCGAACTGGGTTGTGTGCCGCGCGGTTTCCTTGAAAATTTCCTCCGGATTATTATTTTTTTCGGCGATTTTCACGCGGAGGCGCGACGCGTCCTGTTTGAAGGCGTTGTCCGAAGACGATTCGATCAGCTTGATCTTTTCCATGGCCTGATCAGTCTTGCCCAGTTTGAAATAGAGGTTCGCGGATTCGATGATCATGTTCGGCGCCATGGGCGACGCGGCATGGGTTTTCAGAAACGTTTCGTAAGTCGAGATCGCGGCGTCTTTGAGTCCGAGTTTGATCTGGCAAAGTCCCTGGGAATAGACGGCCTCATCGTCCCAGCGGATGTCTTCGTATTTGCTCCGGACCGCGTCGTAGTCCCTGTAGGCGCGGTCGTAATTGCCGAGATTATACTGGCAATCAGCCTGCCTCAACCACGCTTCGGCCAGAAGAGCGGTGTCCGGCGTGTCTTTGACCTCCTTGAACATTTTTGCCGCCGTGTCGAATTGCTCGCGATTGAAATAGGTCATCCCGATCAAATAAAAAACGTGGGATCGCGCCTCGGGATCCTCCACGGCGCCGATCTTTTTATCCTGCATTCCGATCAGATCATCGGCCCGGTCCGAGTGATAGTACAGGTCGGCGAGCGTCTGCAGGGCCTTGTCGAGAATCTGCCTTGACACCGCCGGATCGGCGATGATTCCGGCGTAGAGATTTTCGGCGGTCTGGGTCTGGCCAAGCTGCATCTCGACGTATCCGCGTTTGTATCGGTATCCGGGATCGGCCGACAGGGCCGGAGATTTTTCAAGCGCCGCCAGCATCTCCCGGGCGCCGGCATAGTCTTTGCGCGCGATCCGGACGGAGGCGAGATTGTAAACCGCGTTGACGTACATCTCGTCGCCGGATGCCGCCGCGTCGGCCGCGGATCTGCCGGCCAACATCGTCGTGAATTGTTTTTCGGCTTCTTCCTGCCCGCCGGCGTCGAAAGCAATCAGGCCGAGATTGAATCTTGCGTCACGGACGTATTTTCCGGACGGGAAACTGTCGAGATAGGTCTGGTAGGCCGCGCGCGTCCGGGCCGGATCGGCTTGAGATTGGGCAATCCGGCATTCCCAGAAGACCGCTTCTTCCGCGAGGGTGTCGGCGGGCGATTTTTCCTGAATGTATGTTGACAATCGGCGAAGAGATTCCCCGGCGGCTTTAAAATTTTTGATTTCAAAATTGGCCGCCATGTCGTAATAGGCGACCCTCGCTTTCGCCGGCTCGTCCGAGCCGAGCGTTTTCAACGCGCGGGACGAATATTGGACGACGTCGGAATACTGTTTTGCGCCGTAAAGCGATTCCATGACGAACTGAAAGGTCCGGCCTTCGGGAAGACGATCGGCGAAACTGTCGGCGGACGTCACCGCCGCGGCGGTGTCCGTTTTCAAAAGTTGCGTGATGAGATGTGTGTAAGCAAGGTAAATGACATCCGTGTCTTCGGCCTCGTCAATCGCTTTCCAGAACTGTTTGAGCGCCGAGTCCGGCTTTCCGAGTTTGAGGAACACATCGCCCAGCAGGACCACCGCGCCCGCGCGATATTGCGATGGAGGCGGTCGCTCCGGCCATCCCTGGCCTCCCGCGACACTTCCCCCGTCCGTGGGGGTCGGATTCAACGCAAACAGCCGGTCGAGTTGTTTTTTGGCGTCGTCGTTCATCTCCGCGCGGTAATATCCGAGCGCCGAAAAATAGAGCGCCTCGGTGACTCCGGCCGAATCGGATTTCCGGCCGGCAAGCTCCGCGTAGCTTTCCGCCGACTCCTTGTATTTGCCGGTCGCCATGTAAATTTTGGCGGTGAGTTCCAGCCGGTTCTGCGCCTGCTGTCCCGCCGGATCCTGCAATTTTCCGGCGGCGTTCAGCGCGTCATCATAGGACTTCAAATTGAAATACGTCTGCGCAAGGTCGAGGGACGACGTGTTGCGCCGGTCGGAGTCGGCCGCCGACTCCACAGCTTTTTGAAAACAGGGCAAGGCCTCGGAGAACCTGCGGCTGTCGAAATAAATCTGGCCTTTCAACTGATGAAACGGATAATTCTGCGCCTGGACGGCATTCAGGATATCCATCGCGGAATCATATTTGTTTTTCAGATAGGCGCTCTCAGCCAGAAACAGCCGGACTTCATCCTGCAATCGCCGGATGCCGGCCGAATCGGCGATCGCCAGCGCCTGGTGGGCGCGCCATCCCGCGGTGCCGTCCTGTCCGCCGCGGCGGGCGATGATGGCCGTACGAAGCCACGCGTCGGATTTGATTTCGTCCGAGACGCTGTCCATGGACGTGACGGCTTTGAACCGGGATTCGGCCGAGGTGTCGTTGCCGGTGGTCATCTCGGACCAGGCGGCGTTCCATTGAGCGCGGGCCAGCATGTCGTCCGTCGACTGTTTGTTTTTCAAAACATTTTCGTACCACTCGACGCTTTCGCGGAAGCGGGATTTCGCGTAGAGCACGTCGCCGATGGCCAGCATCGCCGCGGCCTGCCGGGGATGGGACGGATTTTCTGTCACGGGTTTCAACATCGAGATGGCCTCGCTGTCCCGGCCGGAATTGATGAGGATGCGGCCCAACTCGTACCGGGCGTCGAGGATATATTTTTTGTCCAGGGCGGGCCTGGCGAGAAGGTCCCGCAATTTCGATTCGGCCTGCGCGGGCTCGTTGAGCTGATTGAAACAATACGCCGACATGATGAGACTTTCGCCGATGATCTCGGGTTCCTCCGATTTGGCCGAGGCATCTGCGAAATAGGACGACGCGTCCTGGAACTGGTTCAGCCGATAGGCGGCGTATCCGGCGCCGAACAGGGCGCGGCTCTGGAATTTGGATTGCGGATGGTCAGAGACGATTTTTTTGTAATAATCCAGCGCGGCAGGATAATCCTTGAGCCGGTCCCGGGTCTCGGCGTACCAGTATTTGACTTCATCGATCTGTTCCGCGTCCGGATATTTGTCGAGGAGCTGTTTGAAAACGTCGGAGGCGAGATCGAATTCCCCGCGTTTGAAGAGGGACACACCGGAATTGAACTCCCGGGCGCTGACCCGGGCGGCGTGGGCCTGACCGGCCGGGACACAGACCAATAGATGAACAATCAAAATGATGACACCAAGCCGTCCCATATTCCTCACGACCCCTGCCCACCCCTTCTCACCCTCATGAAATCATGGGCAGCCACGGGCGTCAACTTTCAACCCGATTGACCATAAAAGCGACGCTCTCGGACATGCGGATGGGTTCCAGGCGGATATGGGGATGGCTTAAACGGAAAACCCGGAATAGTTCGTCCGCAAATCCCTGGCCGATGCCGCGGACGCGTTTGAAATCCAGCACGATACGTCTGAACTTATCGAGCCCGAACAACAACCGGCGCGCCTCGGACCGGGACACATGCCGGTCATTCTTTTCGGACAAATGGACGATAATTTTGGTTTTGTCGAATTCGAATTCGTCATTCGAGTAGTCCTGAAATAATTTTTTCAGATCCCTCTTCGACTTCTGCTTCAGGCTGAATGACACGCGCGTCCCGCAAAGGTTCGGAATGTCCTCGAGAAACGTGTCATCCCGAAGATGATCGACGATCCATCGCAGGCGCGCACTGTCGAGCGAAAAGCGGTCGGCGATTTTGGACGTGAAAAAAATGCCCTGACCCGTATGATGCACGGGGTCGACCGTCTGCTTGCCTTTCATGAGATGTTCGACCGCCGCGAAGTGGTCCCCGAAATGGAATTTCCGGCGGATACTTTCAAATGCGCCGATCCCACGGTCGCGGACTTCGAACTCAAAGTTTCCGCTGCGGCACTGCAACAGGACGCTGACCGAAGGCGCCCTGGAATGCTCAATCGCGTTGTTCAGCATTTCCGTGAACGCGTATTCGGCGATCCCGTAGGCGCGTTCGGAAAGAAGCCTCTTGAGATTCAGCTTCAATGCAACCTCGCGAAAAACCCGATCTTCATTCAAGCCCGGCGTCGGATACCGAACGGATAACGGCGGCGAAATCGTCGGAGCGCCGCTTCGCCCGGACGACGGAACACCGTAGCCTGCCGCCCGGGTCGATCCGGTTTTCACCAGTTTTCCGGCGGCAACCAGATCCCGAAGATGCCCGCAGGCCGTCTGACGGGAGATCCCCAGCTTGCGCACCACATCGGCCGTGACGATCCGCCGGCGGCGAGCCATGCCGAGGATGAATAATTTGGCTTTCATGGAGGATCGTGTATCAGAATTGTCGGATAATTGTAAGGTCTGACAGGAAAATAATTGTAAGGCTGAAGAAACCCCGGCCGACCTCGCATGTACGGCGGTCGCAAGGCCCGCCCCTACCGCACGATAGCCAACTTGTCGACGAGTTTGTTTCCGCCGGATTCGAGGATGTAAATGTAGACGCCCGATCCCAATTTCTGGCCGGACTTGTTTGTGCCGTCCCAGACGATGGTGTTGGGTCCGACCGTCCCGGACGTCTTCTGCTCCCGCACGAGGCGGCCGCCTACGTCAAAAATCTTGAGAGATACGTCGGCGGCGGTAGGAAGGTTGTATTTGAACGTGATGTTGCCGGCGGCGTCTGGGCCAGGATTCGGATAGACGAAGGTCATGTCCTTCGTGAGAGGCGCGGACAGGTACGCGCCCAAATACTCCGGCAGGCCCACCACGACGGTGACCTGCGCGGGCGAGGCGAAGACGAGATTCGCGGCGGACGCCGACCGCATGTTGACGGGACCGCCGGGCGCGCCAAGGACGTACGCTTCCAATCCCGAAGGCAATCCGCCCAAGTCCCATTTCAGCGTCGCGGCCTGCATGCCGGGCGGAGGCGTCACGACCACGGGCCACGCCAGAGCCGTTTTCACCGGCGGACCGATGCTTGCGCCGTAGTATTTCATTGCTAATTGCTCATTGCCGCCTTGTTTCATTGTTGCATTGTCCGCATTACCCGCGCTGGGTTCGCCCACCCACACCGGCGTGTCGCCCAACATCCCCGGCGCTTTCCAGACGTCGTTCTGGTCCTCACCCTCCAAACCCCCGGGGGCCGAACCGACGAAGGAATATTCATCCCGGATTTCGCTGACGCCGCTGTAAGCCATGATACGCACG
>JAHFCY010000162.1 GCA_023249255.1 Candidatus Lindowiibacteriota bacterium | reverse complement strand
GTTGCTGTCCAGAAGATTCGCGTGAGATCCGAGGTTGTTCCCCCCCGAATTGAACCAGACGGCGCCGCCAGCGTTGGATCGGATGAGATTGTTCTTGATCGTGTTGCCGCCGGATCCTTCGAGTTTGATCCCGATGCCGGCGTTGGAGTCGATGACACAGCCGGAAAAGACGTTGCTGTCAGACGATTTTGTGTCGCCGCTTGTCACCTGCACAGCGATGCCACCTTGGGCGTTGTAGCGGAACACATTGTTCTGGATCGTGTTTCCATTGCCGCCTTCCATACGCAATCCCTGACTGCTGTTGAACTCGGCCACATTGCCGCTGACGGTGACGCTGTGACACGACGCGTCGAGTTCAATGCCGCCGCCGCACCGGATGATACTGTCGCCCGCGATGGTGGAGGTATCGCAATTGGAAAAAATGATGCCGATCCCGGCGCCGGTGAACCCGATATTTTTGAGGACCAGTCCCGATTGCGTGTCGGCGTAGGCGCAGGCCATTTCAAGACTCGAATCGCCCGGCGGATCGAAAATCGTCGACCCCGAATCCTTGCCGATGATCGCGAGGTTGTCCGTGTCGATCATGAACGATACCGTGTCAACGCCGAAGTTCACGTACGAGTCATAAAACCCCGCGTCCACGTAGATCGTGTCGCCCGACTTGGCCGATTTGAGCGCCTTGATGACCGTCCGAAAAGGTTTCGACTGCGTCCCGTCGCCGTAGGATGTGTCCGACCCGCCGGCGTACGTAAATGAGTCCGAAGACGTATACGTGTCGTTAACGAACCAGTTGGTGGCACTGCTACTGCCGCTCGAAGCAGTTGCCGATTTCGTGTCGGTGAAAAACGACTGGTTGGCGGGAGTCGACGTGTCAAACGCCGTCAGCCGGTAATAGTAGGTCGTCCCGCCCGAGACCGTCGTGTCGGTCCACTGCGTGTCCGTCTTCGCGGCAATCCGGACGAGCATGTTCGGGTTCGCCCAGTTGGTCGTGTCGGCGGTTGTCCGCCTGTAAATTTTCGCGCCGCCGTAGGCGAGGTTGCCGCCATTGGTTTCCTCGTTGATCGTCGGAATCGTCCACGTGAGTTTGATCTGGCTTGCGGTACTGGCGTCAAGCGAGACGCTTGCGGGCAATCCGGGAGCCGTCGTGTCGGCGCCCGTGGTTGTGTCGACGGGCCCGAGACGGTAGGGAATGAACGACACCGAGTCGGTGACCGACAGGTCCGTGTTGAAAATCCGGCTGCGGATCGTGACTTCGTCCGTCGTGTCCCACCAGTTGCGGGAAAAATCGAACGAGTTGACCGTCCCGTTGGACACGAATCCGCTGTCGGGATTCGCCGCGGACGTGCGGAAATTGTTTTTCATGAACGTGTCGTTCATGCTCGTTCCGCTGATATTCACCTGATAATCCGTGTCGCCGTCGAACTGGTTCTGGAAAACCAGAACGTCCGAACACGACGAGAGGGCCAGCCCCGTCCCGTTGCCCCGGAGCAGATTGTTCGTGATCGTCAGAAAATCGCTTGACGACAGCGTCATGCCTTCCGAGACGCAGTACTGGATGGTGTTGCCGACGATCGTTTGACGGTGGCACGATCCCATCTCCACTCCCTGCGAGACATACCGGATCGTGTTCGACATAATTGCGGAGCCTGCGCCGTTTTCGATGATGATGGCCGGCCCGCCGCCGCCGTACTCGATCAGGTTTCCCACGATGGTCTCGGCGAAATCGTCGAAGATGGAAAACTGGAGCCCGCCATTGTTGTTGATGTGGTTGCCGGTGAATGTATTTGTGTCCGAGCCGAGCGAGAGGCTGAAGGCGGTGCCGCCGTTGCCGGAAATGCTGTCGCCGGAGAGGGTGGATAGATCGACGTTGACGAAACTGATCGCGGTGTTGGCGCCCGTCACGCCGAGATTTTTGATCAGCAGTCCGACCTGCGAGTCGGCGTAGATTCCGTCCATCGTGCCAATGGTGGTGTCGCCCGGCGGATCGATGATCGTCGAGCCGGAATCCTTGCCGATGATCGTCAGGTAATCTGTGTCGATTTTGATCCCCGCGCTTTCGGTCGTCCCGCCCACGTTCACAAAATCGACGTACGAATCAAATGTCCCGGCGTCGACGTAGATCGTGTCGTAGGATTTCGCCGAATTGAGCGCCTTGATGATGGTCCGATACGGCACCGACCGCGTGTTGCCGGCGTTGCCGTCAGACCCGACCGCGGTCGTGTACGAGTCACCCGTCGTTGACGCATCGTTGACGTACCAGATGGCGGCATCTGATGGGGCAACAGACAACAGGCAACAGGCAACAGTGAGCAGAACAGCGAGGAAGGCAAAAAGTTTGGAAAAATGGGGCCGGGTATTGACATCATTGACATTTGCGGCCATGGGAGCCAGGACCGGCGCGGGACGAAGGAGGGCGGGCGCAGAACGCACCCCGACACAGGGTTTCAGACCCGTTTCGAACCGAACCGAATTATTCCCCCTCTTGGCCGCCCGGCCAAGACTGTGCATGCCTCACCCCTGCTGACCGATAATAGATAAATGTGTGTATATCAGAGCGGTATTATGACCCCCGCGCCTGCGCGTGTCAAGAATAACAAGATGCTTTTTGGGGATGATCACCACTCCGTATACCCCGTAGCCGGGGTTTAAGCCCCGGATAATCGAAGTGATCGGCTATGGGTTCGGAATGAAACTTACTGGAAAAATCAGATTTCAATGGTGTGTTTACCCAGCCATGCGGCAATCTGATCAACGGTCATTTTCCCATTGGCGACCGCGACGACCAGATCGAATTTCGCTGATTCAGAAGCGGAGATGTCCCGGCAATTCAGCTGAAGAAATATCCGGAGTGTCTCGTACGCGGTCCGTTTGTTGGCGTCGACAAAGGGGTGATTGCAAATGAGAGAATGACATAACACTGCGGCTTTGCTGAATAGATCCGGATAGAGGTCCGAACCGCCAAAACTCGACTGCATTCGATAGACGGCGGATTCGAGGAGAGATCGATCCCGAAGCCCGGCCAAACCACCGCTGACAGCCAGAACCTGGCCGTGAATGTAGATCACCTGATCCGGATGCAGAAATACCACCGTCAGGCGTCCTTTAATCGCTTGAGAAGCCGTGAATCGTCCCGTATGGTCTGGTCGACCAGATTGCGGAAATCCGCGGTAATCCGGCCGTCTTCGTATTTTCGGATCGCCAGATCGATGCCTTCCCGGACCAGCTCGGATTTCGGAATCCGCGTTTCCCTCGCAATCCGATCGAGCCGTCGGACCTGGCGCTCGTCAACATTCAGGGTCATGGCCTTCAGTTTCATGTTCACCGCCTCCTTTTATAGTCTTTATACCGTATATATCCAGACAAAACAAGTTAAGACAATATGCAACCATATGTCACCATGGAGTGCCAGATGGGTGGGCTGGCGGAGTTGCGTTCCCTCCACAACCTTTGCATCTCCATGGTGAAGAATATATGAATTTCCGACCCATTGCGCGTTTTTTATTCCTCCGGTTGACTCCGAACTTTTTTTGAGGTCTCATTCACCAATCCATGAGTGGATACAATGTGATTTCGTTTCTGGGTCTGTTTGTGCTCATGTTCCTGGCGTGGCTGATGTCGGAAGACCGGCAACGGTTTCCGTGGCGGGTCGTCATCTGGGGGATATCACTCCAGATTGTTTTCGGTTTCGTGGTCCTTTTCTGGGAACCCGGCGCAAAATTCTTCCTGAAATTGAATGACGTGTTCAATGCCCTTCTGGCATTCAGCGAGGAGGGCGCCACCTTTGTATTCAATTCGGTCGGAAGTTCCGCGTCAACCGGCCACATTCCACTTACGCTGAAGGAATATCTCACTCGCCTCGGACAGACTTCGACCGACCCACTCATTCAGCTTGCGATCAAAACCGGCACCGTGCCGGGATTTTTCTTCGCCTTTCAAGTCCTTACCACCATCATCTTCTTCTCCGCGCTCCTGTCCGTCCTCTATTACCTCGGCATCATGCAGAAAATCGTTCTGCTGTTCGCCAAGATCATGGAACGAACGATGCGGGTCTCCGGCGCCGAGTCGCTGTCAAACTCCGCCAATATCTTCGTCGGCCAGACCGAAGCGCCGCTGGTGGTGCGGCCTTACATCGAAAGCATGACACGCTCGGAACTCATGGCGATCATGGTCGGGGGATTTGCCAACACAGCCGGCGGGGTGCTGGGCGCGTACGTCATGATGCTTTCAGGATATTTTCCGAACATCGCGTCCCACCTCATTTCGGCGTCACTTCTGTCGGCGCCCGCGGCGTTCATCTTCGCCAAGATCATGGTGCCCGAAAAGGAATCGCCGCTGACGATGGGCGAGGTCAAGATGGAGGTCGAGATTCAGGACGCCAACGTCCTGGACGCGGCGGCGAACGGCACGACGGTCGGCTGGCAGTTGGCGATCAACGTCGCGGCGATGCTCGTCTCGTTTGTCGCCCTGATTGCGATGGCCAATCTCGGCGTCAGCGCCATCGGCGATCTTCTGCACAACCGCATGGGCGTTATTCGGTTCGACCTGATGTTGGGCGCGGCGGTTCTCGCTCTGCTGATCGTCTGGAAACGCGGCCGCGCGCCGAATGATGTTCTGGTGTGGTCCATGCTGGCCGGGGTTGCGGTTCTGGCGGCTGTGTCGTACGCGGCGATGGACAACACAACGGCGAAGCTGATCACGGGCGTTGCCATCTCGGCGTGGTTTCCGCTGTTTTTACAGTGCGATCGCCCCAAGCCGTTTGGTCCGCCGCTGTTATTGACCCTCATCGCCATCGGCGTCATCGCCAATGTCGGCGTACTGATGGCGGGTCCGCTGGCGCCCGACCCCAAACTGTCGCTTCAACTCATCCTCGGCTGGTTTCACTGGCCGATCGCGGTCATGATGGGCGTCCCGCCGCAGGACGCGCTGTCGATCGGAAAACTCCTCGGCGAAAAATTGATTCTGACCGAATTTATCGCTTACATCGATCTCTCCAACATCCTCGGCGCCGTCGGCCGCGGAGAAATGCCCGCACTCGATCCGCGGTCCATCGTGATCGTGTCCTACGCCCTCTGCGGATTTTCAAATTTCGCGTCGATCGCCATCCAGATCGGCGGCATCGCCCCGATGGCCCCGTCGCGCCGGGGAGATCTGGCCAAACTTGGATTCAAGGCGATGGTCGCCGGATCGCTGGCCACCTACATGATCGCCTGCGTCGCCGGCATGTTTTACAACGGCCCCAGCATGCTGGGCATCGCCCCGTCACCGTAGAAATAGAAATCCCGCAGAATCCGCTGAGGCGTCAGCCCGGAATTCCGGGATAGGTCATCCTTTTGGCGTTGAGAATCCGGTCGAGTTCCCTGTCCGGCATCAACTTCTTCTCCCGCGCGATCTGCCGGACGGTTTTGCCGGTCTTGTGGGATTCCTTTGCGATTGCGGCCGCCGCGTCGTAGCCGATCTTCGGCGCAAGCGCCGTGCACATCGCCAGACTTTTTTCGATCAGTTCCTCGCACCGCTCGCGATTGGCCTTGAGGCCCTGCACGCACCGGGTGCTGAAAGCGCGCATGGCATTCGACAAAATTTCGATTGATTGCAGGAGATTGTAAGCCATCATCGGTTTCATGACATTCAATTCAAAATTTCCGTCCCGGCCGCCGACCGTCACGGCGACGTCATTGCCGATGACGTGCGCGCAGACCATCAACATCATCTCGGGCATCACCGGGTTGACCTTGCCGGGCATGATGGATGATCCGGGCTGAAGGTCGGGCAGGCTGATTTCGCCAATGCCGCATCGCGGGCCGGAACCGAGCCATCGGACGTCGTTGGCGATTTTGGTAAGACTCACGGCAATGGTTTTCAGCGCTCCGCTCACCTCGACCACCGCATCCTTCGCCGCCAGCGCCTCGAATAAATTTTCCGCCTGATGGAAAGGAATTTTCGTTTCACGCGCGATCCGCCGGATCACGGCCGGCGCAAAGTCCGGCCGGGCGTTCAATCCGGTGCCGACGGCGGTCCCGCCCAGCGCCAGGTCGAACAGAGATTTTTGCGCGGTCCGGATGCGTCTTAAACCCTGCTTGATCTGCGCGGCGTATCCCGAAAACTCCTGTCCGAGCCTGACCGGCACGGCGTCCTGCAGATGCGTCCGGCCGATTTTGACAACGCCATCAAACTCATGAGCTTTTGCCGCCAGCGCAGCATGCAATTCTTCGAGCGCCGGCTCAAGATCGTTTTGAACGGCGTCCGCAGCGGCAATGTGCATAGCGGTCGGGATGATGTCGTTGGAGGATTGTCCCATGTTGACGTGGTCGTTTGGATGGACGGGAGACTTGGAGCCGACTTTGCCTTTTAATATCTGTATCGCGCGATTGGAAACGACTTCGTTGGCGTTCATGTTGGATGACGTGCCGGAGCCGGTCTGAAAAATGTCGACAGGGAATTGCGAATCCCATTTGCCGTCCGCGACTTCTTCCGCGGCCCGGATGATTGCGGTTGCGCGCCTGCGGTCCAGCCGGCCTGTTGCGTGGTTGACCTGCGCGGCGGCTTTTTTCAAAAGTCCGAGCGCGCGGATCATCCGCCGCGGGATACGCAGTCCGCTGATGGGGAAATTCTCGACTGCACGCTGGGTCTGCGCTCCCCATAGCGCGGAATCCGAAACACAAATCTCGCCGAGAGAATCAGTCTCTGTACGATATCCCTTCATGCAGCCCAATCTGCCACGCGCCGGGATAATTGTCCATATTTTGCCGGGGATCAGTCAGGCTCCGAACGGGTGAGGGTTAAATGGTGAGATTCGCGGCGTAGTATCCTTCGAGCGTCCCCAGATCGATATCGAGCGCGGGGTGGCATACGTGAGCGGCCAGCAGCTTGCCTGCCGCGTGAAGATTGCGGTAGAGTCCGCCAAAAATCGGAAATATTTTTTCCGTGCGAGAGAGAAACCGAAGCGCGTCCGGTTCGATCCGATGGATTCCAAGAAAAACATGATCCCGTCCGCCGCGGCCGAAAACGCCGGACACGCGGACAAGCCGTCCCCGGCGGTCAACGCCAACCGGATTGAATAATTCTCCTGCCAGCATGGGCCGAACAGCGAGCGTCGCCGCATTTTTTTGCCGGTGGTGCCGGGATTCGATCGCGGACAGAGAAATGCCGGCCAGGCCGATATCGCAGTTGAGCAGCCAGAACGGTTCACATAAATGAGTCTCGGCATTGAGGATCGCGCCGCCGGTATCGAGAAGCCGCGGTTCGACAACGAACGCAATCGAAATGCCATGTTGCCGGGCGTAACCGCGGAGCGCCCGATGAAGCAGATCCGGGTGGGCATGAAGGTTGACCACGAACCGACGGATACCGTGCGCGCGAAGGCCGTCGAGAACATGAAAGACCATAGGCCGTCCGGAGACCGGCAGGAGCGCTTTGGGCAGGCGTCGCGTGAGGGGCCGAAGGCGAATGCCGGCGCCGGCGCAAAGGACGTACGCCAGTCGGGCCGGTTCCTGTCCGGAAGCCATGTGATATCATGATATCATGATATCATGATATATATCATGATATCATGATATCACTCTGTAAATCCCCCTGACGCGCCCCATCCGTCATCAAAACTGCTGGCCGAACGAAAAATGCGGTTGGAACTGGCCCTTGTCGTTCGATCCCTTGTAGGTATCCGACAGGCGATAGCCGAAATCGAGGCGGATGGGGCCCATCGGGCTCTGGACGCGAAGGCCGATTCCGAGGCTCGGTTTGAAATTACCGCCGAAAGCGAACGCCTTGTCGCTGACAATCCCGGCGTCGTGAAAGAACAGAATACTGAACGTATTTTCGAGGACCGGGATCCGGTACTCGACGTTGTAGAACCATGCTGTCAGGCCGCCCGCTTTCTGGCCTTTGGCGTTTCGGAC